>JABDRL010000417.1 GCA_013041765.1 Dactylosporangium sp. | reverse complement strand
GGGGGGGCCCGGACCCCGCGTCTGTCTGGCGGTATTCGGCACCCGCCGCCCATCGGCCGCTCCGTCTCCTTCTCCCCCGGCACGGGCGATAGCGTGTCCGTTCACGAGCGGTCGTTGGGCGTCGCCCACCGCTGCTCCTCCTCGGATCCGGAAACCTGGTTACCGGAAAGTTTCTGAGACCGGGGGTCGACCGCCAGCGCGGTTGCGGCGGTGCCCCCCACCACCGCCGGGCGCCGCTGGCGCGACTTGAACCAGGTAGAAGCGGGTCAGACACCGCAGTCACGCCGCGGGCAGCGGTCCACTTGCATGATCATTTCGGCCCGCACTGGGTGACCGCCGAATAGCTTCCGGTAAGAGGCACCGAGAATTCCGGAAGGGTATTGACACTCAACGAGATTTTGCTCGACGCTTGACGCACTCGACATCCGTGATCATCGATCACGATCGTCGCTTCCATCGCCCTACCCGGAAGGAGAGCCCTAGTGATCATCAGCTCGGGTCGCTCTAAAATCCGCTCGACGGTCGTCGTGCTGGCGGCAGCGGCGCTCACGGTCGCTGGAGCGGTCACGATACTAGCGGGGTCCACCACCGCCGAGGCCGCCACCTGGAATGCCGGTGTCGAAGACGAGGGCGCCGACTGCCCGGTCTCGCTGCCCGGTTCCACAGCCGCCAACTCCAAGCTTCCCGACCCCTTCACGAAGCTGGATGGCACGCGCATCTCCACCCAGTCCGACTGGCGGTGCCGACGGGAAGAGATCAAGCAGCTGGCCGAGGCGTCTGTCTACGGTGAGAAGCCCGGAAAACCGGCAAGTGTCTCGGGAACGGTCTCGTCGAGCGGCATCACGGTGAGTGTGACGGACAATGGTAGAAGCTCCAGCTTCTCCGCCAGTGTCAGCCTGCCGAGCGGCTCCGGCCCCTTCCCGGCCGTCTTCGTCCTCGGCGGATTCGGAGCGGACACGTCCACCATCAGAGCCTCCGGCGCCGCCGTCATCAACTACGACCCCCTCGCGGTTGGGCAGGAGGGTACGTCCCGCACCAACAAGCAAGGCGCGTTCTACAGCATCTACGGCTCCTCCAGCAGTACTGGCATCCTCATGGCCTGGGCCTGGGGCGTCAGCCGGATGATCGACGTCATTGAGCAGTCGGACGGCAGCATCCTCAGGGCGGATGCGACCGGCGTCACCGGATGCTCGCGGTACGGCAAGGGCGCCTTCGTGATCGGTGTGTTCGATCAGCGCATCGCGTTGACCATGCCGATCGAGTCGGGTAGCGCCGGGGTCGGCGCCTTCCGCTCGATTGCCACGGAGGGCGGCGCCCAGCCGCTGAGCAGTGCCTACTCGGAGCAACCGTGGCTGGGTGACGCGTTCGGTTCCTTCACCAGCAACCCGAGCGGCCTGCCGGTGGACACGCACGAGATGGTGGGCATGGTCGCGCCACGAGGGCTGTTCATCATGGACAACCCCTACATCGACTGGCTGGGTGCCAAGTCCGGCAGCGTGGCGGCCCTGGGCGGAGCCGAGGTCTACAAGGCGCTGGGTGCGGGCGACAACATCACCTACTGGTCCGACATCCAGGACGGCAGCCACTGCGCCGTCAGACCCGAGTGGAAGACCCCCCTGCAGCAGAACATCCAGAAGTACCTGCTGGGAACGGGTAATGACCCCGGCACGTTCAAAATCTCAAGTAGCGCGGCCGGCAGTCTGTCTCAGTGGAGAGACTGGCAGACTCCGACCCTCACGGCGGGCTCCCCCACCCCGTCAACCAGCGCCCCCAGCTCCGCCTCGCCGAGCCAGTCGGTGAGCCCGTCCGCCTCGTCGAATCCCCCCACCTCCTCTCCCCCCGCATCGACCGGATGCAAGATCACCTACACCACCAACACCTGGAACACCGGGTTGACCGCCGCCGTCACCATCGCCAACACCAGCAGCAGTTCGATCAACGGCTGGAAGCTGGTGTTCACCCTGCCCAGCGGGCAGACCATCACCTCGGGCTGGAACGCGACGTACAGCCCCAGCTCGGGGCAGGTGACCGCGACCAATGTGTCGTACAACGGGGGCATCCCGGCGAGCGGCTCGGTGAGCATCGGCTTCCAGGCCAGCCACACCGGCAACACCGACAGCCCGGCGTCGTTCACCCTCAACGGCGCGACCTGCACCACGGCCTGATCCGCACGATCGCCAGCGCGGTCCTGACCGGACGCCCCGCCCGGTCAGGACCGCTCGGCGTGGCGCCCCGGCCAGCAGACGCTCACGGAAGCCGCACCCGCTGGGCACCGGCTCGGCCGCGCGAGACGGAGCCCGGAGCGGTCAGCGACCGAACAGCTTGCCCAGCAGGGACGTGCCGCCCGCGGCGCGGGCCCCAGGCGGGCACGAGCAGCGCCGACTCTTCGGGATGCCGCGCAGCACCTGGTCGACGTGCTGGCCACAGCCGGTGAAGGTCGCCTTGCCGCAGGTACGACAGGTGGCGGGACTACACATGGACGCGCTCCTTCTCCTGGGTCTGCTGAACACTCGCGCTCTGGTCGCGCACCAGGGGTCCGTCAGGGCACTCCCGGTCAGCGCCACCCGAAATCCAGATTACCCCAGGGGGTATCCAAACCGCCGGCTGTCCGCCTCGGAGGAGACGGACAGCACAGGATCGACGCACTCGCACCGCGCCAGGCGGTCCCCGCCACGCCGCGCCGGACCGGGTGCCCCGGCGCTACCCCACCACCTGCCACGCCCCGAATGCGCTGTTCGCACCGGCCGTGACCTGCTGCCGCACGTAGAGGTTCGCGTCGGCACCGATCGCGAAGACGACGACGGCGTCGGTGGCGTTGATGGTGGCCGCCGGGTAGTCGACGATCGTCCCGCCCAGGTCGACCCATGATTCATACGGCGAATCCGGTGCGCCCTGCTTGGTCATGCTCACCCCGGTATCGTCGTTTCGCTCAAAGACCATGATCCGGGCATCGTCCCCAGGCGGAGCGGTGAGCAGCGCCGGCTGGCCGATACCACCGTGGCCACCGAGCCGGACCGGGGTCTGGACCCAGGACGCGCCGCCGGCGGCCTGGAAGGTCGTGATCATGCTGGTGGTTCCCGCCTCCCGGTACAGCACCTCCAGCGTGCCGTCATGGTTCTTGGTGACGCTCGGCGGGCTGGCCGGCACGGCACCGTCCAGGGTCGGCAGCATCCCGTCCTCCAGCAGGTCCCCGTTGGGGGCGTCCTGCCGCCAGGTGAGCACGCCGTCGCGGGTGCTGGCAAACAGCCAGACCAGCCCGTCGTCGCTACGGATGGTCGCAAGCCCACCGGCCTGGACATCGGCACCGCCCAGCAGGTCGATCCAGCCGCCCCAGGTACCACCGGCCGAGTGCTGCCGCTTGCCGCACACGCCCCCGCCGCCGTCCTTCACGAACAGCCACAGGCTGCCGTCGGCGTTGGCGGTGACCGCGGGGACCCCGACCTGGTCGGCTGGACCGCCAAAGTCAAGGTTCGGGTTGCCGAGGTCGGTCCACGTGGCCGGCCAGGTTCCGTCCGGCTGCGACTGCCGCGCGGTGATCAGATGGTGGTCGAGCAGCCGCCGGGCGAAGACCTGGAGGGTGCCGTCGGTGTTGGTGACCGCGACCACCGCTGGCACCACCGCGCCGCCGGTGTCCCCGAGGACGAGCGGGCCGCTCCAGCTCCCGTCCGCGGCCTGCCACAGCGTGGTGACCTCGCCGTTACGGACCACGAACGCCTGCGGGCGCCCGTCGGCGGTCCGGGTGACCCACCGGGTGCCGGTCGGCCAGCGGTAGTACATCCGGTCCAGCCAGTTGAGCGGGGTGGCGAAGTCGTCGTATGGGCGGTACGCCTCGAAGAAGGACTCCTTGGCCGCGGCCGCGTCGTCGGTCAGGTTGGCTGGCACGTCGGTGATGTTGTAGTTCCGGTAGGTGACCTGGGCCAGCCGCCCCGGGTAGCGCGCGGCGGCGTCCGTGGTGAACCTGGCCGTCGCGAAGTGGTCGACGTGATCGGGCCAGTAGCGCGCGTCGGGAATCGTGTCCTGCAGCCGCAGCACGGTCGGTTGGTAGCTACTGATCATCGAGGCGATGACGTCGACGACATCGCTCTTCGTGTAGCTGTACGAGCTGGTGACCGTCCCGTCGGCGGGGATCACCGTGGTGTCGGTCAGACCCTCGTCGTAGACCTCGCCGAGCCGCGCGTCGTGCAGATTCATGAAGACCAGCTGCACGTCGGGTCGGGCCAGCAGCGAGTACCGCTCCACCTGCCGAGTGCCGATGGTCCAGGATTGGCCGGTCCATTCTTCCTGGGCGGTCGGATCGACATCTGGAACGCCGGCCATTCGAGCGTAGGCGTCCTCAACGCCACGTTGCAGGCTGCGTGCCTTCTGCTCGGGAGTGTCCCCGTTGCCGCTGATCTCACTCGCGGTGACATACACCGTGACCGTTGGCATCCCGGAACGAATGCTCTGGTAAATGTCGGGGTTCATGAAAAAGAGGTCATCATCGGGATGTGCCACGACATTCATGTATTGCACGGTGCCAGTGGCCGTTTCCGAGGCCGCGGCCGGGCGGCCGACTCCGACTCCGGTTCCAACCAGCAGGACCGCCCCAGCGACCACGCCACTCTTCCGCAACCAGTTTCCGCGTCGAACCCAACGAAATCGATTCATGGGAACTCCCGGTCCGTACCGTGGCCGGTACGGACCGGCGAATCCGACCGTCCGTGTCCACGACGATTACCGTCGATTATCGGAACTGGCGGCCACGTTCACTGTGAACTGTCACCCATCGGTCGTAGAACATCGAATTCCCGGCGACCAGGCGCACCCCAGCGACCGCTCGCTACCCGGCTTCTCCCGACACGAGGTCGGCCGGGGCCCGGCCGGGGCGGTCCTCGACCCCGCCCGTCCCGTCCCGGGGCGGGACGGGCCGCGCCGCCCTGGTCCAGGCCAGGTATCCGAGTAGCAGCAGCCCGGCGACCTCAGCCACGATCGGAAGCCAGGATCCCAGCGGGGGGCTCCAGTCGGCGTCCGCGAACGGGTTGAGCATCGTGATCCCCAGCTTCACCGGCAGCCCGTTCTGCCACCTGACCATCGTGTAGACCAGACAGATCAGGTGGATCGGCAACAGGGTCACCGTGAGCAGCCGGATGATCCTTCGACTGGGCAGCGCGTCAGAGCCCCGCTCTTCAATCACGAACCCGGCCAGCAGCGCCACCCCGGCGAGCATCGGCAGCAGATACCTGCCCTGCGTGATGAAGCCAACCGTGTTGGTGGCCCGGATCTGGACCGCGAGGGGAAGCAGAAAGCCGCCGGTGAACACGACGAACATCCGCCACCGGTCCCGCCAGGAACCGAACACCAGTGCCAGTATGACCACGAAGGCGGCAGCGGATTCCCAGATCATGTATGCCGGCGCGGCCATTCTGGTGTCCAGCCAGCCGGTGACCCCAACCATCTCGTCGAAGTAGCCCGGCCACAGGCTCATGTTGAGGAGGACCGCCTGGCTGGGGCTGTACGTGATGCCGCCGGGGTTGAAATCGCCGAGGTCGCTGGTCCGCATGAGGATGATCCAGCTCACGGAGGTGATCACGGTGACGGTCAGGACACCACACCACCACCGGATGGCTGGCGTCCGCCACAACGCGCGCAACCGGCTCATGGACGCGGGTACCAGCAGCGCCAGCAGTCCGAACGCGAGAAACAGCAGGCCGGTGGTGCGCAACATGGCCAGCGCGACGGCGCTCAGGCCGGCCAGCCACACCACGCCCGTGGTCGAAGCGGCCCGGCGCGCCGCGTCCCCGAGTCCCGACGATCGTTCCGGCGCACCCGCCAGACCGGAGCCGCCGAGCAGGAGCACGATGCCGGCCGTGAAGAATCCGATCCCGGCCGCGATCTCCACGCCGTTGGGGTTGATCGCCCCGCCGAGGAACCCCACCATCGGCGTGGCCGCGACCAGCAGCCCCGCCAGCATCAGCCGGTGCCGCGAGTGCCGGAGAATCGTCACCAGAGCCCCGGCGAGCAGCGCCGCGGTGAGGGCCGCACTGATCAGCCGGGCCAGGATGACGCCAGGCCAGCCAGGCAGCAGCCGTAATGGCAGGCCGACGATCGCGTAGTAGGCCGGGTGGTAGCGCCCGGCACCGCTACCGACCTCCACCAGGGTCCGGTCCGACCCCGCGCCCGGTGCACACGCCGCAGAGACCGTCGAGTCGAACATCCAGCACCCGTCGTCTCGGATCAGCCCGGCGGGCACGGTCTGGAAGGCACCGGACCCACGGACCGCGTCGGTCGGATCCGGGGCGATTTGACCTGAGACAACGCCGGCGGCCCGGATGATGTGGTCCTGCTCGTCGGGAATGGCGTTGTACGGCGCCGCGATCGACCAGGCCCCGATCGCCAGGAAGAAGGCGACGAAGGCCAGCGCCCAGCTCCTGGTGGCGCCTCCGCGCGCCAGCCGTGCCCGAACGTACGCGATCGCGGTAGCTGGTCCGGTCATCGTGCCGTGCTCACGCATTGCGCTGGTTTCAGCCACGGTGGTCACTCCGGAGTGGACTGGATATCGAGGGTCATGGCGGAAATCAACATGTGGATGCCGGTCAGCAGCGGGCCGACACTCATCAGCACGCTCGCGGTGCTGGCGACCGGTGGTCCGAGCGTCTCCGCGACGACCCACACGCCGACCGTGGCGCCGAACCCGATCAGGGCGAGCCCGCTGAAGAACAGCAACGCCACCGCGGAGAACGACGGCAACACATGCTTGAGGATCATCCGGCGCCAGAAGCCCCGGATCAGCAACCCACCAATCGGCAGGATGACCCGGCCGATCCGCATCGTCGAGGACTCGTTGCCGTAGCGGGCCGGCACGGGAACGTCCTTGGCCCGGGCGTTGGCGATGTTCAGCCACACCAGCAGGTCGTTTTCGAACTCGTAGCCGCGAGCGACGCGATTGAGGTCGATACGCTCCAGGGCCGTACGCCGCACCGCCGTATAGCCGTTCTGCGGATCGAACAGGTTCCAGTACCCGGTGGCCACCTTCGTCGCGAAGGAGAGCCCGATGCTGCCGAGCATCCTGATCATCGGCATACCGGCGTAGGACGTCCGGGAGAAGAACCGGTTGGCCTTGGCGAACTCATAGCCGTGATCACAGATCGGATCCAGCAGCGCTGGCAGATGGGCCGGATCCATCTGGGCGTCACCGGCCATCACGACATCGATGTCCGCACCGAGTTCCAGCGCCTTGACATGGCCGTCGATGATCGAGCCGCCAACCCCGGTGTTGCGTTCGTGGTCGATGACGACCACTCTCTGGTCTCCGGTCGCCCGCGCCAGTTCCGAGGTTTCATCAGTGGAGCGGTCATTGACGACGACGATGAAATCGACGAAGTCCGGCATCGTCCCGATCGTCTGCCCGATGAGCTTCGCTTCGTTGAACGCGGGCACAACCGCCGCGATCTTGTTGTCCTTGTACACGAAACCCGCCTCCTAGCCGGTAACCGCGCTGTCTCGGATGTCCAGGCAAACCCTGAGCGCGGCGAGCCCGTCCGCTCCGGTGACTATCGGCGTGCTTCGGTCCTGCACGCACTGGGCGAAGTGCCGCAGCTCGCGCAGAAGCGGTTCGCCATGGTGGCTGAGGAACGGAATTTCGACCAGCCCGCTCTGCCGGTATCGCACGCCCCCGTCGGACAGGTACTCGGAGTGCTCGATGCGATGGATCTCGATGTGCTGGCGCAGCAGATCGACCACGATGGCGTTCTCCCGCTGGGTCACGACGATCCGGCGGACCTTGTTCTGGCTGATCCGGCTCGCCGTGACGTTGGCGATCACGCCGTTTTCAAACCGCAGCAGCGCACACGCGAGGTCCTCTTCCCCGGAACGCACGACCTGGGTCATCGCGTGGTGCTCGACGATGGTCGTACCGGCGATCGCCCGGGCCAGATCGATGTCGTGGATCATGAGATCGAGCACGACATCGGCGAGCAGCCGGTTGGAAAATGGACCGACCCGAGTGATCTCCAGGTGGATCGGATCCTCGACCAGCTCGACCAGCTCAGCGATCACTGGATTGAACCGCTCGACGTGACCGATCATGAGTACCCGGTCGTTGGCCCGCGCGGCCTCGATCAGGCGCTCCGCATCGGCGACGGTGGTCGCGATGGGCTTCTCGACGAGGAGGTCCCGGCCGGCCCGCAGGGCACGCTCGCCAAGCTCGGCGTGGGTGTGACTGGGCGTGGCGAGAATGACCGCTTCGGCGTTGGACAGCGCCTCGTCCAGGTCCGTCGTCGACTTCGCGCCCAAGCTGCCGGCCAGGGCCGAGGCACGATCGGCGTCGGGATCGCACACGACCGCCACGGTCAGCTCCCGCACGGCCTGGGCCACCCGCCCGTGGTTGGCGCCCATGACGCCGGCACCGACAATCGCGATATCAGTCACCGAAGATCTCCCGTACCGTTGCGATGATCCGGTCGAGGTCCCCAGCCGAAAGGAACTGGTTCACCGGAAGGGACAGCACCTGCGCCGTGGCCGCTGTGGCCGCCGGAGTCGGGTCGGCCACCACCTGCGGGTGGTCCACGTAGCACGGGTAGTCGTGCATGAGACTGGGGTAGTACAGCCCGAACCCGATACGTGCGTGCTCGAGATGCTTGACCAGCTCGTCCCGGGTGACCGGAGCACCCTCGGTCACCCGGATCGTGTACTGATGCCAGACGTGTGTTCTGCCTGCTGGAACTGTCGGCGTCAGGAGACCGGGCAGTCCAGCCAGCCCCTCGGTCAGCCGGGCCGCGTTGGCCGCACGCGCGGCGATGGTCTGGTCGAGGCGATCCACCTGCGGGACCGCGATGGCGGCCTGGAGATCGGTCAGCCGCCAGTTGTGGCCGGGCAGTTCATACTGGTAGCGCTCGCGCATGCCCTGGTTACGGAGCAGCCGCAGCCGCGCCGCGAGTCTGTCATCCGATGTGGTGACAAGGCCGCCTTCGCCGCATTGCAGGTTCTTTGTGGCATAGAATGAAAAACAGCCGATTCCCCAGGAACCGACGACACGGCTGGCTACCTGGGCACCATGCGCCTGCGCGGCGTCCTCGACCAGGGCGAGGCCCGCGCGGGAGGCAATGGACTCCAACGCGGGAAGGTCTGCCGGCAGCCCGTAGAGGTGTACCGGGAGAAGTACCTTTGTTCGCTCGTTGACCAGTGCGGACACCGCGTCCGGGTCGAGGGTGAAGTCGTCGCGGATATCGGCGAAACGCACGGTCGCACCCGCGCTGAGCACCGCGTTCAGGGTGGCGGCGAAGCTGAAGGGGGTGGTGATGACCTCGTCACCTGGGTGCAGGTCGAGCGCCGAAAGGGCAGCGACCAGCGCGACCGTTCCGTTACTGACCGCTACCGCATGGCGAACGCCACAGAGCTGTGCGAATGCCTGCTCGAGTTGGGCGACGACGGGGCCCTGCGCAAGATTGCCGGAACGCAGCACCCGCAGAACTGCGGCCTCCTGGTCCGGCTCGATCACGACTTTGGTGATCGGGATTGTCGAGGGAGAAATCATTGATCCACTTTTCTGTCTTGACCCTATCAGGACTCAAGTAGGCCGGTCGAAGGAACAGTCGTATCCCGGGACACCACATCGCCGCGGCGGTTCACCCAGCCGCGGTGCCGGGCGGGGTTTCCGGCCACCAGCTGGTGCGGCAGCACGTCTCGGGTCACCACGGAGCCAGCGGCGACCATCGCGTGTTCCCCGATGACGGTCCCGCAGACGATCGTCGCGTTCGCGCCGATCGAAGCACCGCGACAGACCATGGTGGGGGTGACCGTCCACTCGGGATTCCTTGCCCGGGGGCGCAGGTCATTCGTGAACACGGCGCAGGGGCCGACGAACACCTCGTCGCAGAGAGTTACGCCGGTGTACACCGAGACGTTGTTCTGGATCTTGACGTAGTCACCAATCGTGACTTTCCCATCGATGTAGACATTGCGCCCGATGGTGCAGCAGCCTCCGACCAGCGCCGAGGCGCGGACATGCGCCAAGTGCCAGATCCTGGTTCCAGGTCCGATCGTCGCGCCTTTCTCCACCTCCGCAGTTGGATGAATGATGGCGCCCTGTGCCGCACCGTCAACGGTGATCATGTTACGACCTCTTGGAGATCTTGGCCCGCCTGTGGACCGACCCACAATAAGCGAACGCCGAACGGCGGCACACCCCAGGCACAGGAAAATGGAAGCTGCGGTAGCATGTGCCGACCGTCGGACCCGAGGAGCAGGCGAGTGGCCGTGTCGTTTGCGACTTCGATCAGTCGCATCGGGCAACATAGCGCGACCAAGTTTGCTACCGTCGGTGGGCTGAGCCTGGTGGCCGACGCTGGCTCGCTGTTCGTGTTCCACGGGCTGCTCGGCATCTGGCTTCCAGCGGCGACCACGCTGGCATACGTGGTCGCTTTCGTGGTCAATTTCGGGCTGAACCGGCTCTGGGCGTTCGAGTCGTCCTCGGCCGTGGGCCGGCAGTTGTGGCTCTACCTCGCATTAGTCATGGCCAATCTCGTGGTGACGGTCGGGCTGGTGCAGGGCCTGACCCTGGCGGGACTCCCGTACCTGGTCGCGAAACTGGTCACGGCGGGTGGTCTAGCGGTCGTGAACTATGGCATTTCGCGAAAATGGATTTTCGTATAGCGGCATTCTCGGCACATCGTCGGCGTTGACGCCGCGACACCCGCCAGCAGCCATTGACCTCGGGCCGCCAGCGGAGTTTCCTCCCCCAGCGGCCCGGATACGGCCATCGACCACCCGCAGGACGAGGGCCGTCCACCTCATCCCAGCTGTGCGGTGATGGCGTTGATCAGCGTAGATTCCACCCCACTTGATCCGGCCAGGAAACGCCCGAGGTGCGGGTACACGGTCATGGATCCACCGGCGATCCCCGGGTAGTCGGTGTCCCATCCGCCGGCGTACGAACCACCGGACCGGATCGGTGGCAACAGCTCGTTGCTGGGAATGTAGGCCGGACACTCGTTGGCGTAGCTGCCGATAATCAATTCATTGGCTCCGCCGAACCGGTTCCGGAAGTAGGCGCCGTAGCCGCTGACCAGCTCACCGCCGGTGAGACAGATCCGCAACATCGGGCTGCCGACGAGGCGCCATACCTGTATGGGCAGTGGCACCGTCATCGCGAAGTCATGACCGTCGATTGCGGCGATCATGGCCACGGCATGGCGCCGGTACCAGGCCAGCTCCGCCGGATTGCTGGCCCGTGCCACATAGCAGGCCCGCACGGCGGCCAGGTTGGGCGGGGCGTCGGTGATGTCCAGTGGCAGCTCGACCTCGGTCAGCGAGGTGCTGATCGGGCCGCTCAGGGTGCGCCCAGCGGTCTGGGCCGCGGTAGCGACGGCCTGTCCCAGCTGGGTGCTCAGGGTGTCTCTCAGGGCCCACCCCCGGCCGCCCGGCGGGTCTTGGTCGCCGGCTGGACCGGGGATGAACAGCGCCGTGCAGCCCGGCAGCGCCGACTCGATCTCGGCGCACGCCCCGCCTGGATAGTCCCCATCCCACAAGGTTTGCAGACCAGCGGTCACCGAGTGGCAGCCGTAGCCGAACAGCGCCACTCGCGGGATGCCCGTGGACGAGCGGGCCACGAGGACGGGCACGGCGGTTTCCGTGTAGGGCAGGCCCTCCCGGTTGCTCGACCAGGTCTGGCTGGTTGTCTGGTAGTCCAGGGTGCATGCGGTCTGGGTCGCGGCCAGCGCCGCCTGGACGCAGCCAACGACCTGGGTCACCAGGCTGGTCGCATAGGCGTCGATGGCGGTGGTGTCGGTCAGGTTGTAGGCGATGCCGGGGTCAAGGGCCTCCCCGGGCAACGCCGGCCCGCCGTGGGTATGGGTGGTCGTGATGATGATGTCCGACGATAGCCAACCGGCCAGGGGCAGCAGCTGGGTGCGAATGTTCTGGTGCAGTGCCCGGGGCAGGCCGAGCAGGTCCAGGCTGATAATCGCATTGGGCCATCCGTTGTCCCACAGGATCACGCATCGCGCGTGCAGTGCTGCCCTCGTGCCGGTGGACAGCCGGGGATCGGTGTCGGTGCCGTAGCCGCCCATGGGCAGCCCTACGGATGGCGTGATATCGGTGATAGCAGTCGAGACGGCGAGAGTCACAGCTTGGCTCCTTCGAGGTCCACGCCGGCAGCGTCAGGGGCGGTGCCCGCGGCAAGGATCCTGACATCGGTCCGGCAAGACGTGTCCCCCGCCAGAATCTCCACGCAGCCGCCACCGATGATGCGTTTGATCGTAGAGAGGACTCGCAAATGGGCGACAGCAACCAATGGGACGAAGGAAGTCTCGGTCACATTCGACGATTGGTCGAAAAAAACGCCGCCAACGGTCATCTGGACTACCGATTCAGGTAGCACACACTTCGTTTCTCAATACGGGTAGATCAAGCCGCACCGTCGCCCCGGCACAACCTACCGGGGTTGATACCGTCCGATCCGAATGATGCGGCGAATGAATTCCCCGCCGGCCACCTCGGCGGTGAGAGCGAAGACCTCACCGGCCCGGATGGCCTCCCCGCCGATACCCAGCCGTCGCAGCGCGACGAACGTCGACGGCCAGGGGCAGGAGCCCCACGCCTTCCTCGGCCGGCGACGAATCGCGCCAGCCGACTCCGCCTGGGCCACCTGTTCGAGCAGTTCCCTGGTTCGCTCCGGGTGATCGTCGGCGGCCCACAGGCTCGCCAGCCGCGCTCGCGCGTCGGCATCGGCGGCCCGGCGCTCCCTGACCTCGGGATCGGAGAAGAACCACGGGTCAGGACGTGGCGGCGGATCGGCATACGCCGGATCCGTCCCTAGGCGGGTGAACTGGTGGGTGAAGACCCCACCGACCAGCTTGGGGTTAAATGCGAATATTGTAGCTTTTCCCAGGCGCTCCCCCACGTGGACGGTGGAGGTCACGACATACACCGGCGACCATGGACACTCCCGCAGCATCTCGCCGGCCCGCCGCACGATCTGCCCCGCCGCCAGGACCTCGCCCAGCCGGCCGCACACCCGGCGGGTCGCCTGCGGGTCGGGGTCCCGCCGCCAGAACTCGTCCAGCTGGCACAACACGTCCCTGGTCGGATCGGCCCGCCGCTCTGCGGCCGTCAACAGCCAGGGGTCGAACCCGAGCCATTGCCGCAGGGCCGCGAGCATCCGCCGTTCCGGAGTCTCCCCCGCGCCGCCCGGCCGCACCCGGTCCTCGCGCAGGGTGAAGCCCGGGTCGAACAGCCTCGGGACAATCATGCCCTGCCCGAGCCGGAACAGTTCCTCGCCGAGACCCCACAACCGATCGTGCACCTCGCGGCGCAACGCGCCCACCGGCCGCCCGATCCAGAGGTCACGCTGCTGGTCTACCACGGAGCGCACGCCCACGTACCGCTGGCGCATCCGCCCGGCCCACGGTCGGAGTTCGCGGGGAACCGCGTGCCCGCACTCGACCTCGTTCCAGACCAGATCGACCTGGGCAACCAGCCCTTCGACCAGTGCGACCACGGCCCGGGTCTCATCGACGGTCGCCTCGGGCGATCCGGGCAGCCCCGGCCCAGCCGGACGCGCCAGCTCCACCGGGAGACCGGCGTCAACGGCGTCGTCGTCGCCGGCCAGCAACTGCTCCAGCCGTGGCACCCAGGCGTTGCCCAACCGGTACAGCGGCTCCAGCCAGGACGCGACACCGGCGGGCAGCCACTCGTCCGGCCCGCTGCCCTGCCTGGCCACGGCGAGAACCCGGTCGGCGGCGACAAAACACGTCTGGACCACCCAGATCGCCAGCAGCCGCACCCGGATGCGCTCGGCGGCCTGCCACGGGTGCGACCGCCCCAGCTCAACCCGGATCCGTTCGGCCTGGTCGTAGGTCCGGAGAACGACCGCACCGGCCGCCAGCTGGTACGCCCCGAGGTTCCGCACCGGCAGCTGGTCCTGCCGCCGCCAGAACCCGTTCACATCAGGCACGGTACCGCGAGCCGGCCCCGACCACAGCCAGCACGATCAACCGCATGGCGATCGTGGCCGGTTGGCACCGTGCCCGGGCAGGGCAGGGCCGCCTGGATCAGGTCCCCCGGGTCGGCAGGCCAAGCGCGGCGAGCACCGTCCAGGACTCCGGGGGCAGGGTCACCGTGATGGTGCCGGGCTCGGGGCCGGTGGCCGGGTCCAGGGGGACGAAGCCGAACGCTGGTGCGGCACGCCGGTCGCGTGGACCGTCGCTGTCGGCGACAAGCACCTGGCAGGATTCGACGGCCAGCGGGCGGCGGCCGCGGTGCCGGAGCGTCACGGTCGCCGGCTCGGCGGCCCGGTTGGTCAGGTAGGTCATGATCCGGCCGGTCTCCGGATCGCGGGTTGCCGCGGCGGCGACGGCCGGGACGTCGCCATGCCGGCGGGTGGCCACAGGTGGACCGGTGACCCGGGTCACGAGGCTCCGGCCGCGGGCGGTGGCCGCGACGGTGGCGATCGGGTGGAACGTGGTCTGCCGCCAGGCCTCCCCGGCCGGCAGGGTCCTGATCGGAGCGATCACGTTGACGAGCTGGGCGAGGCAGGCGATGCGTACCCGGTCGGCGTGGTTGAGCAGGGTGATCAGCAGGTCACCGACCACCACCGCGTCCAGCGCGCCGTAGGTGTCCTCGATCCTGGGTCCGGCCTCGTCGACCTCGGGCAGGCCGGCCGCCTCGTAGCGGCTCTGGTACCAGACGTTCCACTCGTCGAAGGAGATCGCGACCCGCTTGCGGCTGTGCTTGCGGGCCGCCACCGCGTCGACGGTCGCGGCCACGCCGCGGATGAACTCGTCCATGGCCGCCCCGGACGCGAGGAAGCTGCGCCGGTCGCCGTCGTGCTCCTCGTAGTAGGCGTGCATCGAGATGTAGTCCGCGACGTCCCAGGCCCGGTCCAGGACGTCGGTCTCCCAGTACCCGAACGTCGGCATGGTGTGGCTGGAGCTTCCGCAGGCGACCAGCTCGATGGTCGGGTCGACCAGCTTCATGGCCTTGCCCGCCTGCGCGGCGAGGTCTCCGTACCGCTCCGACGACATGTGCCCGGTCTGCCACGGCCCGTCCATCTCGTTGCCGAGGCACCACAGCGGAACGCCGTGCGGCTCGGCCCGGCCGTGCCGGCGGCGCAGGTCCGACCAGTGGGTTCCGGCGGGGGTGTTGCAGTACTCGACCAGATCGGCGGCCTCCTGGATGCCCCGGGTGCCCAGGTTGACCGCCATCATCGGGATGAGGGCGTTGCGCTGTGCCCATCCCAGGAACTCGTCGGTGCCGACCTGGTTGGTCTCGATGGACCGCCAGGCCAGGTCCAGCCGGCGGGGGCGGTCGCCGCTCGGCCCGATGCCGTCCTCCCACCGGTAGCCGGAGACGAAGTTGCCGCCGGGGTACCGGACCAGGGTGACGCCCAGCTCGCGGACGAGCGCCTGGACGTCGCCGCGGAAGCCGTGCGCGTCGGCCGTCGGGTGGCCGGGTTCGTAGATTCCGGTGTAGACACACCGGCCCAGGTGTTCCACGAAGGACCCGAACAAGCGCGGGTCGATGGTTCCCCGGTCGTGGTCCTCGTCGAGGACGACCTCATGTGCCATGGCTGTGGACACTCCGTTCTGGTCGGTACGGGGGCGCTAGAACGGCGCGGTGCCGACGACGATGTCGAGGCCTCCGGCGGCGTTGCGGCGGCTGGTGGACTGGATGAGCCTGCGGCCGTCGGGCGAGAGCACCAGGGTCTGGCTGTATCCGGAGTTCGGGTCGTCGGGCGCGACGGTTGCGGCGACGGGCAGCGGCACCTCGTGCCACTCGCCGTGGCCGTCGGTGCGGTTGACGAGGCCGACGTTGCGGATGCTCCCGTCGGCGGCCACCGCGATGCGACCGGTGACCAGGACGGTGGCGTGGTCGGCGCCGGGCGGGCGGGTCCAGGCGATGTTCGGCGTGCCCGACAGCCGGGTGCCGGTGACCGATTCCAGCGGCGTGCCGACGTCGGCGGTGGGCGTCCAGTCCCGGCCGTCGGGGGATGACACCAGGTGCACCGGCACGCCGGGCGGGCCGACCAGTTCGAGCACCCCGAGCACCCGGCCGTCCGGCAGGGCCGGGGTGGTCACCAGCATGCCGGGGCGGGTGAACCGGTCCGGCACGCCGACGTCGAGGACCGGCTCGCCCCAGTGCCGCAGGTCGGCTGAGGACCGGTGCACCAGGACCTGGAGCATCCCGCGGTCCTTGTACCGCTCGTCGGAGTAGAAGCAGACCAGCGCGCCGTCGATCAGCTCCAGTTCGGGCTCCCACACCGCGCTGGTCGTCGAGTCCGGCCCGGAGTCGTAGACCGCCGGCCCGCCCGAGTCGATCACCGACAGGAACTCCCAGGTGTGAGCGCCGTCGGTGCTGGCGTAGAGCACCAGGTGGGTGCGGGACAGGTCCTCGGGGATCGCGTTGCCGGCGGCAAGGATGGTGCCGGCCGGGAAGCCGCCCAGCGCGGCCGGCAGCTCGTACAGCGTCGGCTGGAACCGGTGCCCGACGCCGAGCGCGGTGTCCCGGATCCGGGACACCTGCCTCCAGCTCATCCCGCCATCGTCGCTGCGGTACACCGGAAACGCCAGCAGCCCGGCCTCGTCGGGCAGCCCGTAGTCGAAGATCAGCAGCAGCGCGCCCGCGTGCGGCCCGGCCGGATCGGTCGGGGTCAGCCTCGGATAGTTCGGTTCCCGCGCGCCGGTCGGCGCGCTGAAGATCGTCGTCTCGGTCATGGTGGTCTCCGGCATGGTGCTCCCCTACTTGAGTCCCGTGGTGGCGATGCCCTCGATGAACCGGCGTTGGACCAGGAGGAAGAGGACAATGAGCGGGGCCATCGAGATGACCGAGCCAGCCATCACCAGCCCGTGATCGACGACGCCGAACTTGCCGGTCAGCAGCGCCAGGCCCGCGGTGAGTGTGCGCATGTCCTGGTCGGTGGTGAACACCAGCGGCCAGAGCAGGTCGTTCCAGTTGTTCATGAAGACGAACAGGGCCAGCGTGAGCAGCGCCGGCTTGGCGTTGGGCAGCACGACCGAGCGGAAGATCCGGAACTCGCCCGCGCCGTCGATCCGGGCCGCGCTGTCGAGGTCGCGGGGAATCGACAGGAAGAACTGCCGCAGCAGGAAGATGCCGAACGCGTCGGCCGCCCGGGGCAGGATCATTCCCGGGTACGTGTTGACCAGCCCCAGCTCGTTGATGAGCCGGTAGACGGGTACCAGCGTGGCCTGGAACGGCACCATCAGGGTGGCCAGGATGGCCATCAGCACCAGGCCGCGCCCCCGGAAGTCGAGGCGGGCCAGGGCGTAGGCGGCCATCGAATCGAAGACCAGCGCCAGCGCGGTGACCCCGCCCGCAAAGATCACGGTGTTGGCCAGGAGCCGGCCGAACGCGAGCTGGTCGGTGATGCCGGTGTAGTTGGCCGTGGTGAACGCGCGCGGCAGTAGCGACGGCGGGTACGCGTTGATGTCGGCGACGGTCTTGAACGAGGTGGTGAGGATCCAGATCAGCGGCAGCAGGACGGCGGCGGCGCAGGCGAGCAGCGCGGCGAGCGTGCCGACCCGGCGTACGGTGGCGGTCATCAGCCGAGCTCCTTCTCGCGGCGGGTGAAGAACACCAGCTGGAGGCCGCTGAGGATCAGCGTGGCCGCCAGGAGCAGCAGCGACAGCGCGGAGGCGAAGCCCAGCCGCAGGTCGGTGAAGCCGCTCTCGTAGATCTGCATGACGATCGTGGTCGTCTTGCGGTAGGGACCGCCGGCGGTCATCACGTAGATCTGGTCGAACGCCTGCAGCGCCGCGATCCCCGCGATGATCAGCACAAAGGCGGTGGTGTTGGACAGCAGCGGCAGGGTGATGTGGCGAAAGCTCTGCCAGCGGGCCGCGCCGTCGACGCGGGCCGCCTCGTACAGGTGGCGCGGGATGCCCTGGAGCCCGGCCAGGAAGATCACCATGTAGAAGCCGACGTTCTTCCAGACGGCCACGGCGGCCACCGCGGGCATCGCCCAGGTGGGGTTCTCCAGCACGTTGCCGAGGTCCAGCCCCACCCGGTTGAACCAGTGGTCGAGCAGGCCGATGTTCGGGTCGAGCAGGTACGACCAGGCGATGGCGACCACGCCCAGCGACACCACGACCGGGATGAAGAGCGCGGTGCGCAGGGCCGAGCGCAGCGGCAGCCGGGGGCTGTTCATCAGCAGCGCCAGGCCCAGCGCCAGCAGCACGACGACCGGCGTGAACATGACCGTGTACCCGACGGTGTTCACCACCGATATCCGGATGTCGTCGTCGCCAAAGATCTCGCGGTAGTTGGCCAGGCCCACCCAGGAGGACTGGCCGAGACCGCTGGCGTCGGTGAACGAGAGCCCGATCACCGAAACGATCGGCCACCCGACGAACGCGAGCAGGATGACCGCCGCCGGCAGGAGAAAGGCCGTGGCCACCCGCCCGCGCCGGGCGCCGACCGGGCGCCGCCGACCGCCCAGGGGCGCCGGCGCCCGGTACCGCTTGCCGACCGGTGCGATGGCGGAGGAGGTACGCATGGGACTCCTTTGACGGTTGGCGGGTGCCCGCGGCGGGGTGGTCGCGGGCACCCGGATGCCTAGCCGAGTTGCTGGGCCAGCTTCTGCTGGTACTCGGCGAGCAGCGCGTCGGGCGTGCCCTGGCCGGAGACCGCCTTCTGGGTCAGCTCGTCAACGATGTCGGTGCTGATCTTGTCGTAGTCCACGACGCCGGGCAGGTAGATCCGGGCCTTCGGGGTGAACGACGCGAACGCGCTGACGTCGGGATTGGTGGCGAGGTCCGCAGCCGGTACGTCGGTGCGGTCCGGCGGCCAGCCGGACCCGATGGACCATTCGGTCTGCTGCTCGACCGCGTTGAACCAGGTGAAGAACTGCCGCGCGGCCTTCGCCTTCCGCTCGCTGGCCTTGGGACTGATCGACATGGACAGGGAGACCGCCGCGGTGACCTGCGCCTTGGGGCCGGCGGGGAACATCGCGATCCCGTAGTCGATCTCGGAGGCCTTGGCCAGACCGGCCACCCAGACGCCGCCGATGTACATCGCGGCCTTGCCGCCGAGGAAGAGCTTGTCGCCGTCGATGCCGTCCAGGCTGGCGGGAGAGAGCTTCTTGGTGCGGATGGCGTCGACCCAGAATTTCAGCGTCTCCGCGTTCTCCGGGCTGTCCAGCACCGCCTTGCCGTCCTGGACGATGTCGCCGCCGTTGCCCCAGAACAGCGACGGCCAGATGCCCGGGTTGGAGTGGTCGGGCAGCGAGATGCCGTACTGCTCGGGGGTGCCGTCCTGGTCGGCGTCGACGGTCAGCTTCTGCGCGGTGGCGACCCACTCGTCCCAGGTGGTCGGCGGCGCGGTGAGGCCGGCTTCGGCGAAGAGCGTCTTGTTGTAGTACAGCGAGATCGGACCGAAGACCATCGGCACGCCGAACTTCTTGCCGTCGATGGTCACGCCGTCGACCGCCGCCGGCAGCAGCTTGTCGGTCTGGTTGGCCGGGTCGGCGTAGTAGTCGCTGAGGTCTGCGTACGCGCCCTTCTTGACCCGCCCGGCGAGCCGCTCGTTGGGCTGGGCGATGATGGTCGGCCCGTTGTCGGCGGCGAGCGCGGGCAGCAGCTTGTCATCGATGACGTCCCAGGGGTTGACCTCTTCCTCGATGACGACCTCGCCCTGCGAGTCGTTGAACCGGTCGATCAGCTTGGTCAGCACCTTGCCGTCCTCGGCGGTGAAGCCGTGCCAGAAGGTCACGGCGACCGGGCCGCTGGTCGGTTCCTCCTCGCCGTCACCGCACCCGGTGAGGGCGCCCAGTGGCAGGGCGAGCGCGAGCGCGGACGCGAGGGCCCCCCACCGCGCGATGCGTGTTCTCTTCATGATCGTCCTTCCCGTCCGCGTCGAACGCCCCTGTTATCGTTAACATTATTGTCGCCAGGGCGACCGACAGATCATGATCAAAAATCTTGACAGTGTTCGCGGGCATGGCGGTGTATCCGCTGGTCCAATGGATCAGCTTGCGATCCGACGACCGGGCCCACCCTGTGGCAGGTAGGTTTCTGGCTGGTTGTTCTGGTGAGTGTTAACGTTCTCGCGGTTGACTGTCAAGGGTCGGTCCCGAATCGCCACTTGATCGCTATCGGCGTTTCCAGGAGCCCATAAAAGGGTAGATATCGGTATGCAGATTGTGCACTTGCCTCGCCGTCACCGTTCATGGAAGCGTTAACATGCCGGCGGGCGGTGCCCGGTCCCGCCGGCGGCGGATGTTCACGAGAGGAACCCAGGTGACTGTTCCAGCGCGGCCGGCACGGCCAGCGGTGATCGGCGACGTGGCACGGCTGGCGGGGGTGTCGAACCAGACGGTCTCCCGCGTGCTCAACAACCGCACCGACGTGCGCCCGGACACCCGGGTCCGGGTGCTGGACGCGGTCCGCCAGCTCAACTACCGCCCGAACGCCATGGCGCGGGGCCTGGTCCGGCGGCGCTCGCACCTGCTGGGCGTGGTCAGCTTCGACACGGTGCTGTTCGGCCCGGCAACCACCCTGCTCGGGATCGGGCGCGCCGCGCGGGCCGCGGGGTACGGGGTCAACATCGTCACGCCGGACAGCGTCGACCGCGCCGGCGTGGTCGAGGCCGTCGAGACACTCGCCAGCCAGGCCGTCGCTGGCGTCATCATCGTCTTCGTCCCGCAGGCCGCAGCCGCCGCGGCCCTCTACAGCCTGCCGTCCGGCCTGCCGGTCGTGGCCATCGAGGCCGGCATTGACGACGAGATCCCGATTGTCCGGGTCGACCAGGTGGCCGGAGCCAGGCTCGCCGTGGAGCACCTGCTCGGGCTGGGCCACCAGACCGTGTGGCACCTGGCTGGCCCGCGCGACCGGCTGGATGCCCAGGACCGGGTCGAAGGCTGGCGCGCCACCCTCGAAGCCGCCGGGCGCGGGGTGCCGCCGCTGCTGGTCGGCGACTGGGGCGCCGAGTCCGGGTTCCGGGCCGGGCTGGAACTGGTCCACCGGCCCGACGTCACCGCCGTCTTCGCCGCCAACGACCAGATGGCCCTGGGGCTGCTACGGGCACTGCACGAGAGCGGCGTCCGCGTCCCCGACGACGTCAGCGTCGTCGGCTTCGACGACATCCCGGAAGCCGGCTACCTCATCCCCCCGCTCACCACCATCCGCCCCGACCACGACGAGGTCGGCCGGCGGAGCGTCACCGCCCTGCTGCACCTGCTGGAGCGCGGCATCCCCGGCGACGGGGGACTCGACGCCCAACCGCGGATCGTGCCGACACTGGTGCGGCGCCGCAGCACCGCCGCCCGGGCCTGAACCGGCCTTCCCGCCCGGCCTGACATGCCCACCCGAATCGACCAGCCAGGGCCGGGCCGGTCGGGCCCACCGGATGACAGCCCAGCCATTTGATGCACATCAATGATTATCACAGTTCTAGAAAATCATATGGCGGCTTTCTATTATTATCCCATGACATCACGACGATCAATATTATTGACCGTTCCGCTGGCCGCCGTGGCAGCCACCACTAGGCCGCGGGACCCCCGGCCCGACTCGCTCGCGTCCCCGCTCGGCCGGCCCCGGCCGGCTTCGCAGTACTTCGATGTGACCCGGGCCGAACCGGACGCCGCGGCCATCGCCGCCACGGCGGGCGCGATCCGCGGCTTCACCACCGATGTGTACCGCCGGCTGGCGCTGTCCGAGGATTCCTCGCCCAATCTGGTGTGCTCGCCGTACTCCGTGGCGGTTGCCCTGGCGATGGTCCGCGCGGGCGCGAGGGGGGCCACGGCCTCGGAGATCGACGCCGTGCTCCACGCCCCGGAACCGGTGCCGGACGCGCTGGACGAGGGGTTCAATGCCCTGGACCAGCTCATGATCAGCCAGTATCGCGACCAGGACGACGACGCCCTCCCCCAGCTGGCCGTGGGCAACTCGCTGTGGCCTCAGGCCGACCTGCCCGTCGAGCGGGCCTTCCTCGAAACGCTCGCCAGGTTCTACGGCGCCGGAACGCATCCGGTCGACTTCCGCACGGCAACCGAGGCGGCCCGGCAGGAAATCAACGCCTGGGTCAGCGACCATACCAACGAGAGGATCCCCGAGCTGCTGCTCCCGGGCATCCTCAGCAGCAGCACACTATTCGTTCTCGTCAATACACTGTATTTGAAGGCGAGCTGGCAGTCTCCGTTCCTCCCCGAGGCGACGGCGCCGGACAACTTCTACGCCGCCGATGGCCGGACCCTCGCCGTGCCGATGATGACCGGGACGGCCTCCCCGATGCGGTACCTCGAAGCCGACGGCTGGTGCGCGGTGGACATCCCGTACGTCGGATCCCAGCTGGCGATGGCGGTTGTGATCCCGACCCGGGGAGACCTGACCACGCTGGAGGCCGCGATCGACGGGCCCTGGCTGACCGACCTGTTCGCGGGATTCACGTCGGCACTGGTCAGGTTGCGGATGCCGCGCTGGGAGTCCCGGGTCCCGGTGACCATGGGCGAACTCCTCTCCCAGCTGGGGATGCCCACCGCGTTTTCCCCCCAGGCGGACTTCTCCGGCATCAGCCCCGTCCGTCCGTTGTTCATCGACAAGGTGGTTCACGAGACGTTCATCTCGGTTGACGAGAAGGGCACCGAAGCGGCCGCCGCCACCGCGATCGGCAGCGTCGGCAGCGGCCAGCAGCCGCCCGTCCCGAAGCAGGTGACCGTCGACCGGCCGTTCTGCTACGTCATCCACGATGTCCGGCGAGCCACGCCGCTGTTCATCGGTCGCGTCGGCGACCCGACCATGACCTCTTGACGCCCGCCGTCACCGGGGCCGGGGCCGTCCACGGGGCCGCCGTCGACCGCGATCCGGGGCAGCGCCCGGTCCAGCCACCCCGGCAGCCACCAGTTGGCCCGGCCGAGGAGCGTCATGGTCGCCGGTACCAGCACCATGCGTACCACCGTGGCGTCGATGAGGATCGCGGTGGCCAGGCCGAGGCCGAACATCTTGGTCGAGGCGTCCGCGGAGACGGCGAAGGCCAGGAACACCGAGACCATGATGAGGGCCGCCGAGGTGATGACCCGGGCGGTGCCGGAAATCCCCCGCACGATCGCCGCGCCGTTGTCGCCGGTGCGCAGGTACTCCTCCCGCACTCGCGACAGCAGGAACACCTCGTAGTCCATCGACAGCCCGAACAGGATCGCGAACAGGAACATCGGGATGAAGGACACGATGGGCACCGTCGACTCCAGCCCGATCAGCGCACCGCCCCAGCCCCACTGGAACACCATGACCATGACGCCGGAGGACGCCCCGATGCTCAGCAGGTTGAGCAGCACGGCCTTCAGCGGTACCAGCACCGACCGGAAGACCAGCATCAGCAGCACGAACGACATCGCCAGGACGGCCGTCACGAAGATCGGCAGGCGCTCGTTGACCCGCTGGCCGACGTCGGCCAGGTTGGCCGAGGCACCACCGACGTGCGCCCGCGCGGGCCCCTCCCCGACCGCGCCGGGCAGGACGTCGTCGCGCAGCCGGGCGATGGTGTCGGCCGTGGCCTGCTCCTGCGGGCCGGTGCTGGGGAACACGACAAGGCTCGCGATCCCGGCGCCCTCGGCGATCCGGGCCGGGGCGACGGACGCGATGCCCCGGTCCGCCGCGACCGCCTCGACGAGCCGGTCCAGCACGCTCGGATCGCCCGCCAGGTCCACGGCGACGGCCAGGGGGCTGCTGGTCCCCGGGCCGAAGCCCTCGGCCACGAGGTCGTACGC
>JABDRL010000391.1 GCA_013041765.1 Dactylosporangium sp. | reverse complement strand
ACACTTCAACGTCCCCGTCGAATCCTGCAACGCCGACCTCCTCGCCAACGGCGTCGCCTTCGACGGTCCTCCATGGTCAGCGGATGCCCAAGTGGCCGTCACATCGCCCGACGCTGCGCTGGTGGTGGTCACCATAAGGCGTAAAGGTTGGCACCGTCGACCGTATGGGTGGGCAGTTGCCTCCGCATGTCCCGACGGTTTCACCCATGTTTCATGTCAAGATCGAAAATCGGGTGTCAGGTTCGGCTGAATCGGATAAATCGTCGATAGCTCTGTCAACGGGATCAAAGACATATATCATCACTACCCATTCCCGGGGAGCGGGAGCCGGCGGCCACCTGGCCACCGGCGTCGGTGCGGCGGACGGGCGAGATGACGCGGCGGACAGTGGACGACAGCGTGCGGCTCGCGCGTCTTCAGGGCCAGCGCATGGAAACGCTGGGACTGCTCGCGGCGGGCATCGCGCACGATATGAACAACCTGCTGACGGTGATCGCCAACTACGCGGCGTTCGCGTCGGGGTCGGATGCGGACGTGCCGCCGGATGCGGACCACTGGCGTCGCCTGCTGGCCGACATCGGCCACATCCAGCGCGCGGCGGCGCGCGGCACCGAACTGACCGGTCGGCTGCTGGCGTACGCGCGCCCGACGGCCGCGGCGACCGCGGCGGCCTCCCCCCTGACGGTCGGCACCGTGGTGACGGAGACCCTGACCCTGCTGCGCGGGGCGATCGGCGGGCAGATCGTGCTGCGGACGCTGCTGGAACCCGACTGCCGGCCGGTACGCATCGGCTCGGGGGAACTCGGTCAGGTGCTGGTCAACCTCATCGTCAATGCCAGGGACGCGATGCCGGAGGGCGGGACCCTCGGGGTGTGGGCCGGCAACGTCACCCGCGCCGACCGGACCGAGCGCGAGCGGCGCGGGACCGACCGGACCTCGGAGTGGGTGCGTCTGGACGTCCGGGACTCCGGAACGGGCATTCCACCGGAGGTGCGGTCAAGGATCCTGGATCCCTTCTTCACCACCAAACCCGCCGGCCGCGGCAGCGGGCTGGGGCTGGCGATCGTGCACGAGATCGTCACCGAAGCCGGCGGCGAGGTCTTGATCGACTCGGAGCCGGGGCTGGGGACGACGGTGAGCCTGCTGCTACCGGCCTGGTCGTGACGGCCGTGTGGACGGCGGTCAGCAGATCGGCCGGGGCGAACGGTTTGGCCAGGACGGCCACCGCCGCTCCGTCGCCGGCCCCGCACTCCTCCCCGTTGGGAAGGCCGGACATGTAGAGGATGGCGGTCTCCTCCTGCCGGGCGCGGAATCTGGCCGCGAGCGCCCTGCCATCACCGTCCGGCATCCGCAGATCGGTGATCAGGAGATCGATCGGGCCGGGATGCGCCGCGCCGCGGTCCAGGGCGTCGACGAAGCCTCCGGCGGTCAGGACCGCGTACCCCTGGCCCTGGAGCACTCGCTGGACGATCTCGCAGAGATCCGGCTCGTCGTCGACGACGAGGATCGTCCGCCCCCCGCAATCGGCGTTGTCCATGCGACCCGTCCTCGTTCCCCCCCGGCGGCCGATCCAAGACGGCTCGGCAGAACTTCAGTAGTGTTTCACGTTCTCCCGCCGGGCCGGGGGGCTTCCCGCGCTTGAGCGGCATGCGGAACGCAGAAACGTCAGCAGGGCCGGCGTCAGTGACGACCGACCCTGCCAAACGTTGGACGCACCGACAACACGAAGGTGGCAAGGCGGGATGGGCGCCGGTCCGTCCACGTGGGAACACTCAGAACACTAGTCGGGCGACCGGGCAGGACAAGGGGGTCACCCGCGACTTAACCAACTCCTAAGCCAGACTTACCGAGGGCACAAACGTGTCCGGTCCACTACCGTGGCCGGGCCGCCGGAGCCCCGGGGGGACCGCTCAGGAACGGCGGATCAGCCCGGAGCGACGCTGTTCCCCCGGCTCCCGGGAAAGCCTTCCGACCAGCCCGAACCGGCTGCCGGTCGAGGGCGGCCGTTCGGCGTCGGCGAGCAGGATGACGACGCTCGCCCCGCCGAGCCGGCCCCGCCCGACGTTGACCGCGCCCCGCCCGGAAACCGATACCCGACGGACGATGTCCAGCCCCAGGCCGGTGGATCCCTTGCCGCTGGTTCCCCGCCGCAGCGCCCGTTCCGGATCCGGGATGCCGGGCCCGGCATCGTCAATGCGCAGGACGATGTACCCGTCCTTGCGACGAGAGACCGCGACCTCGAAGGGCACCCCCTGCGGCGTGTACCGGATGACGTTGCCCAGCAGCGCGTCCAGGGCCGCGGCCAGCTCACTGCGGGGAACCGTGACCGGGGCCGGCTGGTCGCCCCCGAGGACCCGGCATTCCCGGCCCTGGTCACCGGCGACCGCCGACCAGAAGCTCATCCGCTCGCTGACCACCTCGCTGGCGTCGCAGCCCGTCGGCTCCGTCGGCTCGATGGTGACGCTCTGCTGGCGGGCAACCCGGATGATCTGATCGACCTCCGCCTCCAGCGCCGCGATGGCCTCCTGGATGCGCTGCCCGGCATGGGTGTCGTTCAGGGTCTCCGCGTCCAGGCGCAGCGCCGTCAGGGGCGTTCGCAGCCGATGGGAGAGATCGGCGATCAGCTCACGCTCGTTGGCGAGCAGCGCGACGATCCGGTCCGCCATGACATTGAACGAAACGCCGGCGTCCGCCAGCTCCCGGGGACCGGAGGGGGCCACCCGGACATCGAGATGCCCCTCGCCGAGCGACCGGGTCGCGCCGGCCAGCTGCCGCGCGGACCGGACAACCTTCGCGGCGAGCCGGTCGCTGACCACGACCGATGTGATCACCAGCCCGGCCGCCACGATGCTCAGGGCGAGCCAGGCACCGCGCACCCCCCGGTGCAACTCGCTGTTGGGCACGTAGACCTCGACGACGACGAAACGCCACGAGCCGATGTCGATGGGCTCCAGATAGGACTGTCCTCCGGTCACGGGCACCACCACCGGCCGGATCTTCCCCGTTGCGGCCTGCGCGGCGACGAGCGAGATCTCGTCCGGGCTGGCCCGTCGCTGCCCGACGGGAGCGGAGAGGTTGTGCACCGAGACCCGGGTGTTCGCCGAGGGGCCGACCGTCTCCAGCGCCCGCTCGACCGAGGCCGGGTCCGTGGTGACGGTCAGGACGGCGGCGATCGCCACCGCCTGCCGCTCGGCGTCCGCCAGCGCACGCTCCTCGACCAACTGCTGCACGACCAGCCCGAGGGGGATGAGGAACGCCAGCGCCACAATCGAGGTTGCCGCGACGCTGCCATACGCCAGCGCCAGCCTCAGCCCGGTGGCGCGAACTTGAAGCCGACGCCCCGCACGGTGTGCAGGTATCTCGGGGCCGACGCGCTCTCGCCCAGCTTGCGGCGAAGCCAGTACAGGTGCACATCGATCGTCTGGTCCTCGCCCACCGACGGCTGGTGCCATACCTCCTCCAACAACTCGCGCCGTGACACTACCCGTCCCGGCCTGGCCGCCAGGTAGGCGAGCAGATCGAATTCTTTGCGGGTCAGCGTCAGCGGCGCGCCGTTCAGGCTGGCCTGGCGTTGGGCGATGTCGACCCGGAGCCCGCCGGCCTCGATGGTGGTGGGCTCGTCGCGGGTGGCCCGGCCGGCCCGGCGCAGCACCGAGGTCACCCGAGCGTCCAGGTGGGCGCTGGTGAACGGTTTCACCATGTAGTCATCGGCCCCGGCCTTGAGCAGCCGGACAATCTCGGCCTCATCGTCGCGGGCCGTCGCCACGATGATCGGAGTGTCGGACATGCCACGGAGCATCCGCAACGCGTCGGCACCATCAAGATCGGGTAACCCAAGATCAAGTACAACGAGGTCGGGTGGTTCGGCGGCGAAACGGCGCAACGCTTCCAACGCGGTGCCCACTGCGTGGACCGTATGACCACGGTCAGTGAGCGATCTCAGCAGCGCTCCGCGCACAACGTAGTCATCCTCAACGAGCAGCACGGTCGCCATGGTGAGACCGTAGTCCCTCGGGCAAGATGGGGGTGTGCGCCGTCCGCTCGTGTACCTTCTCGCGTGGGCACTCGCAGCCGCTGTGATCGTCACCGTGTCCTGGCTCGGGATCAGCAGCGCGCTGGGTGCCGCGGTTCCGACCAGAATCGCACCACTGTCTCCCGTCGATCTTCGGGACGTCGCACCCAGCTCGCCCGAGCCCTCGCCGACACCCTCGCCTTCGGCCATCCCGTCCCCCCCCCC
>JABDRL010000389.1 GCA_013041765.1 Dactylosporangium sp. | reverse complement strand
GCTGGACCCGGAGCACGAGGCCGAGGCGCTCGCCCTGCTACGCGCCGACGGCGACGTGCTGGAGGCCCTCGCGGCCCTGGCCGATGGCCTCAGGCGGGCCGCCGTCGGCGAGGAGGTGACCTATGTGGTCAACCGGAACATCAACTTTTCGAACATCTGTCACATCGGCTGCCGCTTCTGTGCCTACGCCCGCTCGGAGACCGATCCCGAGGCGTTCCGGCTGTCTCCGGCCCGGGTCGCGGACCTGGCGGCCGAGGCCTGGCTGGCGGGCGCGACCGAGGTGTGCCTCCAGGGCGGTATCGACCCGGGGCTGCCGGTCGCCGCGTACCCGGACATGCTGCGGGCGATCCGGGCCAGTGCCCCGGGCCTGCACCTGCACGCCTACAGTCCGATGGAGGTGTTCGTGGCGGCGCGGCGGGCCCGTCTGGGGGTCGAGGACTGGCTGCGGCGGCTGCGGGAGGCCGGTCTCGACAGCATGCCGGGAACCGCCGCGGAGGTGTTCGATGACGAGGTGCGGCAGGTCCTCACGCGGGCGAAGCTGTCGGCCCAGGAATGGATCTCCGTGGTCGGGACGGCTCACGATCTGGGTATCCGTTCCACCGCGACGATGATGTATGGGCACGTCGATGAGCCGGTGCATTGGCTTCGGCATGTTCGGTCGATTGCGCAACTCCAGGATCGTACCGGCGGATTCACGGAGTTCGTTCCGTTGCCATTTGTCCATCATCGAACTCCGATCTTTCTTGCCGGGGTCAGCAGGCCGGGGGCCACCAGGCGGGAGAACCGCGTCGTTCACGCCATGGCCAGGGTCCTGCTACATGGGAGAATTGATAATGTTCAATGCTCGTGGGTCAAGGTCGGTAATGCCGGCGTCACCGAGCTGCTGCGGGGTGGCGTCAATGACCTCGGGGGCACCCTCATGGAGGAGACGATCTGTCGGTCCGCCGGGGCGGACAGTGGCTCGGCCCGGACCGTTGAGCAACTGACGGCACTGGCCGCCGCCGCTGGTCGACCCGCTCGGCGGCGAACCACCCTGTATGGACCTACCGACGTGTGACGTCTGCGGCGTGGCGTTCGCTTATCGGCGTGTCGAGCGTTACCTCCGCCCCCCGCGGGTCGATAAATCAGCGGCGTTGGGGTCCTCGAACGGATTTGTGCACCGGTGTGCAGGGCGTCGCGGGCGGGTCTTTTTATCAGGTTCCGCTTGACGACGCACGCATTACACGCGTGTAATTTCATCCGGGGGACGTTCGATCGGGTGGTTGAAAACATCACCGATCGGGGCAAAGGACACGCGCTGAAGGAACTGCTCAGAAACAAGCGCCTTCCGCGTGGGGGGTAGCGCCGGTGCCGCAACCGGCGCGAAGAAGGAGGCACGCTGATGGACCGCGGACTTGCCGTGGCCGACCTGCTCGGCGACGCACCAGAGTGGCAGGAACGCGCTCTGTGCTCGCAGACCGATCCGGAGGCGTTCTTTCCGGAGAAGGGCGGATCGACCCGAGAGGCTAAGCGGATCTGCACCCGGTGTGACGTTCGAGGCGAGTGCTTGGAGTATGCGCTGGGTCACGATGAGCGCTTCGGTATCTGGGGTGGGCTTTCCGAGCGTGAGCGGAGAAAACTCAAACGTCGAGTCGCGTGATCCGCGATGGTGTGGCGAACAATGACGATTCGCGACCCCGCACCTTTTCGGGTGCGGGGTCGCGGGGTTTGCGAGCCGCGCCCTAGTCGAGTTCTTCCGGAGCGACGCCGAGGAGATTCGCGACCTGCTCGATGATGACGTCGTGAACGAGATCGCCCAGGTCGTCACGGTCAATCGCCCGGAGTTCCAGCGGGCGTCGATAGAGCACGATCCGCGGTGGCATGCCGTGCCGGCCCGGCCGCCCCGGCAGTAGCCGTGCCAGCGGCACCTCTCCGTCCTCTAACACGTCCGAGTCGTAGACGTTGAGTTCCGGCGGCACGTCCTCGACGGCGAACTCCACCCCGGCCAGCTCGTTGGCGAACCTCAGCTCCAGGACCTCGACCGTGTCGAGCACAAGATCATCGAAGATCTCCGCGCGGGTCCGGGAGAGGGGCACCGACGCGGGAACCAGACGTCCACGCAGGCCTCGGCCATGCCGGTCACGCCCGCGCCGGCCGGGCCCGCTGCGGCGGTGGTCCGGACTGCTCATCTGGACCAGCCTAGCGCCGGATGCCCGAACGGCATCAGCCGGAGAGCCCGGCGACGGGGCGTGTCGGCCGTTCCGGGTGTGGACACGCATCACGCTCGGCGTGTCGGAAGCCCAGAGCGCCGTACGGCAGCGTCCGGAGCGATACCGTGCGCCCGTGAGGTCCCCACGTCGATGCTCTCGTAACGGCTGCCATCGGTCGCCGGTCGCGACGTTGACCTATGTGTATGCCGAATCGACCGCCGTGGTCGGTCCGTTGGCGGCGTATGCCGAGCCTCACTCCTACGATCTGTGCGAGTACCACGCGGTCGGGTTGACCGCACCCCGCGGATGGGACCTGGTGCGCCACGACGGCGACTTCGGCCCGCCACATCCGAGCAACGACGACCTGGTGGCACTGGCGGAGGCCGTCCGCGAGGCCGCGCGGCCAGCGCCGGCGCCGGACGCGCCGGAGAGCAACCATCCGGCGGGACGGCGCGGGCATCTGCGCGTCATCCCGCCGGAACTCTGAGCCCGCTGGTCGCGGGCTACGGGTGCGGCTCGGTCGGCACCACCGTTCCGCTCTCGGTGAGCACCGTTCCATCGATCATGGTCGTGCCGCGGAAGTACGCCGGTGCCACCAGCCGGTAGACCAGCATCAGCAGGCCACCGAGGATGATCGAGCCGATGCCGAGCAGGAAGACCCCACCGATGCCGAGCACCGCGGTCTGCCCGAAGTCCCGCGCGTAGGAGTCGACGGCCGTCAGTACGAAGGCCATCAGCAGGGCGAGCCCACCGAAGAACGGAAGGATCACCTTCCGCAGCGCGACGCCCGGCCCGGTGCGCACCTCCCGGCGGAACTGCCAGGCCGCCGCGAAGCCGGTCAGGCCGTAGTAGAACGCGATGAGCAGGCCGATCGAGGCGATGAGATCACCGAGCGCCCGCTCGTTGAACAGCACGAGGCCGGCGTAGAAGGCCACGGACACGCCACCCATCGCCCACGTGGAGACCGACGGGGTCAGCCGGCTGGGATGGACGTTGGCGAAGCATCGCGGCAGTGCCCGGTACACGGCCATCGCGAGGGTCGTCCGGGCCGTCGGCAGGATCGTCGTCTGGGTCGACGCCGCCGCCGAGGTCAGGATGGCAAGGAACAGCGCCTTGGCACCCCAGCCGCCGAGGACGGCGTGCCCGATGCCGCTGAGCGGGTCGTCGAGCGTCGCGGGGTTGGCAAGGCCGATGCCCGTGGTGCCCACCCCGGCGTACGCCTGTGCCGCCACCGTGATGGTCACGAACGTCACCAGCAGGATCACCGTCGACCCGACGGCCGCCCGGCCGGGGGTGACGACCGGGTTGTCGGTCTCCTCGTTGGTGGACACCGCGGAGTCCCAGCCCCAGTAGATGAAGACGGCAAGGAGGAACCCCGCAGACAGCGCACTCCACGACATGTCACCAGCGAACGGATTGAACCATGAGACGGCAGGCCGTAGCGCCTGACTGCCGGCACTGCCCGCGTACACCTGGGCCAGGGCGGCCGCGGAGAAGGCGAGCAGGATCACAATCTCGACGGCCAGCAGCAGCGCCTGGGTCCGCGCGGACAGCTCGATGCCCAGCCACGCGATCACCGTCATGGCAATGATCCATACACAGCCGATGGCCGTGACGGCGCCCGTCTGCCGCTCGATCCCCAGTAGATCGAGGGTGTACTGCCCGGCGACCTCTGCCAGGTTCGCCATGACGATCACGTCCGCGACGATGATCACCCATCCGGTGAGCCATCCGGCGTGCCGGCCGAAGGCCTTCGCGACCCAGGTGAAGCTCGTGCCACAGTCCGGCGTGGCCTCGTTGAGTGCTCGGTAGGCATATGAAATGCACAGCATCGGGATGAAGGCGAGCACGATGATGACCGGAGCCTGGGCGCCGACCTCCTCGGCGAGGTATCCCATGGTCGCGGCGAGGCTGTAGCCGGGAGCCGTCGAGGCGACGCCGATGACGAGGCCGGACATCAGTCCGAGCGCGCCGACTTTCAGACCCTTGGCCGTGACCGACGGGGTCTGCTCGGGAGGGGGCGGGGCGGTGAGAGTCATCGGGGTAGTCCCAGGGGCTGAGTGGGCAGTGGACGATCAAAGTTCTACCGTCTGCGGCGTCGAAGGTGGATCCCGCTCCCAACCCGTGAACACGGCGGCATCCCGTTCGTTAGGCTCGCGGGAAGCGGCGGACCGCGCCGCGGCACCGTTTGTCCGTTCCTTCGAGGAGAGCCGCCCGTGTTCGACCTCAGTCGCATCGTCAAGGCATACGACGTGCGTGGCACCGTTCCCGACCAGCTCAATGAGACGGTGGCCCAGGCCATCGGCGTGGCCTTCGTGCAGACGCTACGTGCGGCGGGCGAGACCGTCGACCGGGTGGTGACGGCCCACGACATGCGCCAGTCCTCACCGGGGCTCGCCGCGGCCTTCGCCGCTGGCGTCGCCTCGCAGGGAGCCGGTGTCGTCGAGGCCGGGCTGGCCTCGACCGACATGCTGTACTACGCCGCTGGCGCCCTGGATCTGCCCGGCGCGATGTTCACGGCCAGCCACAATCCCGCGCAGTACAACGGCATCAAGCTCTGCCACCGGGGCGCGAAGCCCATCGGCCAGGACACGGGTCTCGTCGAGATCCGCCAGCGGGCACAGGCCATCGTCAACGGGGAGACCCCGGCGGCGGCCGGTGCGGGCGCCCCGGGGAGCATCGAGCGGCGCAATCTGCTGGGCGACTACGCCCGGCATCTGCGCCAGCTGGTGGACCTCTCCGGGATCCGGCCGTTGTCCGTTGTGGTTGACGCCGGCAACGGCATGGGCGGGTACACCGTGCCGGCCGTGCTCGGCGACGCCGAGCTGCCCGAGCTGCCGCTGCGGATCACGCCGATGTACTTCGAACTGGACGGGTCGTTCCCGAACCACGAGGCCAACCCGCTGGAGCCGAAGAACCTCGTCGACCTCCAGGCCGCCGTCCGGCAGCGGGGCGCCGACCTCGGCATCGCGTTCGACGGCGACGCCGACCGCTGTTTCGTCGTCGACGAGCACGGTACGGCGGTCTCCCCGTCGGCGATCACCGCTCTGGTCGCCGTTCGCGAGCTGGCCAAGCACCCCGGGTCGGTGATCATTCACAATCTGATCACGTCGCGGGCCGTTCCGGAGATCGTTACGGAGCGCGGCGGCAAGCCGGTCCGGACGCGGGTCGGCCACTCGTTCATCAAGGCGGAGATGGCCAGGACCGGCGCCGTGTTCGGCGGGGAACACTCCGCCCACTACTACTTCCGCGACTTCTGGGGTGCCGACACGGGCATGCTGGCGGCCATGCACGTGCTGGCGGCGCTCGGTGCTTCGGACCGGCCGCTGTCGCGGCTGGCGGCGGAGTACAACCGCTACCCGGCATCCGGCGAAATCAACTCCGTGGTGACCGATCAGCATGCCAAGCTCGCCGAGATCGAGCGGCAGTACACCGCCCGGCCCGAGGCCAGCCTCGACGGCCTCGACGGGCTGACGGTGAGTTTCACCGACGGCAGCTGGGCCAACCTCCGCCCGTCCAACACCGAACCGTTGCTACGGCTTAACGTTGAGGCCGCAGACGCGGATCGGATGGCGGCGCTGCGAGACGAGGTGCTCGCCGTCGTCCGGGCCTGAACACCGGCCCCGGGCCGGTCGGACACCGGCGAGCGGCGCCGGTCAGCGCGAAGGAGGACAACCGTGGCACTCGACCCAGCGCTGCTGGAGATCTTGCGTTGCCCCGACGAACATCACGCCGTGCTGGACTACGACGAGGTCGCGCAGACGCTGACGTGCGTCGACTGCCACCGGGCCTACCCGGTGCGGGACGGCATCCCGGTGCTGCTGCTCGACGAGGGGCAGCGACCGGTACCGCCGGGGGAGGACGTCCGGTGACTTCCTTCGACGGCGCGGCGGGACTGCGCGGGCGGCGCAGCCCCGACCTCAAGCTGCTGGACGACCCGGCCGGCCTCGCGGCGGCCGATCCCGGCGGGATGCTCCGGGCGACGGCGTCCGCCGGGGCCCAGGTCCGGGAGTCGGCGGCGCTCGCGGCCGAGACGAACCTCGCGGTGCTCGCCGACGAGGGCCGCCCCAGGGCGGTCGTGGTCGCCGGCGCCGGTACCGCCGTCCTCACCGGTGACGTCCTGGTGACCGTCGCGGGACCGAGGTGCTCGGTCCCGGTGCTCTCCCACCGCAGCGCCGGCATCCCCGGATGGGTGAGCGCCGCCGACGCGGTGATCGCCGTCTCGGCGTCCGGCCGCTCACCGGAGGCGCTCGCGGCGGCGGAGGCGGCGGCCCGCCGGGGTGCCCGCCTGGTGGCGATCGGGGCCCCCGACTCGGAACTGGAGGCCCTGGCCGACCGGGCCCGCGCACCGTACATCGCCGTGCCCCGCCGGGCACCGGCCCGGGCCAGCTTCTGGGCGCTGATCGTTCCGGTGCTGCTCGCGGCCAGAACCCTGGGCCTGCTCCGGGTCAACGAGGCGGATTTCGCCGAGACCGCCGCTCGGCTGGACAGCGAGGCCGAGCGCTGCCGGCCGGCCCTGGAATCGTTCGTCAACCCGGGTAAGGGCATGGCCCTGGACCTGGCCAACTCGGTGCCGATCGTCTGGGGTGCCTCGCCGCTGGCGACGGTCGCGGCCCGGCGGTTCGGCGACACGCTCGCCGCGAACGCCCGGTATCCGGCCGTGGTCGGCGGGCTGGGGGAGGCCGGCCGGGGGCGGGTCGGTCTGCTCGACGGGGTCTACGGCGGGCTGGCCGAGTCCGGGCGGGACGTCTTCGCCGATCCCAAGGAATCGGCGGAGGACCTGACCCGGCTGCGACTCGTGCTGCTGTGCGACGGCGGGCTGACCACCGACGACGAGCGCGGCCCCGGCGAGTCGACAGCGGTGGAGGAGTTGCGCGCCAAGGCCGTCCAGCGGCTGGCCACCCGCCGAGGCGTGCGGTGCAGCGTGGTGACGGCCGAGGGCGGTTCACCCCTGGAACGGCTGGCGTCGCTGGTCGCCATTCCCGACTTCGCGGCGGTCTATCTCGGCCTGGCCCACGGGTTCGACCCCATGGCGGTGCCGGCGGTGTCGGAGATGAAGGAGATGGTCAGCCCGTGATCCATCGACCTCGGGGCGTCCGCGGTTCCGGAACGGGCCAGCGGTGAGCACCGCTGACGGAACTCGGGCCGTGGTCGCGGCCCTCAGCGCGAACCTGGGCATCGCGGTGACCAAGTTCGTCGCGTTCGCCCTGACCGGGTCGTCGGCGATGCTGGCGGAGTCGATCCACTCCGTGGCCGATTCGGGCAATCAGGTGCTGCTGCTGGTCGGCGGCCGTCGTTCCCGGCGCGGCGCGACGCCCGATCACCCCTTCGGCTACGGCAGGGAACGCTACCTGTACGCGTTCGTCGTCTCGGTCGTGCTGTTCGTCGTCGGCGGGCTGTTCGCGCTGTACGAGGCGTACCACAAGCTCATCCATCCGGAGGCGATCGACAGCTGGCACTGGGTTCCGCTGGTGGTGCTCGGGACGGCGATCGGCCTGGAATCGCTGTCGTTCCGGACGGCCATCCGGGAGACGAACAAGATCCGGGGAGGCATGACCTGGGGGGGATTCATCCGTCGGGCCAAGGTTCCGGAGCTGCCGGTGATCCTGCTGGAGGACTTCGCCGCGCTGGTCGGTCTGGTCCTTGCCCTGCTCGGGGTCGGCCTGACCCTGCTGACCGGTAACGGGATCTGGGACGCCCTCGGGACGGGGGCCATCGGGATCCTGCTGGTCGTCGTGGCGATCGTGCTGGCGATCGAGACGAAGAGCCTGCTGATCGGCGAAGCTCCGGTGGAGGAACAGACGGCGGCGATCGAGCGGGCCATCATCGAGGGGCCGGAGGTCGAGCGGGTCATCCACCTGCGCGCGGTGCACATCGGGCCGGAGGACGTGCTGGTGGCCGTCAAGGTCGCCGTGCGCCATGACGACACGGCCGCGGCCGTCGCCCGGGGCATCGACGCCGTGGAGGCGCGGATCCGGGCGGCGCTGCCCATCGCCCGGGTGATCTATATCGAGCCGGACATCCTGCAGGCGGGGACCAAGGATCATGAGACGGCTTGAGGGGCGGGTCCGCCATTACGCCTGGGGATCTCGCACCGCCCTTGCCCAGCTCCAGGGACGGCCGGCGCCGACGGCCCGTCCAGAGGCCGAACTGTGGCTGGGGGCGCACCCCACGGCCCCGGCGTTGCTGGGCGGCCCGGCGGGCGGGGTGCCCCTGACGGACGCCCTCGCCGCCGATCCCGCGGGGCTCCTCGGCCCCGCCTGCCTGGCTGGCTTCGGTCCGCGGCTGCCCTTTCTGCTGAAGGTGCTGGCGGCGGACCAGCCACTGTCCCTGCAAGCCCATCCCGACGCCGCGCAGGCCGCTACCGGCTTCGCCGCGGAGGAGGCTGCGGGCGTGCCGCGGGACGCCCCGCACCGCACCTACGCCGATGCCTGGCACAAGCCGGAGCTGCTGGTCGCGGTGAGTGACTTCGAGGCGCTCTGCGGGTTCCGTGACCCGCGGAGGTCGGCGGACCTTCTGGCCGCGCTCGACGTCCCGGCCCTGGCCGACGTGGTCGAGGCCCTCACCACCGGCGGACCCGCCACCGGGCTCCGGGCCGCGGTGCGTCAGCTGCTGACCATGCCGGCGGAGTGGTGTGCCCGGGCGGTCCCGGCCGTCGTGGCCGCGGCGGAGCGGCTGTCGGCGGCGCACCCGACCTACGCCCTGGCGGGGCGGCTGGCGCCGAGCTACCCCGCCGACGCTGGCATCGTCGTCGCGATGCTGCTCAACCTGGTTCGGCTCGCTCCCGGGGAGGGGGTGTGGATGCCCGCGGGGAACCTGCACGCCTACGTTGCGGGGGTCGGGGTGGAGATCATGGCGGCCAGCGACAACGTGCTGCGCGGGGGGCTGACTCCGAAGCACGTCAACGTTCCGGAGCTGCTTCGGGTGCTGCGGTTCGAGGTGCTGGCCGACCCCGTGGTGCGCCCCCGGCCGCTCGCCGCCGGACTGGCCGCCTGGCCGGTGCCGGTGGCGGACTTCGCCCTGATCCGGGCGAGGGCCGACGGCCCGCCGATCGAGTTGCCCGGCACGGGACCCCGGGTGCTGCTGTGCCTGGCGGGCTCGGTGCGCTGCCGGGAGGCCGGCGGGCCGGCGGCCGGCTCTTCGCTGGGGACACTGGCGCTGGCCCGTGGCCAGGCGGCGTTCGTTCCCGCCGGGGCCGGGCCGGTGACCGTCGCTGGGCGGGGCGAGCTGTACCAGGCCAGCGTCGGTTGACCTGGCGTCGCTACCCGGGAGAGTGACTTCAGACTCGCCCCGGGTCAGTTCCGCCGATGTGCTTGACGCCAATATCACCAACGGTAGTCTTCTGGGTGCGCAGGGTGATCGGACTGATGGTCTGAGCTGTGCGGGGGAACCAAACCGGGGGGACGCGCGGGGGGGGGGGGGGCCCCCCCCCCCCC
>JABDRL010000319.1 GCA_013041765.1 Dactylosporangium sp. | reverse complement strand
GTCGAAGGCCCTGGCCGTCCCGCTCCAGCAGCACCATTGTGGTCTCGCGTTCGAGCTTGGCCAGATGCTGGCTGACCGCGGCCGGGGTGCAGCCCAGCAGGCCCGCCGCACCGGCCACCGTCCCCTGGCGGGCGACGGCCCACAGGGCCCGCAGCCGACCGAGTTCAAGCATGAAGAAATCCTAAGCGATCTATGACAGAGCACTTGATGATGCTTCACGGTCCTGCCGAACGCGCCGAGCGGCCGGTCACCTCCGGGGAAGGTGGCCGGCCGCCACACCGCCCGTGTTTTAGGGGTTCGGCTCGCGCCACATTGGCCACATGACCGCCTCGCACCCGGGTGGCGCGAACGGCTCGCCGCGGTCCTGGTAGCCGTGCCGCTGGTACAGCCGCCGGCTGCCGAGGCTGCTGGCCTCGACGTAGGCGGGCACCCCAGGGCGGTCGAGGTGCTGGTGGCGGTGGCGCAGGAGCGCGGTGCCCAGACCCGTGCCCTGACGCCCCGGTCGGACTGCCAGCAGCGCCAGGTAGTCGTAGACCGGCGGAGCCGGGGGATGGCTGGCGTGCATCACGTCGTCCAGCGCCCCGAAACGCTCGGCGTTGGGGCCGCAGACGGTGGCCATGCGCTGGTCGTAGTCTGCGATCTCGGGCATCGGGGTACTGGCCGCCGGGTGCCAGACCGCCACGGCCGACCGATCGGCAACGGTCTCGACGACCCCGTGGACCACGGCATGCTCGACGATGATGTTGAAGTACTCGCCCAGTATTCCCGCCCGCTGAGCCTCCGCCGGCACGAGCCAGCCGGTCACGGGCAGGAAGGCGAACGCATCTCCGATGATCTGGGCGAGGGCGCGGGCCTCCTCCGGCGCGGCACGCTCGACCGTTGGCGGGGAGGCCACGGAGTGCGCGCTCACCGGACGCTGCCCGTCGTCGACTCCGAGGGGGTCGTCAACCCGAACTCCGCGTAGCTGCTGATGGCGTTGGCGCCGAACCCGATCCCGGCGTGAACCTCCGGCCGGGCGGTGGCGATGAACTGGCCGTAGAGCACACCGATGACCGCGACCAGGCCGTATGTCGCCGGGAACATCCAGCGCAGCGGCGAGTCGGGATCCACCCCCAGCAGGCTGGCGTAGTTGGTGAGGGCCAGGTACAGCACGCCGAGCAGGGCGATCCCGGCCAGCCCCGGGGCCAGGACCCGCCGCCTGAGCGGCTCGTCCCCGGGGTTCTTCGCGAAGAACCCCAGCACGGCAAAGGACGTGGCGGTCAGCAGGATCAGCACCCCGAGACCTCCGGTCATCCCCAGCCAGAAGAACAGGTTGACCAGCGGGTCGGCTCCGGCGAGGGCATAGCCGATGACGACGACGAACGCGATGCCGCTCTGCACGATCGAACCGATCATCGGGGAGCCGGACTGCGCATGGGTGCGTCCGAAGACCGCTGGCAGCACGCGTTCCCGTCCCAGTGCGAAGGAGGCCCGGGCCACCGCGCTGTGGAAGGACAGCAGCCCGGCGAAGATGCTGGTGAGCAGCAGGACATGACCGAGGTCGACGATGAAGGAACCGCCGAGGTGGTCTGCCGCGACCCGGAACATCATGTCCGCCTCGTGCTCCTGGGCGGTCGCGACGACCTTGTCGGAGCCGACGGCGACCGACATCGCCCAGGCCGTCACGGCGTAGAGGCAGGCCATCAGGCAGAGGGAGAGGTAGGTCGCGGCCGGCACGGTGCGGCGGGGGTCCTTGGATTCCTCCGAGTACACCGGACCGCCCTCGAAACCGACGTATGCGGTGGTGACGGTGACGAGGACCGCGCCGAGGGCCGGGCCGCTCAGCTCGCCGGGGCTGAAGGCCGCGAAGCTCACCTCACCGCCGGCGGGATTGGCCAGGAACACCAGATCGAAGACCACCACCACGAGGATTTCGGCGGCCAGGGCCACGGCGAGCACCTTGGAGTTGACGTCGACCCGCAGCACCCCGAGGGCGGCGACGATCGCCCAGGCGGCCAGGGAATAGGTCCACCAGGGGATGTCCTGACCGAGCCGGTTCGAGATCAGGCTGGCCATCGAGGCACCGAAGATGCCGTAGAGCCCGACCTGGAGGAGGTTGTACGCGAGGAGTTGTACCAGCGATCCGCCGACCGCGAGTCGGCGGCTGAGTCCCCTGGCCAGGTAGGTGTAGAACGACCCGGCGTTGGTGACGTGCCGGGCCATGGCGACGTAGCCGATGCTGAACAGCGAGAGTACCGCTGCCATGATCACGAAGGCGAGGCTGAAGGCCAGCGTGCCGGTGACGGCCCAGCCTGTGGTCACGACGCCACCGACCACCATGAGGGGGGCCGCGGCCGTCAGCGCGAAGCCGATGACGGAGAACACGCCGAGGCGGCTCTGTGCCAAGGTCCCAGCGACATCTGTCCTGGCTACATTGGACATAAGAAAATCTCCAACATGGATGAGGGGAGAAACAAGGGGAGGGCAGAACCGAGGAATGGCCGGGGAGGGGGAGAAGGAGGGGAGGGGGAAGGGGATCGGAGGGGGAAGGGGAAACCAGGGGGCTAGATGCGAGGGCTCAGCGTCGCTTCTCCGGAGAGCGCGTGTACGTGGGAGAAGAGTTCGTGCAGGGCCGGCCAGCGACTCCGCAGCTCGGCGAGTTGCGTGGCGAGATGCGCCTGACAGGCATCAACCGGGTGGTTCCAGAGGACGGCCTGGATGAAACCGGTTGCGGCGACCAGCCCGCCGAGGGTGACATCGTGGAGGTCGAGGGTCCGCTGCCGGGCCAGCTGCTCTGCCAGTCGCATCGCCCGCCAGGCGACCTGCGAACGGTCGCGGGGCCGATAGGCGACGGCGCCGGTGCGCCGGAGCAGCCGTCGCTGCTCGATCGGTTCGATCCAGCCGTTCTCACCCAGCCGGTCGGCCACCAGGCCCGTGGCGATCTCGGCGAAGAATGCCAGCCAGGTACGGACATCGGTGGTCTTGGGCTCGGTCAGGAACCGGCCGTAGACCTGCTTCGCCACCCGCTCGGTGGGAGGCTCGGTGTGCACGACCGCGACCTTGCCGCCGCCGAAACTGATGTGGCCGCCGAACACCAGCTCGGCGAGCATGCCGCCAGCAATCCCGATCGCGGCGATGCGGTGGTGCAACCGCAGCTTGCCCGTCCGGTCGTTGAGGACGATGAGGAAGAAATCATCGGCTACGGCGAGGGCGCTTCCAGGGTCGGAAGCTGGGACCAGCGGGCGTTCGCCGTGCTGCCCGAAGCCGCTTGGGGCCGGGGGCTCGCCCGGCCGGTGGAAGTCAGCCACGAAGAACTCCGCTGGTGTCGCTGAGCACCCCGAGCCGACGCGAACGGGATGTCCCACGTGGAGTGGGGTTGGCGTCATCTATGGATGTGGGCTGGCGGTCCATCGACCAAAGTCCACGCCGCCGAGAACCGTCTGCACGCATGGCTCTTCACCCCTAATCCGTGATGTCTTGGCCTGCCGTGATTGGTGAGCTCCGTTCCCCGCGAAGGTTTCCGCCTGTCGAAGGTCGCAATCCGGAGGGTAAAGACGGCGCACGGAACGCCAGCCTATGGCAGGGATAGCTGAGAGTCGAGAGGCAATCCTAGAGCGTAACAATGTCTGTGTGCGGCATTTCCTTGAAGCGTAATCGTTTGCCGGTCGTGGACAGCGGGATTGAAGTGGGAAAACGAGCGCATCGACCATCCCGATGGCTGTTGTGGCGGCTGGGAAATTGTCGACAAGCCTTGCCCGACATGAGGATCGTCATTGCCGGTTCGGCCGGGCGCTGGCGTCCGGGTAACCGATAGGTGGCAGGGAACGGCCACCGTTCCTGGCGGATCGGATGACTACAGTGGACTTTGCAGTGTCCGTAGGGTCGACCCCGCTCGTTCGGAAGTCAAGAACCTGTTAGATGGGACACAGTGGATGAATGCGGCGGTCCTGCTCGTCGGGGTGGCCCTGCCCGTCGGGTGGCTCTGCCCGTCGGACCCGCCGGGGCGGCGACTCGCCGGTGGCTAGGTGCACCAAGCATGTTGTGCCGGGCATTCGGCAGCACGCGCATCGGGGTCGACTGCCCATTGAATAGCGCCAATGACTGGCCGGAGGTCCGCGATCAACGGCGCCGGGACCGCCAGTGGCCGCCGGCCCGGATGCGGCCCGGGCGAGGCAGGCTCTGCCCCGGCCTTCCCCGCCGGTAGACTCAGCTCTCCGTGACGATGCTTGACAGACCACCGGCCGGCGGGCTACGGACGTACCATCCGCGCCAGGGGCGGGTCAGTGCCCGGCACCTGGCGGCGCTCGACCGGTTTCTGCCCCGCTTCGGTGTGCCGGTTGTCGCCACGCCGACGCGACCGCCGGCCCGGCACCCTCTCCAGCCCCTGGACCTGACGGCCCTCTACGGCCGGGCCGCCCCGGTGGTTCTGGAGATCGGCTCGGGAATGGGCGAGGCCACGGCGGCCATGGCCGCCGCGGATCCCGCCAGGGACTACCTTGCGGTCGAGATCCACCGTCCCGGGATCGCCAACCTGCTCTCCCTGGTGGTCGACGGCGGCCTGACGAATGTGCGCATCGCGGTCGGAGACGCGCTGCATCTGCTGCGGCACCAGCTCGCCCCGGGGACGCTCGACGCGGCGCACATCTTCTTTCCCGATCCGTGGCCCAAGACCCGCCACCACAAGCGGCGACTGATCCGGCCGGCGAATGTCGCCCTGCTGGCCTCGAGGCTGCGCCCGGGAGGCACGCTGCGCTGCGCCACCGACTGCGCGCCCTACGGTCGGACGATGCTCGACACGCTCACCGCCAGCGAGAGCCTGGTCAATGCCCACGACGGCTACGCTCCCCGCCCTGCCAGCAGGCCCATGACGAAGTTCGAGCTGCGCGGCATCGACGCCGGTCGGGCCATCATTGACCTGGTCTTTCACCGTCGCTGAGGGGCGTAGCTAGCAGATCCGGGGCAGCTGCTCGCCGATGAGCGGATCGACGATCCGCTGCGAGCCGATGAGCGTGCGCACGGTGACCCGACCCGGATGGTCCGCTACCGCCCGCCCGATGGCCACGGCCCCGACTCCCTCGGGCCGTGCCCGCATCGCGGCCAGCGCGGCGGATGCCTGGGCCGCCGGCACGAAGGCGACGCAGATGCCCTCGTTGGCGACGTGCATCGGGTCCAGCCCCAGCAGGTCGCAGGCGGCTCGGACGGGCTCGGCGACCGGGAGGGCGGCCTCGTCGAGGTCCACCCCGATGCCCGCCGTCTCCGCGATCTCGTTCAGGGCGCTGGCCAGCCCGCCCCGGGTGGGGTCGCGCAGGGTGTGCGTCGCGGGCGCCGCGGCCAGCAGATCGGCGACCATACGGTGCAGGGGGGCGGTATCGGAGAGGATCTCGGCGTCGAAGCCGAAGTCTTCCCGGGCGCTCATGACCGCCATCCCGTGGGCCGCGATCGGGCCGGACAGCAGGACCGCGTCCCCGGCCTGGACCCGGCTGGCCGACGGCCGGACCGCCCCGGTGACGCCGACCCCGGAGGTGACCAGGTAGATGCCGTCGGCGGCGCCCCGACCGACCACCTTGGTATCGCCGGTGACGATCGGAACCCCGGCCGTCGCCGCCGCGCGACCGACCGCCGCGCTGACCCGCCGCAGCTCCTCGACCGGCAGCCCCTCCTCGATGATGTAGGCCAGGGAGAGGGCCAGCGGCCGCCCGCCCATCATGGCCAGATCGTTGATGGTGCCGTTGACGGCGAGGTCGCCGATGCACCCCCCGGGAAACTCCCTGGGATTGACCACGAACGCGTCCGTGCTGAACACGAGCGATCCGCCCGGTCGCGGTGAGCCGCCATCGGGCATCCCCGGCACCTCGAGGACGGCCGCGTCGTCAACGATCGCTCCGGGGGCACCGCTGGCGAGCGCCGGGGCGATGACGTCGCGCAGCAGCGCGGCGGACAGCTGCCCGCCGGAACCGTGTCCCAGCAGGATCCGTTCGGTTTCTCTGTGCGGGACGGGGCAACCGGCCCCCTGCACCGTCGCGGTCATGACTGGCTCTCCCTGGATCCTGGCACGGGCTGGACGGCGGCGGTCGGGGCCGGGACCAGCGACGACGGCGACCGGCGCCCGGCCGCGAAGAAGGCGGCGCACGTGCCCTCTGTGGACACCATCGGGGCGCCGAGGGGCGATCGGGGCGTGCACTGGGTCGCATAGGCCGAGCAGTCCGTCGGCAGGCGGCTGCCCCGCATGATGCTGCCGGCGATGCAGGCCGGGTGTTCCTGGGCGGTGACCTGGCTGACCGCGAAGCGTCGCTCCGCGTCGAACGCCGCGTAGGCCTCGCGCAGCCCCAGGCCCGAATCGGGGATGACGCCGATGCCCCGCCAGGCCCGGTCGCAGACCTCGAACACCGTGGCGACCACCTTCTGCGCGGCCGGGTTGCCGTCCCGGGCCACGGCTCGGGCGTAGGCGTTCTCGACCTCCGTGCGCCCGGACTCCAGCTGCCGGACGGCATGCAGGATGCCATCGAGGAGATCGAGCGGTTCGAAGCCCGTGACCACGATCGGCACCTGGTAGGTCGCGGCGATCGGCTCGTACTCGGTGTAGCCCATGACGGCACAGACATGCCCGGCGGCGAGGAACGCCTGCACCTCGTTGTCCGGTGACGCCAGGATCGCCCGCATCGCCGGGGGCACCAGCACGTGGCTGACCAGCACGCTGTAGTTGTCCAGCCCCAGCTCCGCGGCTCGCAGCACACTCATGGCGTTGGCCGGTGCGGTCGTCTCGAACCCGATGGCGAAGAACACCACCTGCCGGTCGGGATTGGCCGCGGCCAGTTCCACCGCCTGGAGCGGCGAGTAGACGACCCGCACGGTCGCGCCCCTGGCCCGCAGGCTGAGCAGATCGGTCTGCGACCCCGGCACCCGCAGCATGTCGCCGTAGCTGGTGAAGATGACCTCGGGGCGGGCCGCGATCGCCAGCGCCCGGTCGATCTGTTCCAGCGGGGTGACGCAGACCGGGCAACCCGGGCCATGGATCATGCGGATGCCGGCCGGGAGGACCTCGTCGATCCCCTGACGCACCATGGTGTTGGTCTGCCCCCCGCAGACCTCCATGATGGACCATGGCTTGGTCGCGATTCTCCGCAACTCCGCCAGCGCCGCGCGGGCCAGGCCCGGGTCGCGGTACTCCGCCAGGTACTTCACGACGGCACGTCCACATCGCTGGCCAGCTCGTCGCTGGCGAGGTCGCCCATGGCGGACAGGATCTCCAGGGTGCGCTGGGCCTCCTCCTCGTCGACCTGGCTGATCGCGAAGCCGACGTGGACGATGACGTAGTCGCCGATCCGGACCTCGGGCACGTAGCTCAGGCACACCTGCCGGGTGACGCCACCGAAATCCACCGTTCCGTTGATGAGGTCGTGGTCGCCCCAGATCTTGACCACCCGACCGGGAATGCCTAGACACATGGTGTTCCATCTCCTTGCCCCGAGGGGATACCGGCAGCCAGCCGCGCCGCGGCCACTACGGCCTGTCCAAAGCTGATGCCGCCGTCGCCGGGCGGCACCCGATCGTGGTGCACGGCGGTGAGCCCTGCCGCTTCCAGGCGGCGGGGGACCTCGGCCAGCAACCACGCGTTGCAGAACACGCCACCGGACAGACACACGGTGTCCAGACCGGCGTCCTCGGCGGCCCGGACGGCCAGATCGGCGACGGCCGCGGCGACCGCCCGCTGGAACCGGGCCGCCAGCCGGGGCGTGGGCGTCCCGGAGGCCGTCGCCGCCAGCAATGCGGCCAGGGTCGGCCGGGGATCATAGACGGCGACACCGTCCACGACGGCGATCCGGTGCGGCAGCGCGCCGGGCTCCGCCGGGTCCGCGGCCTGCTCCAGCAGGATCGCGGCCTGTCCCTCGTAGGCCGAGGCGGCGCACAACCCCAGGATGGCGCTGGCCGCGTCGAACAGCCGTCCGGCGCTGGAGGCCAGCGGCGCGTTGATCCCCCGGGCGAGCTGCCGGCGGATGACGGTCAGCACCGTCGGGTCGAGGCGGGCCAGCCACGCCGAGGCGTCACACCAGTCCGGCTCGCCGGGAGCCGCGCCGGCTTCGCCAGGGCCGCCGGTGCCACTCTCGGCTACGGCCTCCGCCCCGAACAGGTACCCCAGCACCATCCGCCAGGGCTCGCGGACGGCCGCGGCCCCGCCCGGCATCGGCGCCCTGCCGAAGCGTCCGACCCGGCGGTAGCTTACGAGATCGGCGATGAGCACCTCACCGCCCCAGAACGTGCCGTCGTCGCCCAGCCCGAGTCCGTCCAGGGCCACCCCGACCACGGGGCCGGTCAGACCGTGCTCGGCCAGGCACGCGGCGGTGTGCGCATGGTGGTGCTGGACGGCGATCCGCCGGTCGGCGGGGTAGGCGGCCACCGCGTACTGGGTGGAGAGGTATCCGGGATGCAGGTCGTGGGCGACCCAGGTCGGGTCGACCTCCAGCAGGCCGCGCAGATGGTCGAGGTTGCGCTCGAAGGCACGCATCGTCGCCAGATCTTCGAGGTCACCGAGATGTCCGGCCAGGTGCGCCCGCTCCAGCTTGGCGATCGCGAAGGTGTGCTTGAGCTGCGCGCCGACGGCCAGCACGGGCTCTGGTGTGCCGACGGGCAGCCCGAGCGGCGTGGGGGCGTAGCCCCGCCCCCGGCGCAGCAGGACCGCCGGTCCGCCGGAGGCCGCGACCACCGAGTCCTCGTAGCGTGAGCGGATCCGCCGGTTGTGGGACAGGAACCCATCGGCGATGCCGGCCAGCCGGGTGACGGCCTCGTCGTTGTCCACGGCGATCGGCTCGTCGCAGCGGTTGCCGCTGGTGAGGACGAGGGGCCGGCCGAAGTCGGCCAGCAGCAGGTGGTGCAGGCCGGTGTACGGCAGGAACAGCCCGATGGTGCGGATGCCGGCGCGGACCGAGGCGGCCAGGGGCGGGTGCGCGGTGGCGTCCGCGACCGCCGTCGCGAGCACGATGGGCCTCGCGGGCGAGAGCAGGAGCGCCTCGGCGGCCGGGGTCAGGTTGGCCAGCTTCCGCGCCTGGGGGAGATCGGCGACCATGACCGCCAGGGGCTTGGCCCAGCGGTGCTTGCGGGCCCGCAACCGGGCGACGGCCTCCTCGTTCGTGGCGTCACAGGCCAGGTGATAGCCGCCGAGCCCCTTGACGGCGACGACGGCTCCGCGCGCCAGGGCCGCGATCGCGGCGCCGAGCGCCGGGTCTCCGGTCACCGCCGGTCCGGGCGTACCGCCTGGACCGGGCCCGGCGGGGTCTGCGGGGTGCCAGGCCAGCACCGGTCCGCAGGCCGGGCAGGCCACAGGCTCGGCGTGGAACCGTCGATCGGCGGGGTCGGCGTATTCCGCCGCACAGGCCGGGCACAGGGGGAAGTCCGCCATCGTCGTGCGGGCACGGTCGTAGGGCAACGCGTCGATGATGGTCGCCCTCGGGCCACAATCGGTGCAGTTGATGAACGGGTACCGGTAGCGGCGGTCGGCGGGCTCGAGTAGTTCCCGGGTGCAGGCGTCACAGGTGGCGATGTCCGGGGGGAACCGCCGGTCCTGGCCGCTGGCGTGGTGGCTGGCCACGACGGAGAATCCCGGCGCCGGGGGCGTCCGGAGACTGGCCCGGAGCGGGCGAACGATCACCGACTCGACCCCGGCCAGCGTCGGGGGCTCGGTGCGCAGCCGGGCGACGAGGGACTCCAGGGCCTGGGCCGGCCCGTGGGCCTCGATCTCCACCCGGCCGTCGACGTTGCGGACCGTACCGTCCAGGCCCAGTTCGGTGGCCAGCCGCCAGACGAACGGGCGGAATCCGACACCCTGGACCGTGCCGCGGACCTCGATGCGGCACGCGTCGGGGCGCGGGGAAACCCCGTCCCGGCCCCCGGCCGCGGCGCGGTCAACCCTGTCGATGGCTGTCAGGGGTTTTCCTCTCGGTACGTGTTTGGAACGAGCCTAACGTTCCGAACGGGGCTACCTGAAACAGGTGATAGCGGCGGCGGTGTTTGCTCGCTGTTCACCCACTCGTTGGTGGCCGTTTACAGCGGACGCACAGCCAGCTTCGACGTTTCATTGACGTTGATGACGTGTGATGAGCCATGAAATTCGGACTGGACGGCGGCCAGGGGCGCGGACAGGGGATACACATGAGGCTCAGGTTCTGGGGGGCGCGCTCGCGACCCGTTGACGATCTTGGCGATGGGTTGCGGGAGCTCCGTCGTCCCCGCGCGGAGGGGGATGTCGGGCACGCGCTGCGGGCGCCGAGTCCCCTGCACGCGTTCAACCGTTACGAGATCAAGTACCTGGTCGACCATTCCCAGGTGCCGGCCCTCCGGCGGGAACTCACCGGTCGGCTCGATCTCGACCCGTACGGGGCCGACGGCGGCTACGGCGTGTGGAGCGTCTACTACGACACCACCAGGCTGCGGTTCTACTGGGAGAAGGTCGAGGGCATCCGGTTCCGCCGGAAGCTGCGAATTCGCCATTACGGTGACCGTTTCACCGTCGATGACGGGGCTCCGGTCTTCGTGGAGATCAAGCAGCGGGTCAACCGGGTCACCCAGAAACGCCGGATCCGGCTGTCGTACCGCGACGCGATCCGACTGTGCGACGGGCGGTGCCCGCCCCCGGCCGGCGATACCGATGACGCGTTCGTCGCCGAGGTGCTCGGGCTGCTCGTCGGGCTGGATCTGCGGCCGGTCGTGACGACCGGATACCAGCGGGAGGCATTTCTCGGCCGGGACGCGGATGTCGGTCTGCGGGTGACCCTGGACAACCGGGTCCGGGGTCGCGACCGGGACTTCTCGCTGAGTTCCGACGCGGTCAACCGGTTCATCGTTCCGCCCCGCTATGCCGTCCTGGAGGTGAAGGCCAACGACCGGGTGCCGTACTGGCTGACCGACCTGACGGCCAGGTGCAACCTCTCGGTGGTGCGGCTGTCGAAGTACTGCCAGGGGATCGAGACGTTCGGTCGGGCGCCCCGGTCGGTGTTCCACGTTCATGACCACGACGATGGTGCCGGCTCGTTCGAGCCGGCCACAGCACAATGCCTGGAGGCATAAATTGATTGACTTCAATGTCCAGGATCTATCGGGAACATTCAGCGTCGCGGACATCGCGATCGCGCTGACCCTGTCGTTCGTGCTGAGTTCCGTGATCGGCATGGTGTACCGGGCGACCCACCGGAACGTTTCCTACAGCCAGTCCTACGTGCAGACGCTCGTGATCCTTGGCATGATCATTTCCCTGATCATGCTGGTGGTCGGCTCGAACATCGCGCGAGCGTTCGCGCTGGTCGGCGCGCTATCGGTGATCCGTTTCCGGAACGCCATCAAGGAGACCCGGGACGTCGGGTTCATCTTCCTGGTCATGGGCATCGGCATGGCCTGCGGCACGCGCTTCTACGCGCTCGCCGCCATCGCCACGGTGGTCATCTGCCTGGTGATCGTGGTCATGCAACGGTTCAACTGGTACCACCTCAACGTGCAGCGGCAGGTGGTCAAGGTGCGGGTACCGGCCGACGCCGACTACACCGCCGACATCCAGGACGCGCTCATCGCGCACACGGTCGAGTTCGAACTGGTCAGTATCGAGTCGGTGCAGGGGGGTGCCCTGACGGAACTGTTCTACACCGTCCGGCTGAAGAAGAGCAGCGAGCCGAACGACCTCGTCAGCGCCCTGCGGTCGCGCACCGCCGGCCAGCGGGTCACCCTCCTGACCGGCTACGACCAGACCGATCTGTGATGTTGCGGCGAATCAGGCACCGGATTCCCGGCAGCCTCCGGCACCGCTGGAAGCTGGTGGCCCTGTGCTGCGCGGTGCTCGTCGGGCTCGGCGTCGGCGCCGCCGATGCCAGGATCCGGCCGTACGTCCTCGGCGACCAGCGCCAGGCCGCCGACCTGGTGACCGAGGACATCGCGGGCACGGTCGACCTGTTCGACGAGACCGTGGCGCACACGGTCCGGCTGTCCTACACCGACGACGCCTACGAGCGCATGCTCGATGCGTACTTCGACGAGGAGGAGAAGAACTGGATCGAGGCTGACCTCGTGGTGGACGGCACCACGGTGCCGAGCATCGGCATCCGGCTCAAGGGCAACTCGACCCTGATGAGCCTGACCCGGGACGGGCAACCAGCGCGGGGCGGTGGTGGTCCGATGGGCGATGCGGCGGCCGGGCCGCGCGGCTGGCAGGGCGATCAGCAGCAGGCGCCGCAGGGCGATCAGCAGCAGGCGCCGCAGGGCGACGGGCAGCAGGCGCCGCAGGGCGACGGGCAGCGCGTCGGGGGCATGGGGATGACGTCCCTGTCCGGCGACCAGCCGGAAGCACTGCCCTGGCTGATCAGTTTCGACCATTTCGTCAAGGGCCGGCGCTACCAGGGATATCAGGCTGTCGCCGTTCGGGCGGCCGGCTCCGGCACGGCCACGGCGCTCAATGAAGCCGTCGCCCTGTCGCTGGTCGCCGAGTCCGGGCAGGCGGCGCAGGACTACGCCTACACCTCGTTCATGGTCAACGACCGGCCCGCCAAGGTCCGGTTACTGGTCGAGGACCCCGGCCAGCAGTTCGCCGACGACCTCGGTGACTACGGCGTGCTGTACAAGGCCCTCAGCACGGGCGAGTTCTCCTTCCAGGGAGAGGACCCGACCGAGTACACCGACGACTTCAAACAAATCACCCGGAAGGGTAGTCAGGATGTCCAGCCGGTTATTGATCTGTTGCGGTGGGTGCGGGACGCCTCGGATGCCGAGTTCGCGGCGAACCTCGCCCAGCATGTCGATGTCGAGTCTTTCGCGGCATATGTGGCGTTGCAGAATCTGCTGCTCAACTTCGATGACATGGCCGGGCCGGGGAAGAACTACTACCTGTGGTACGACCTGGATGCCACCCGGTTCACCGTGGTCACCTCGGATCTCAACCTCACCTTCTCCGGCAACGCCAGCCAGGGCCCGCATGACAACAGCAGCGGGTTCGGCCAGGCCATGGGCGGCGGAGGCGTCGGCCAGGAGCGACCGGGGCGGGACGGCGGGGACGCCGGGCCACCGGACGGGTTCGAGCCGCCCGATGGCGGTGGTCAGCTCCCGGAGGGGGCACGGCAGGACGGCGACCAGGCCGGCGGCGGTCCCGGCGGCGGGATGCGCATGGGGAACACGCTCAAGGAGCGTTTCCTGGAGATCGAGGCGTTCCGCGACGACTACGAGCTGGCCTACCGGCAGCTGTACCAGAAGCTGTACGTGAGCGGCGCGGCCGGGAACCAGCTGGAGAACCTGGTGGCGACGCTGGGCGGGGTCGCCGGAGTCGATCGGAGCGCGGTGGACGGCGAGGCCTCGACGCTGCGCGCGACGATTGAATCCCGGCAGCAGAGTCTCGCCAGCGACGCAGTGATCACTGGAGTTCAGTAACGATAAGTATGGAATTGAGCACAGCAGGTGCACGGGTGGGCCGGATACGGTGACTCTATGGATCACTTGCGAATGCTGCCTTTTCTCGAACTATTCAACTTTCGTGATGTTGGTGGATACGTCGGGCTGAACGGTCGCCGCGTACGCTGGCGGCGGCTGTTCCGCTCGGACTCCCTGCACCGACTCGGACCGGCCGACCAGGCAACGTTCGCGGACCTGGGCGTGCGAACCGTCATCGATCTCCGGCGACCGTCCGAGGTCGCGCTGACCGGGCGGGTCCCGGGATTCGTGGACGGCGGCTACCGCAACATGCCCCCGAAACACGCCGAGTGGGACATCGTCGAGGGATACGAACGCCTCAACGGCACCGACGCCGTCGGCTGGCTCACCGACCGCTACCTCGAGCTGGCCCGGGACGGGCGGGCGGATCTGGCCGCCGTCGTCGGCGTGATCGCCGACCGGGACGCGGCTCCGCTCGTCGTCCATTGCGCGGCCGGCAAGGACCGTACCGGGATCGTGTGCGCACTGACCCTGTCGCTGCTCGGGGTCGCCGACACCGACATCGCTGCGGACTACGCGCTCAGCGTCCACGGCGTCCGACGCTTCGCGGACTGGCTCCGCCAGACCAACCCGTCCTTCGTCTTCGACCCGTCCCGGTCCTACGCCGCCTCGCCCGCCGAGACCATGCTGCGGTTCCTGGAAACCCTGCGGGAACGGTACGGATCAATCGAGCGGTACCTGGTCGACGGCGGACTCGCCGATCACCAGGTGACCGCGTTGCGGGCGCACCTGCTTGAGGACGGGCAACCGGAGCTGTGAGCCTGCCCAGGCGGGTGCCGGTGGGCCGGCGACGGCACAGCGGAACGCGTCGCCGGGACCGGCCGCGCCTCGACGCCAGGACTAGCGCCAGATCGGCTGGGGATCCGGTTTCGGCAGCACGATGGGGAGGTCGGTGGATTCCGGTGACTGCTGGGGCGAGGGCTGTCGGGCCGGGTCGGTGGCCGGCGCGGGCTCGGTGGCCGGCGCGGTCGCGGGTGGGGCCTCGGACTGGCGCCGACGGGAACGGGCCCGGGCGGGGCGGGCCGATCTTTTCGGTGCTGGGCGGGTCGTGGGGCGGGCCAGGGCATAGATATTGGCGATCGGAGAGGCGTGCTGAGCGCACAATTCAATCTCGCGGGGAACACCATCCGGGCCAGTGATGATCCAGGTGTGCGCCGGTTCCTTACGGCATCGGTCGCATTCGAACACTTCAACAGCCCGCTTTGCCATGATCGTGAGTTTATCTCGTGGGGTTTTCCGGCCGTGGAGCGGCGGGGGGTCTTTCCGGTGGACGTTCGAGGGGCAGGCTGTGACCCCGCGTCGGGTAGACCGCTACCGGTGTTGCCGATATCTTTCTCCCGGCCAGTGCAGGCCGCGTTCGCGGCCACGGTGTGCTGCGTGGGAGTCGTAGGAGAGCCATGTCCACCCCTGACCTGTCACCATCGGAGTCCACCCCCTCCCGTGTGGGACGGGTGGTCATCATCGGCTCGGTGCTGGCGGGGATCGGGCTGACCGTCGCGGTGCCGATGGCGCTGGTCTCGTTCCTGCCACAATTCGAGCCGGGCGAGCCACCCGACGACGACACCGATGGTGGCGGCATCATTCCCCTGGCGATCAGCGCGTCGCCGCAGCCGAGCGCCACGGTTTCGGAGAACGCGATCGCGGCCCGACCGGCGACGCGGTCGCCCTCGCCCCAGCCGTCGGCGAGTCCGTCGCTGTCGGCCGCCGCCGCGGTGACCTACGAGGCCGAGGCGACCGCGAACGCCATCGGCGGATCGGCGTGGGTCTATGCCTATCCGGGGGCCTCCGGGCGCCGGGTCGTGCGTAACATCGGCAACTGGGGGAGCTCGCTGGGGCCGGGATGGCTCCGCTTCAACAACGTGACCGTCCCGGCGGACGGCAGCTATGTGCTGACCTTCTATGTCACCCATCTCAACGATGAGTCGACGCGGACCGCGGTGATTGTGCTCTCCGGCGGCGGCACGCTCACGGTGACCGTGCGGGGCGGTGAGACGTGCTGTTCCGTGGCGAAAACGCAGGTGGATCTCAAAAAGGGCGCCAACTCCATCACCTTCGCGAACCACTTCGGCCACGCCCCGTCCATCGACCGGATCGTGATCGGCGGGTCCTGATGGGTGCTCGCGGACGTGCCGCCCGTCGGTGGGGTGTGGCGCGCGCTCCCGTTTGCTTCACGCCACACCCCGGACGGTTCAGCCGAGGCTGAACGTGTTGAGTGCCGCCGGTCCGGTGAAGACGAGATAGACGTCATGCCGTCCGGCGGCCGGGTGGAGGCGGGCGCCGACCTCTGTCCAGGTGCGGCGATCGCCGGTGGCCGGGACGGGGATGCTTCCCAGCAGCCGTCCCGTGGTCGGGTGGTCCAGGCGGATCTCGATGCTGGCGGGTTCGCTGCCGTCCCTGGCAACCGTCGCGGTGACGGTTCTCAGCGGTCCACGCAGGGCGGCATTCCCGAATTTGATCCACTGCCCGGGACCGGTGGCGGCCACCGCGGTTCCGGCGGTTCTCGTGGCGTCGACGAGCCGGACACCGGAGTAGTCGTCGAAGGTGACCGCCTGGGTCGTCGGGCCCTTCAGCTCCCGGGGCGGGATGGTCTCCCCGCGCACGCGGAGCGGCAGCGACAGCGGCGTGCTGGCGGCAGACGAGCCGAGCAGCACGTCATAGACGCCGGACTCGACCACCGGCCGGCTTCGGGTGACGTCCCAGAACGCCAGGTCGCTGGCCTGGAGTTGGAGTTGCACGGTCTGTAGCTCTCCCGGGGCCAGGGTCACCCTGGCGAAGGCCCGCAGCTGCTTGACCGGCTGGCCGCTGGCCCGTGAGCGTCGCTGATGGGTGTAGAGCTGGACGACCTCGGTGCCGGCCCGCGATCCCGTGTTGGTGACGTCGACCGAGACCGTCACGCTCCCCTCGGCGTCCACTGTCGAGGTCGACAGTCTGGGCCGGGTGGCGCGGAAGGTGGTGTAGCTCAGGCCGTAGCCGAAGGGGTACAGCGGTGTGCCCTGGTGGTAGAGGTAGGTCATGCCGGTCTTGGCGATGTCGTAGTCGAGGATGTCCGGCAACTCGGCATCCGAGCGGTACCAGGTCTGGGTCAGCCGCCCGGCGGGGGTGTGGTCGCCGAAGAGCACCTCGGCCAGGGCATTGCCGGTTTCCTGACCGGCGTGGGTGCTCCACAGGATCGACGGGACGTGCTCCTGGGCCCAGCCGATGGTCTGCGGGTAGCTCGACTCCACCACGACGACGGTGTTGGGGTTGGCGGCCCGGACCGCCTGGACGAGCGTCTCCTGGTCGGCGGCCAGCGCGGTGGTCTGCCGGTCGATGGTCTCCTTCGCGCCGATCATCGGGTGGCTGCCGACGACGACCACGGCGACCTCGGCCTCCCGCGCCGCGGCGACCGCGGCGTCGAGGCCGTCGCTGAGCAGATCGGTGGTGAACCTCGCGGCCGTTGCCGGGCTGGCGGCTCCGAGGCTGAGCGTGCCGGCCTCGTCCACGGTGACGTAGACGTTGGGGCCGAACCAGCTCTCGGCGGCGTCGTAGCCGGTGAAGCGCAGCACCGAGGTGCCGTCGGACTGGGCTTCGAGGGCGAACAGCTGCTCGACGAACCAGCCGTTGGGCTGGGTCTGGTTGTTGATCAGGGTGCGACCGTCGCCGAGCGTGACGTACCGGCCGTTGGCTGCGGCGCGCAGCGTCAGGACGCCCTGACCCCAGTCGTTGACGTCGAAGCGCTGCTCGGTGCCGGCGTTCTCGGCCGTCGCGGCCAGGGCCGCGCCAGCCGCACCGGTGCCGGCGGTGACGTAGCGGCCGGTCGAGACCTCCTTGAGGGCGATGCGGTCGCAGCCCTCGGCCGCGGTGACCCGGGCGGTGGCCGGCAGCCGCTGGGTGATGCCGTCCAGCGGGGTGACGGTGTACGGCAGGGTGCCGCTGTAGAAATCGGAGAACACGCTCGCGGACAGCGGACCGACCACCGCGATGCTGCCGGTGTCGGCGGCCTTCAGCGGCAACAGGTCGCCGTCGTTCTTGAGTAGCACCAGCTGCTCGGCGGCGGCCTGCCGGGCCAGGCGCTGGTGGTCGGGGGCGTTGATGACGTCGGCGGTGATGGCGGCGTAGGGGTTGAGCCCCGGCGGGTCGAACTCGCCGAGCCGGAACCGGATCGCCAGCAGGTGCCGGTTGGCGGTCTCGATGTCGGCGACGGTCAGCAGGTCCTGGTCGAGCGCCGCCATGACCGCGGTGGTCATGGGACCGGGGTTGGCGTTGTCCTGGGTGAAGCTGTCGAGTCCCGCCCGGATCGCCGCGGCGTCGGCCTCGGCCTGGGTGGCGTAGTACCGCTGGGAACCGGTGAGGTTGTAGGGCGCCCACGCGTCGCTGACCATCATCAGGTCGTCGGTGGTCCAGGACCGGATGACCTCGTTGAGATCGGGGCTCACCGTGCTGGGCCGCCCGTTGACGAGGTTGTAGCCGGGCATGACCCCGGTGGCCGCCCCGCTGGCGATGGCCGGCCGGAACGCGGCCCGGTCGTAGTCATTGAGGATCTTCGGCGGGATGATCGCGTCGGTGACGTCCCGGCCGGCCTCGTTGTTGTAGGCCAGGTAGTGCTTGAGGGTCGGGGCGGTCTGGAGGTACGTCGGGTGGTCGCCGGCCAGGCCGTTGCCGTACGCCGTGGAGACCAGGCCGGTGAGATAGGGGTCCTCGGCGTAGCCCTCCTCGTTGCGTCCCCAGCGGGGGTCACGCAGCAGGTTGACCACGGGGGCCCAGACGTTGAGGCTGTTGGCCGCTGGGTCGATGGCGTTGAAGCCCCTGGCCTCCTGGCCGACGGCCGAGCCCACCCGCTTGACCAGGTCGGGGTTCCAGGTTGTCGCCAGTCCGAGGGCCTGGGGGAAGACCGTGGCTGGCCCGAGCCACGCCACGCCGTGCAGGGCCTCGGTGCCGGTCTTGAACGCGTCGATGCCCAGCCGGGGAATGGCCGGCTGGTACTGGTGCAGCAGGCCGACCTTCTCCTCCAGCGTCAGCCGTCCGACCAGGTCGTTGATTCTGGCCTGCAGGGGCAGGCCGGGATCGCGGAACGGGTAGCCGTCGTCGGCCCTGGCCACCGGTGCGCCGATCAGCATGGCCGCCATGGTGGCCATGGCGGTCAGGGCCGCGCCGAGGGTGCGTCGGGGACATCGGGTTCTCGGGTATGGATTGCCTCGGTTCACGGTATACCTCCGCGGCGGATGACCTGCGGGCGTGGTGAGCGCTGTCAGTCGAATCGGAGCTGCCCGGCGATCGACGGTGACTGTCATCGATTTGTTGCCTCGTCAAATTAAGGGACCGAGTCGACTCGCACAAGGGTCTGCTGTGTACAAAGGGCGTCCATTCTGGAAATCGGTGTCGGCGGGGGAGGTCGGAGCGAAAAGGAGTTGCCGATCGCCGGACCCGGGCGCAGGGTGAGGCCGCCCGCTGCCGCTGTCGGAGGCACCATGCCCATTCGGATCCGCCTGCTGCTCCTGCGGTGTCTGCGGGACGCCGGACACCCCCTGATCGCGGCCCTCACCGGGATCCTTCTGGTCCACGCGGTGCTGCCGGCGGCCACAGCCCTCGCGACCGCGGCGACCATCGACCGGCTCGGCCCAGGCGGGCTGCGCGGCACCGCGGTGCCCCTGGCGGTCCTTGGCGTGACCATTGTGGTCGGCCAGGCTGGCGGAGCCCTGATGCAGCCGATGATCTTTCTGGCCAAGGCTCGGATCGACGGCGCCCACCGGGTACGGGTCGCGACGATGGCCGCCGCCGCGCCAACGATCAGCGCGCTGGAGCTTCCCCGCGTCCAGGACCTGATCAAGGCAACCTCGGCAGACCCGTTGACCTGGGTCGAGCGCACCCCGTCGGACGGCGCGGTCGGCCAGCTGTTCAACCTCACGCGGTACGTCGGCCTTGCGGCCTCGGCCGCCGTCGTCGCCCAGTACTCCTGGTGGCTGATCCCGGCGCTGGCCGTGCCGGCCCTCGCCGTGCGCGTGCTGACCGGCCGGCAGTGGGTCAACCATTTCCGAATCTGGTTGCGGGGCCTGCCGGAGCAGCGGAACGCGGCCTACTGGGCCGAGGTGGCCACGACGCCGGCCGAGGCCAGGGAACTGCGGGTGTTCGGGTTCGGCGACTGGCTGGTGGGTCGCCAGCAGCGGCACGTCAACACCCACCTGGCGCCGGTCTGGATCGACGACTACCGGGCGTCCCGGGGCAAGTGGCTGCACGCGTTGATCACGTTCGTGCCGCTCAGCGCGATCTTCATGATCGTCGGTACGCGGGTCGCGGCGACCGGCGGCAGCATCGCGCTGGAGACCGCGGTACTGACGGCGGCGTGGAGTGTCTACAGCGTCCTCGGCATGTACGACCCGGTGTCCGGTGCCGGTGCCACCCCGGTGATCGAGGCGTTCGAGGAGCTGCGCGGGCTGCTGGGCGACGGCGCGGCAGCCCAGACCCCAGCGGCGGCCGACCAGCGTTCCACCGACCAGCGTTCCACCGACCAGCGCTCCACCGACCAGCGGCCGCGGCCCGCGCCGGTCCCGCTGGTGCGGTTCGAGCGGGTGAGCTTCAGCTACCCCGGCACTGACCGGCTGGTGCTGGACCAGCTCGATCTGACCATCCGCCCCGGCGAGCTGCTGGCCATCGTCGGCCGCAACGGAGCTGGCAAGTCCACGCTGACCAAGCTGCTGGCCGGTCTGTACGAACCGGACGCCGGCCACATCACCGCGGCGGGGCTGGCCCTCCCCGCGCAGCCCAGCGGAGGGCTGGCCGCCTGGCGGCGGCAGCTGTCCGTGGTGTTCCAGGATTTCGTCAAGTACCAGCTCTCGGCGCGCGACAACGTGACCCTCGGCGCGGGGATCGGCTATGACCAGGCCGCGCTGGAGGCCGCGGCCAAGGAATCCGGTCTCAGCACGGTGATCGACCGGCTCCCGGACGGCTGGGACACGCCGCTGTCGCGCGGCCGGACCGGTGGGGTCGATCTGTCCGGCGGCCAGTGGCAGCAGCTGGTGCTCACCCGGGCCCTGTACGCCGTGCGGACCGGCGCCCGGCTGCTCGTCCTCGACGAGCCGACCGCCCACCTCGACGTGCGTACCGAGTTCGAGGTTTTCGACCGCCTGATCACGGCGGCCAGGGACGTCAGCGTCGTGCTGATCTCCCACCGGCTGTCGACCGTGCGCCGGGCGGACCGGATCGTCCTGCTGGCCGACGGGCGGATCGCCGAGTCCGGTAGCCACGCCGAGCTGATGGCCCTCGGGGGCGACTACGCCAGCCTGTTCGCCATCCAGGCCGAGCGGTTCAACCAGGGCTACCAGGACCGGATCGAGGAAGGGGAACTGGTGTGAGGGCGACCATGCTGGCGAACCTCGTCCTGTGGCGGCACCTGCTGGGCCGCTGCTGGCGCCGTGGCCCGGGGCTCATGCTGATCGTGCTGGGCTGCCTGGCGCTGACCACCGGCTCGTACGCCATCGTCGGCCTCGGCCTCCGGTCGATTGTCAACGGTACGGTCAGCGACAACACGACGGCGATCGTGCTGGGTGCGCTGGGCGCGGCCCTGGCCTACACCATGACGATGAGTATCGACGAGATCGGCTTCATGCTCCGCATCCACCTCGTCGAGCGGGTCGCGGTCACCGAGACCCAGCCGGAGTCGCTGCGTGAGATCGGCGAGATCGAGACCATCGACCATCTCGAACGGGCGGACTACCTCGATCGCATCAGCGTGGTCCAGTCGGAGACCTGGGGCATCGTCGACTCGGCCTGGGCCGCGGTGGAATCGGTTGCCCTGGTGCTGCGCCTCGCCCTGACCGTCGCCGTGCTGGGCAGTGTCAGCCCGTTCCTGCTGGGCCTGCTGGTCTTCGCCGCGGTGCCCCTGCTCTTCGAACAGCGGGGCAGGGCCCGCATCCGGCTCGCCGATCTGGACACGATCGCCTGGCGGGCCACGATGAGCGCGGCCTTCCAGGATTTCGGCCGCTACCGCACCAGCGTCGCCGAGGCCGTCGGGCTCGGCGATCCCGACCGGATCGCCGACCCGGCGGCCGTCGCGGCGGCCGTGCGGGCCGCCGATGCCGAGGACCTGGTCGCCCGGTTGCCCGGGGGGATCGACACCCGCCTGGGACGGCAGTTCGGCGGGGTCGACCTGTCCGAGGGCCAGTGGCAGAAGCTGGCTCTGGCCCGCGCGTGCATGCGCCAGAAGCCGCTGCTGTTCGTCATGGACGAGCCGACAGCCTCCCTCGACGCCCCCAGCGAGCAGGCCATCTTCCAGCGGTACGTGGGTTGGGCGCGCACCGCGGCGGCGGAGACCGGCGCCATCACGGTGATCGTCTCGCACCGCTTCTCGACGGTGGCGGGGGCGGACCTCATCCTCGTCATGGACGGCGGAGCCATCGTCGAGGCTGGCGACCACGGGACCCTGCTCGCCGCTGGTGGACGGTACGCCAGCCTCTATGGCATCCAGGCCGACGCCTACGCCGAGCGGTCGTAGCGCGGCCCGCTGCGGTGCTCGTTCGGGTTGCGAAACAGGCGCTTCCCAGCACACGGCGGTTTCGTTGCTTACCGTAGTTGCGGTATCGACATTCCGTGTTTGCGTCGTTGGAGGGCTCTGTGGGAATCAGCCTTAGTAAGGGTGGCAATGTCAGCCTCACCAAACAGGCTCCAGGTCTGACCGCCGTCACCGTCGGACTCGGCTGGGACGTGCGAACCACCACGGGCACGGATTTCGACCTCGACGCCAGCGGGATCGTCTGCGGCGCGAACGGCAAGGCCCTGTCGGACAAGCACTTCATCTTCTTCAACAACCTCGCCTCCCCGGACGGCGCCGTCCAGCACCAGGGGGACAACCTCACCGGCGAGGGGGAGGGCGACGACGAGCAGATCGCCGTCAACCTGGCGTCCCTGCCTCCCGAAGTCGACAAGATCGCCTTCCTGGTCTCCGTCTACGAGGCCACGGAGCGGAACCAGTCCTTCGGCCAGGTGACCAACGCGTTCATCCGGGTCGTCAATCAGACAGACGGCGCCGAACTGGCCCGCTACGACCTGTCCGAGGACGCCTCGACCGAGACCGCCATGGTCTTCGGGGAGTTGTACCGCAAGGACGCCGAATGGAAGTTCCGGGCGATCGGCCAGGGGTACACCTCCGGGCTGGTCGGTATCGCCAGGGACTACGGCGTCAACGTCTGATCCTCAGCCAGCATCCGAGCCGGGCGTGGATGGCCATCTGGCCACTCTGCGGCCGGCTCGGATGCTGGGTCGGTAGCGTTCTCAGAAGGCTGGCATGCTCTTCCGCACATTCTTCGGATCCATCGCCGTCACGGTGGCGACCCTCGCCGCCGCGGCCTGGTTCGGTGGGCCGACGGCCCTGTCCCTGGTGGCGATCCTCGCGATCCTCGAAGTCTCCCTGTCCTTCGACAACGCGGTCATCAACGCCAGCGTCCTGGTGCGGATGTCGCGCTTCTGGCAACGGATCTTTCTGACGATCGGCATCCTGATCGCGGTCTTCGGCATGCGACTGGTCTTCCCGCTCGTGCTGGTCGCCGTCACCGCGGAACTCAGCCCGCTGGAGGCATTCCGCCTGGCCGTCGAGCACCCCGACCAGTACCAGCACACGCTGGAGGAAGCCCATCCCTCGATCGCGGCCTTCGGCGGCGTCTTCCTCCTGATGATCTTTCTGGACTTCGTGTTCGAGGAACGGCAGATCCGCTGGCTGCACACCATCGAGACGGCGCTGGCCAGAATCGGCAAGCTCGACCAGTTCTCCGTGGTGCTGGCGCTGGGCGCGCTGCTGCTGGTCGCGGGCACCATCGCCGACGATCCGGAAACCGTGCTGATCTCGGGTGCGGCGGGACTGCTGACCTACCTGATCGTCAACGGGCTGGGCAACCTGTTCGCCGCGGGGGAGACCGCCGCTGGCGCGGGGGCCAGGGGCGTCGTCGGCAAGGCGGCGTTCTTTCTCTTTCTCTACCTGGAGGTCCTCGACGCCTCGTTCAGCTTCGACGGCGTCGTCGGAGCCTTCGCCATCTCATCCAACATCATCATCATCGCAGCCGGGCTGGGCATCGGCGCGATGTACGTGCGCTCCATCACCGTGTTCCTGGTCAACCGGGGCACCCTCAGCGAGTACGTCTACCTGGAACACGGCGCCCACTGGGCCATCGGCTCGCTGGCGGTGGTGCTGCTGGCGACCATCCGGTTCCACGTCAACGAGGTGATCACCGGCCTCATCGGGGTGGCCTTCATCGCGCTGGCCTACACCAGTTCGGTCGCCAGGAATCGTCGAAACCGTCGGCCGGCTGCCGATGAGCACGACAGGCAGCCGGATTCCATCGGCGCATGACGCCAGGACCACATCAGACTCGTCACGATGCCGGGGGTTGTCGTGCGGCACTTTGCGCAGCTGGACGTCGGAACGATGAGGGAGCTGTTCCACATCCCTCCGGCGGAGTTCACCCGGGAGGATCCGGCGGATCTGCTCGCGGCGGGACTCGGGGCGACCCTGTACCTTCCGGCCGTTCGACCCTCCCTCGCCGCCGACATCGCCCGCTGCCAGGCCAGGGGCGTACTGAGCATGATCTGCTGCCTGGAGGACGCCGTCCGCGACTGTGAGGTCGCCGCGGCCGAGCACCACCTCGTGGCTCAGCTGCGGCGCTTCGCCGCGGTGCGGACCGACCTCGGCGCCGACGGGGACCTCGCCCAGGGACCGCTGCTGTTCGTCCGGGTCCGGGCCGCCGAGCAGATCTACCGGATCGCCGAGGGCCTCGGGCCGGCCCTGGGCGTCCTCTCCGGCTTCGTCCTGCCGAAGTTCCAGCGGGACGAGGCGTCCCTCGCGTCGCTCACGGCGATCCGCGAGGTCGCCGCGGCCTCGGTCCACCGGCTGCACGCCATGCCCATCCTGGAGAGCCCCGCGGTGGCGCACGGCGAGGACCGGCACGCGGCCCTGCTGGACATCCGGCGCGTCCTCGACGCCCACCGGGACCTGGTGCTGGCCGTGCGGGTCGGGGCCACCGACCTCAGCGGCGTGTTCGGTCTGCGCCGACCCCCCGACCTGACCGTCTGGGACCTCGGCGTCGTCGCGGGTGCCCTGACCGACATCATCAACGTCTTCACTCGCTGCGACGGCACGGGTTTCGTCGTCGTCGGCCCGGTCTTCGAGTACTTCGAGAGCCGCGACCACCGCGGTAGCCGGCGTCCGGCGTTCGACGGGCTGATCCGCGAGACCCAGCGGGACCTCGCCAACGGGATGCTGGGCAAGACCGTCATCCACCCCGACCACACCGCGGCCGTGCACGCCGTCTCCGTCGTGGCCCACGAGGAGTACTGCGACGCCACGGCCATCTGCGTGGAGACCGACGCGACCGGGGGCGTGCTGCGCAGCGTCTACGACAACAAGATGAACGAGGTTCGACCCCACCGGGCCTGGGCGGGGCGCACCCTGCGGCGTGCGGCGGTGTTCGGCGTCGCCGCGGAGGGGATCGGGCCCGCCGATCTCGTCAATGTCTGCGCCGCCGAGCGAAAGGCCCTGGTGTGAACGCCGACCGGTGCTGGGCCGGGACCTGGGTCACCGACCGGCTGGGCGTGCGGGTGGCCGGAGCCCCACCGCGGGGCGACCGGGCCTTCACCGACCGGGCCTTCACCGACCGGGCCTTCACCGACCTGGCCGGCCTGGCCGTGCGGCGCAACCCCCGGCGGGCCCATCTGGTGGTGTCCACCGTGCTCGGCAAGCACATCCCGGTCCACCCGGCGACCGCGGTCGCGGCGGGCCACGAGCTCGGCACCAGGACAGCGGCGTCCGTCGCGAGTTCCCCGGCCGCCGCGACCCCGCCAGCGGTCGTGCTGGGCTGCGCGGAGACCGCGACGGCCCTGGGCCATCTGGTCGCCGACTGCCTGCCCGAGGCGACCTACCTGCACTCCACCCGGCGACGACCGCCAGGCCACCGCCCCCTGGGCAGCTTCGACGAGCAGCACAGCCACGCCCGGCGGCACCTGCTGCTGCCGGCCGACCCGAGCCTGCTGGCCACGACGGCCCCGGTCGTCATCGTCGACGACGAGCTGACCACCGGCCGGACCATCACCGCGACCATCCACGAGGCGCAGCGGATCCAGCCCCGGGACCACTACGTGATCGCGACCCTGCTGGACCTGCGGACCGCCGCCGATCGGGCCGCGCTGGCCGCCACCGCCCGGAGCCTCGGGGCGCGGATCGAGGTCGTCGCCCTGGTCACCGGCGAGCTGACCGTGCCGGACGATGTGCTGGACCGGGGCCTGCGTCTGGTCGACGCCCTGGACACCACGGACCCCGTCCCCCTGGCTCACCCCACCACGGTGCGCCGGCTGGACCCGCCCTGGCCGTCGACCCTGCCGCAGGGCGGCCAGCACGGCTTCGCCCCCGGCCACCGCGCCCGGTTCGCCGCCGCGATCGACGCGGTGGCGACCGTCGTCGCCGACGGCCTGCCCGCCGACGGGCCGCTGCTGGTGCTGGGCACCGAGGAACTGATGTACGCGCCGATGCGACTCGCGGAGCGGCTGGCCGCGGCCCGCCCCGGCGCGGTGCGTTTCTCCTCGACGACCCGCTCGCCGGTGCTGCCGGTCGGTGAGGCCGGGTACGCGGTGCGGACCAGGCTGTCCTTTGCCAGCCACGACACGCTGACGGTGGAGGACGAGGCCCGGAGGTTCGCCTACAACGTCGCCCCGGGCCGGCTCCACGAGCGCTACGAGCACGTGGTCGTCGTGGTCGACGCCGCGGCCGACAGCCCGGCCCTGTGGGCCGGCGACGGGCTGGTGGAGGGCCTGCGCCGGGTCTGCGGCGGGGTCAGCGTCGTGGTCCTGCCGGCCGGCGGGCCCGCACCGGGGCGGACGCTCGACGGGGGACCGGGGTGAGCACGGTGGCGCTGCGCGGCCCGGCGTTCTCCTCCTACGGTCCGCGGGAGGTCGCCTGGCTGCTGACCGATGTGTCCGCGGCGGCCCTGGAAGCACCCCGGGCCGAGCGCGAGGCGGCGATCCAGAGCGGGCAGGCCCACTACAGCGAGACCCTGCCGGTCGAGTACGAGCCCACCGCCGCCTACCGGGCACTGTTCGACCAGGCCCTCGCGGCCAGCGCCGGGCGGGTGGCCCGGGCCGTCGGCCTGGTCACCGAGACCGTCCTGGCCGTCCGCCGGGCGCCGGTCCTGGTGTCGCTGGCCCGCGCGGGCACCCCGATCGGCATTCTCATGCGCCGCTGGGCCGCGCACGCCCACGGCGTCGACCTGCCGCACTACACCATCTCGATCGTGCGCGGCCGGGGCATCGACCGGGCGGCCCTGCGCTACCTGGCCGACCACCACGACCCCGCGGGGGTGATGTTCGTCGACGGCTGGACGGGCAAGGGCGCGATCTGCCGCGAGCTGGCCGCCGCCCTGGCCGATGTCGCTGGCGACGAGGGGCTGCACTTCGACCCCACGCTGGCCGTGCTGGCCGACCCCGGCCGGTGCGCCGGCATTTTCGGCACCCGGGACGATTTCCTCATCCCGTCGGCGTGCCTGAACTCGACGGTTTCCGGCCTGGTATCCCGAACGGTCCTCAACGAGCGGCTGATCGAGCCGGGACACTTCCACGGGGCCAAGTACTACCGGCATCTGGCGGGCGGGGACGTCTCCGCCCGCTTCCTGGACACGGTCTCCGCGCGCTTCGCCGACGTCGTCGAGCCGGTGGCCGCCGAACGTCCCTACCGGCAACTCGTCGATCCGAACCCGGACTGGGCCGGCTGGCACAGCGCCCGCGCGCTGGGCGAGCGCTACGGCCTGCCCGATATCAACCTGGTCAAACCCGGGGTGGGCGAGACCACCCGGGTCCTGCTGCGCCGGGTGCCGGAGCGGGTACTGATCCGTCCGGACGCCGCCGGAGAGCTGGCCCACGTGCTGCTGCTGGCGGCCGAGCGGGGCGTGCCGGTCGAGGAAGCCGCCGACCTGCCCTACGCCTGTGTCGGCCTGATCCGGCCAATGCGGGAGGCCGCCCGCGTCGCCGGAGCGTGTCCGTGACCGCGCTGGTGGCGACGGACCTGGACGGCACCGTCATGTTCTCGCTGGCCGGACCCCCGGCCGGAGCGCTGACCGTCGATCCGGTCGCGGACACCTACATGACCAGCGCCGTGGTCGCCGGATGGAGCCGGCTGGCCACGGCCGGCGTCCTCGTCCCGGTGACCACCCGGACCGTCGACCAGTACCAGCGGCTGATGCTGCCGGGGCCGCCGCCCCGGTACGCGGTCGTGGGCAACGGGACGCGGCTGCTGGTGCGGGGCGAATCCGACCCGACCTGGCAGCGCGCGGTGCGGAAGGACCTCGTCGCGGCGGGCGCCGGGTTCCAGACCGTGTGGAAGCAGGCCGTCCGGTGGCGCTCCGGCAGGGCATTCCGCCTGGTGCGCGGCGTGGACGAGGCCTTCGTGTACCTCGCGGCGGAGCGCCGGGACAGCTGGCTGGTCGCCTTCGCCCACGAGGCCTCGGCCTGGGCCGACCAGCGTGGCTGGCGGGCCTCGCTCCAGGGCCGCAAGCTCTACCTGGTCCCGGTGGCCCTGGACAAGGCCGCGGCGGTCGCCCGGCTGGCGGCCCGGCTGGGCACCGACGAGGTCTTCGCCGGTGGGGACTCGCTGCTGGACGCCCAGATGCTGCGGTCGGCGTCCGCGTCGATCCGGCCCAACCACGGGGAGCTGAACCAGACCGGCTTCAGCGCGCCGAATTGCCAGGCCACCGTCGAGGGCGGCACCCCGGCGGGCGACGAGATCGTCGCCTGGTACCTCAGCCGCGCCGGTCTCGGCGACGGGTAGCAACGAAGGAAGGCGAGGACACGCAACATGGCTACGGAGTTGGCCAAGGGCCAGAACACCCCGCTGACCGCCGGGCGGGTGGTCGTGACGGTGCAGGTGGCACTCTCGACCGACGTCTCGGCGCTGCTGGTGGGCGCCGGCGGCAAGGTCCGCTCGGACGCCGATTTCGTCTTCTACAACCAGCCGACCGGCCCCGGGGTGTCGCTGCGGCCGTCGGCGGGTGGCGGGGCGGCGAGCATCGAGATCGACGTCGCGGCGGTCCCGGCCGATATCGACAAGGTGCGCGTTGTGGTGAGTATCGACGGCAGCGGCCAGCGGTTCGGGCAGGTGCAGCCGCCGACCGTGGTCCTCAGCGACTCCGCGGGCACCCCGCTGGTCAGCTACGGCGTCTCGGGGCTGACCACCGAGACCATCATGATCCCGCTGGAGCTGTACCGCCGTGCCGGTGCCTGGAAGGTGCGGGCCGTCGGCCAGGGATATGCCGGTGGACTTGCCGATCTCATCACCGACCACGGCGTCGTCGTCGACGGGACGCCCCAACCGGCGGCCACCCCGCCGCCTCCGGTCGCTCCGGTGACGGCCCCGCCTCCGGTCGCTCCGGCGATGGCACCGCCTCCGGTCGCTCCGGCGATGGCACCGCCGCCGCCGGCACCCGTGATGGCGCCGCCGCCCTCGGCGCCGCCGGAGCGGGGCGTCGGTGGCCCGGGAGGACCGGTCAACCTGACCAAGGGCGAGCGGGTCTCCCTGCGCAAGCGGGACGGTTCGGGGCTGACCCGCGTCCGGATGGGGCTCGGCTGGGACCCGGTCAGAACGCGGTCGCTCTTCGGCAGCCGCGAGGTCGAGATCGACCTCGACGCGTCCGCGATCATGTTCGCCGACCAGCAACCCGTCGACGTCGTCTTCTACAACCACGCCCGCAGCAAGGACGGGTCGATCCTGCACACGGGCGACAACCGGACCGGCCACGGCGAGGGCGACGACGAGTCGATCATCGTGGAACTCGGGCGGGTCCCGGCCCACGTCAACACCATCGTCTTCGTCGTCACCTCCTATACCGGGCAGACGTTTGCCCAGGTGGAGAACGCCTTCTGCCGGCTGGTCGACGAAATGACGGGCGCGGAACTCGTGCGGTACACCCTCTCCGGGGGGACGGCCTGCACCGCAACGATCATGACCAAGCTGTACCGGGAGGGCGGGGCCTGGAAGATGGCCGCGATCGGCGAGGGCGCGCAGGGCCGGACCCCACTGGACCTGCTGCCCGTCGTCGGATCCTACCTGTGAGCCCGGCAACCTGGGCCAAGGGCGAGAACGCCCTCCTGGCCGGGTTGCGGCTGCGGGTGAGCATCGAGGCCACGGTCCCGGTCGATCTGTCCGCCCTGCTGCTGACCCGTGCCGGGCGGGTCCGGTCGGACGCGGACCTGGTCTTCTACAACCAGCCCGCGGGCCAGGGAACCCGGTGCCACGTCGGCGGGCACGGCGGTCCCACCGTCGAGGTCGAGCTGGACGCGCTGGGCGAGGACCTCGACCGGGTCCTGATCGCCGTGAGCCTGGACGACGAGGCGTCGACCTTCGGCGCCGTGCCGCCCCAGACCGTTCGTCTGCAAGAGACGGGAGGGCACCTCGTCGGTACCTTCTCCCTGGACGGTCTGGGGCCGGAGCGGGCGGTGATCGCCCTGGAGTTCTACCGCCGGGCCGGCCGCTGGAAGGTCCGGGCCGTCGGCCAGGGCTACCCGGGCGGGCTCGGGGAACTGGTCACCATCCACGGCGTGCTCGTCGGGGCCGGGACGCCGGAGCCGCCGGCCCGGCAGACCGGGATCCCGCCCGGCGTGCCGATCCGGTTCACCGCGAACGGCGGACACCCGGTCCTGCCGGCCGGATCACCCGACCGTCGCTACGACCAGCTGTGGGGCATCTTCGAGGACGCGGCGAGGTCGGCGGCGGCCCTCGCCTCCGCGAGCGAGTTCGCCCGCCAGCGACTGGAACGCGAGCTGAGCGCCGTTGTCGCCGACCCGGCGACCCGGAACTCACCCCAGGCCGGGAGCGCCCGGACCGCCGCCCAGCGGCGCTACGACGAGCTGCTGGCCATCGCGGGCGCGAACCACCGGCGGGACACCGACCAGCTGCGGGCCGAGCTCGCCGAGCTCGCCGGGATCCTGCCGGCGCCGCTGGCGGCCTGGGACGATCCGGTCTGGTCCGGCTGGGTCCCGCCGGCCGGCCCGGCCACCGGCCTCCGGCTGGGGACCCTGCGCCGGGCGGCACCTCCCGGCCCGGTCCTGCCCTTCGTCGCCCGGCTTCCGCTGATCCAGCCGGTGTGGATCGACGCCGGCGGCGGGGCCGGCGCCCAGGCCGGCGCCCAGGCGATGGGCCTGCTCACCCGGCTGCTGGCGGCCCACCCGCCGGGAGCCCTGACGGCCAGCATCGTCGACCTCGAAGGCCAGGGGGCCGCGGCCCAGCGGCTCGGACCGCTCCTGTCCGCGGGGACGCCGCCGATCGCCTCCCTGGTCACCTCCCCGGGCCAGCTCTCGGGCCTGCTCACGGACCTCGCGTCCCGGGTCGACATGACCCGCATGGCCGCTCGGGCGGGCGCCGGCGACGCGCTGGTCCGCGGGGCCGGCACCGGTCCACATGTGCTGGTGTGGCACGACTTTCCGTTCGGCCTCGACGAGCGGGGCCTGACCAGCGTGCACTTCCTCCTGGAAGAGGGGCCCGCGGCCGGGGTGTGGCTGCTGCTGGTCGCCGACTCCACCGACGCGCTGGCCGCCGATTCCCGCCTCGAACGGATCTGGGAGGCGGCGCTGCGGTTGCCCGCGACCCAGAACGAGTGCATCGGCGATCCGTGGGTCGGGCTGGTCTGGACCTATGCCCCGGACCCGGTTCCCGGTCCCACGATCGACCGGGCGCTCGCCGCCCTCGCCTCGGCGGTCCCCAGGTGCTGATCATGCTGGTCGGGCGACCACCCGGGCCGGGGCCGCTTCCGCTCCTGTCATGATCAAGGTATGAGGACACCTGTCGACGTCACCAGGCTGAGTGACGAGCACGCCGGAGAGCTGCTGACCCTGCAACGGGCGGCGTACGTCACCGAGGCCCAGCGCTACCACGACCCGAACCTGCCGCCGCTGCTCCAGACCCTGGACGAGCTGGTCGCCGAGCTGCGACTGCCGGCGGTGACCGCGCTCGGGGCGCGCCACGGTCACCGGCTGGTGGGCGCGGTCCGGCTCCGGGCCGACGGCCCGGTGGTGCACCTGGGCCGGCTGGTCGTGGCACCGGACCGGCAGGGCCTCGGCATCGGTTCGGTGCTGCTGGCCGAGTGCGAGCGGGCCATCGCGCCGGAGACGACGGAGATCCAGCTGTTCACCGGTGGCCGCAGCGATGCCAACATCCGGCTGTACGAACGCCTCGGATACCGCCGCCAGCGGGACGAACCGGCGGGGATGTACACCATCGTGCACCTGACCAAGGTCCTGGCAGCCGCTCGATGATGCCCCTGTCGCCGGATGCGTGGCGGTCGCGAACTGGGAGTACTCCCGTCGAGGCCGGGCGGGCGGGGCCCGATCCTCGGTAGCTTGGTCACAAGCGTGATCATTCGCTGAGGAGCGTGGCGTGTCCGAGCAGTTCACCCGAGGACGGAAGAGCCAGCTGTCGGCCCTGACAGCGGCCACCGACCTGCAGATCGGCATTCAGCTCACCGCACCGGGGGCGACGTGGGACATCTCCTGCTTCTGCCTGGATCCCGGCGGCAACCTCGCCGATGACCGGTACCTGGTCTTCTACAACCAGCCACAGTCACCGGACGGCTCGGTGCGCAAGCTCGGTGCGCAGGGCGGCGACGCCGAAGTGTTCCAGGTGCGGCTCGGGCAGGTCGAGGGCACGATCGGGCGACTGTCGTTCTGCGCGGCCCTGGACGGGCCAGGCACGGCCAGCCAGATCCAGTCCGGGTACCTGCGGATCGTCGTCGACGGCAGCGAGGTGATGCGGTACGCGTTCACCGGCGCCGACTTCGGCACCGAGCGGGCCATCATGATCGCGGATCTGTACCGCAAGGGCGTCTGGCGGGTCGGCGCGGTCGGCCAGGGATTCGCCGGCGGGCTCGCCGACCTGATCCGGTCCTTCGGGGGCACGGTCGACGACGAGCCGGCCCCGGCACCGCCGGCACCCACCCCGCCGCCGACGTATGCCGCGCCGCCGGGTCCGCCGATGCAACCGGGTCCGCCGATGCCTCCGCCGCCCGTCCAGCCGCCCGTCCAGCC
>JABDRL010000312.1 GCA_013041765.1 Dactylosporangium sp. | reverse complement strand
GGCCAGCGACGCGCTGACGCGGGGGCGACGGCGGCCGGCGCGGAGGGGCTGTGGTGGTCGGACGCGTTGTCGGATCCGTGGCGCGATCCGCGCGCGCCGGCCGTGGTCGTCGCGACGCCATCCACGGCGGGTCCGGAACTCGAACCGGCCACCTCGTTGCGACAGCCGGACCGGCCTCGGGCCGCTGGCCTCGGCATGCTGCTGACCATCGCGGTGGTGACGGCACTGATCGCCGGAGGACTCGGCGGAACCCTCGGCTATGTCTTCGCCGTGCGGGGCGGGACCATCGGGGGCACCCAGCTGGGAGATGGCCAGGCCGCGCCGCTGGCCCAGCGTCCCCCCGAGACGATCGCCGGGCTGGTCAAGAAGGTCCTTCCCAGCGTCATCACGTTGCGGGTGGAGTCGGGGGACGGCACCTCGCTCGGCTCCGGACTCATCGTGTCGGCCGACGGCTTCGCGGTGACCAACAACCACGTGGTCGAGGGATCCAGTGGTTCCATCGTGATCACGTTCAGCGATGCCTCCACGGCGTCGGCGAAGATCGTGGGATCCGACCCGGAGTCGGACATCGCCGTCGTGAAGATCGCCAAGGACGGGCTTCCCCCGGTGGAGTTCGGGGACTCCGACGCCCTGCAGGTCGGCGACCCGGTTATCGCGATCGGATCACCGCTGGCGCTGTCCAACACCGTGACCTATGGCATTGTCAGCGCTCTCGACCGGCCGATCCGGACGGATGACGAGGCCGGTGGCGTCCGTTACTACGCGGCGATCCAGACCGATGCGGCGGTGAACCAGGGCAATTCCGGAGGGCCCCTGTTCGACGCCGCTGGTCGAGTGGTCGGCGTGAACTCTGTCATCGGCTCGCTGGCGGAGGACCAGGAGCACGCCGGCAACGTCGGGCTGGCCTTCGCCATCCCGGTCAATCAGGCCAAGCGGGTGGCCCAGGACATCATCAACACCGGCAAGGCCAAGCGAACCGTCATCGGAGCCCAACTCGATTCGAGCTACCACTCCGGCGGCGCCAAGTTGACCAGCGTCGCGTCGAACGGGCCCGCCGCAGCGGCCGGTCTGCGGTCCGGGGACACCATCACCAAGATCGGTAATGGTGTGGTCGAGGAACCGTGGGACCTGATCGCCCTGGTGCGGAAGTACCCGCCAGGGGCGACGGTGTCGGTCGAGTACACCCGAGACGGCGGGCGGCAGACGCTGAGCGTCACGCTGGCGGCAGATACGAAATAGGAGAACGCGAAGTGGTCTCGGGGCATCCCGCTGGTGGCCCCTTCCTGCGTACGCTGTGGGGGACCGTGGGGAGGCGCTGTGGGTTTTCTGGAGAACCTCGGAGGTTGGGAGCTGCTCCTGATCGTCCTGCTCGGCCTGTTCATCTTCGGGCCGGACCGGCTGCCAAAGGCCATCAGCGACGGGGTCAAGATGCTGCGGCAGGTGCGCGGCATGGCCCGCAACGCGACCAGCGACCTCAGCAAGGAACTGGGCACCGACATCGAGCTGGAAGATCTGCGTCCCCGGACGTTCCTCCGCAAGCACCTGCTGAGCGAGGAAGACGAGCTGGCGCTCCGCAAGCCCCTGGAGAGTGCCTACGGCAGCCTGCGCAGCGACCTGCAGAAGGTGAGTGACTCCGTCACCGACGTGGCCACCGCGATCAACGAGAAGCCGGCGACACCGCCGCCGGCGGTCGCCGGTCCCGAGCGCGCGGGAGGTTCCGACAGCCCTGGCGACCGGAAGCCGGAAGCCGGAACGCGGCGGAGCTTCGACATCGACGCGACCTGAGCCATCCCCCGGCCTCGACGTCCGGGGGAGGGCTCGTCGCCGGTGGCTAGAGCGGCTGGATGCCCAGCTGGCGACCGGCCAGGCCGGTCCGATGCCCGGCGAGGTCCTCCGCGACGGCCCGCAGCGCCGCGGCTGCGGGCGCGGTGGGCTCGGCGAGGACGAGCGGCCGGCCCTCATCGCCGCATTCGCGCAGCCGGGGATCCATCGGGATCTGCCCGAGCAACGGCACCGGCGCGCCGGTCAGTTCCGCCAGCGAGTCGGCCACCGTCTGGCCACCACCAGCGCCGAAGACCTCCATCCGGTCGCCGGTCGGCAGCTGTAGCCAGGACATGTTCTCCAGCACCCCGACAATGCGCTGCTGGGTCTGGAGGGTGATCGCGCCCGCGCGTTCCGCGACCTCGGCCGCTGCCACCTGCGGCGTCGTCACGACGATGATCTCGGCGTTCGGGAGCAGCTGCGCGATGGAGATCGCGACGTCGCCGGTGCCCGGGGGGAGATCCAGCAGCAGCACATCGAGGTCGCCCCAGTACACGTCGGCGAGGAACTGCTGTAGCGCCCGATGGAGCATGGGGCCGCGCCAGACGACCGGGGCGTTGCCCGGGGTGAACATGCCGATCGAGATCACCTGCACCCCGTTGGCCTGCGGGGGCATGATCATGTCTTCGACCTTGGTCGGCAGGGCGGAGACGCCGAGCATGCGGGGCACCGAGTGGCCGTAGATGTCGGCGTCGACCACGCCGACGGCGAGGCCGCGGTCCGCCAGCGCGGCCGCGAGGTTGACGGTGATGCTGGACTTGCCGACCCCGCCCTTGCCGCTGGCGACCGCGAAGACCCTGGTCCGGGACTCGGGCTTGGCAAACGGGATGACCGGTTCCGCAACCTGGCCGGCCTGGCTGCGCAGGCGGTCCTGCAACGCGCGTCGCTGCTCCGGACTCATCGCCGCGAACTCCAACTCGACGGCGGTGACCCCCTCGACCGTCAGCGCCGCCTCCGTGATGTCGGCGCGGAGCTTTTCCCGCATCGGGCAGCCAGCCACGGTCAGCAGGATGGCGATCTCGGCCACGCCGTCCGGGCGGACCGTCGCCGAGCGAACCATGCCAAGGTCGGTGATCGGACGATGGATCTCTGGATCGTGGACTTTGCCAAGGGCCGTAGCCAGCGCCTGGTCAACGGAGGGTGTCGGAACTGCCATGCTTGCCATGCTACGTCGGAGTCTCCGGGCGTCCCCGGGGGTCCTCGTCTCCGGCGATCTGGTCGTCAAACCCGACGGGCTCGGTCAACGTCCGCGGCTCGGCCGCCGCCGGACCGGTGTGCCCGGTGGCCTTGCGCCGGCCCTTGCGGGCGGGTTTCGCCCGCCGGGCGGCGGCGTCGTCGAGTTCCTCGACGAGTCGGGACAGCTCGGAACGCAGGAAGTCGCGGGTGGCGACCTCACCCAGGGCGTGCCGCAACGCGGCTATCTCCCGGGAGAGGTACTCGGTGTCGGCCTTCTGCATCTCGGCGCGCCTGCGGTCCTCGTCCATGGCCAGCCGGTCCCGGTCGGCCTGCCGGTTCTGGGCCAGCAGGATCAGCGGCGCGGCGTACGATGCCTGAACGGACAGCACCAGGGTCAGGAAGGTGAAGGTGTACGGGTCGAACCGCCACTGCGGCGGGGCGAGCGCGTTCCACCCCACCCAGGCCAGGATGACCACGGTCATGTAGACCAGGAACCGTGCGGTACCCATGAACCGGGCGATACCCTCCGAACCCTTGCCAAAGGCCTCCGGGTCGAACCGGGGGAGCGCGATCCGGTAGGGCTCGCGTGGCTGGTCGAGGCGACGGCGGCTAGGCATGGCGGCCCCGGTCGCGCCAGTGCGCCGGCAACAGATGATCCAGCATGTCGTCGACGGTCACCGCCCCGACCAGGTGGGATCCGTTGTCCACCACGGGCATGCTGACCAGGTCGTACGTCGCCATCCTTCTGGTGATCTTAGCCAGCGGGTCGTCCGGAGCCAGCGGTTTGATGCCGTTGTCGACGATGCCGCCGAGCAGTGCGGACGGGGGTTCGCGCAGCAGCCGCTGGAAGTGGGCGATCCCCAGGTACCGTCCGGTCGGGGTCGCCATGGGAGGCCGGGCGACGAACACCGTCGCGGCGATCGCCGGGGACAGCTGCGGCTTGCGGATGCGGGCGAGGGCGTCGGCCACGGTGGCGTCCGGGGGCATGATGATCGGCTGCGACGTCATGACGGATCCGGCCGTGCCCGGCAGGTACCCGAGCAGCTGCCGCACCGGCGAGGCCTCTTCCGGTGCCATGAGATTGAGCAGGGCCTCCCGGTCGGGGGTCGGCAGTTCGGAGAGCAGATCGGCCGCGTCGTCCGGGTCCATCTCTTCGAGGACGTCCGCGGCCCGCTTCTGGTCGAGGGTCGCGATGATCTGGATCTGGTCCTGCTCGGGCAGTTCCTCCAGCACGTCGGCCAGCCGCTCGTCGTGCAGCGCCGCCGCGATCTCGGCGCGGTGGGCGTCGGGCAGGTCCTGGAGCGCATTGGCGAGATCGGCGGCGCGGAGGTTGTCCATCATCGCGAGGATGCCGGCGGTCTCCGACTTCCCCGAGGTCTCGACCAGGCCGGTGATGTCGGCATAGTTCAGCTGCCGCAGCTGCCCCCGCCGGGCGAGGCGCCCGGTGTACTGGCGGACCGCGACCCGGGACAGCAACCATTCCCCGGACCGGTCCTGCTCCATGGCGACATCGACGACCACCCCCGGGCCGCCATCGCCGGCGATCGTCCGGCCGCCGGTCACCGCGGCGGCCGGGGCGATGGTCACCCGGCGTTCCAACAGGTCCTCCAGGACCAGCAGTTCTCCGGTACGGCGGGAGAACCGGCGGAGGTTGAGCGTTCCGGTGCTCAGCACCACCGCGTCGGCTTCGACGGTGGTGACCCGGCCGATCGGCAGGAAGATCCGCCGGCGGACCGGTACCTCGGCGATCAGACCGATGACGCGGGGAGGCAGGTCGCCCTGGCGGGCGCGGGCGACGGCATCCCGGACGCGGCCGACGGGATCGCCGTTGGGGTCGAACACGGCAAGGCCGGCGAGTCGCGCGATGTACACCCTGGTTGCCGGGCTCACAGATCAAGACTAGCCGCGCTGTGGCTAGGATGAGCCGCATGTCGACCGTGGTCTATGAGATTGTTGACGTGTTCACGGACCGGGCATTTGCCGGAAACCCCCTGGCGGTGGTGTTCGGTGCGGAGGCGCTGACCGGCGGGCAGATGCAGGCGATGGCCAGAGAATTCAATCTTTCGGAGACCGCGTTCGTGCTTCCCCCGACGGATCCGGCCGCGACCTACCGGGTGAGGATCTTCACTCCGGCCACGGAATTGCCCTTTGCCGGGCATCCCAGTCTCGGGGCCGCGGTGACCCAGCAGCGGCGAGGGCTGTTCGAGCCAGGTCCGGTTGTGCAGGAGTGCCTGGCGGGTCTGCTGCCGGTCACGGTCGCCGGGGACGGCACCGGGGTGCTGACCGGGGGCACGCCAACGGCCGGCCCCGAACGCGATCCCGGGTCGTTGCTGGCGGGCCTGGGGCTGACCGTGGACGATCATCTCGGGCCGGCTCCGAGCGCGGCCAGTTGCGGGATGCCGTTCGTGTTTCTCCGGGTGCGGCCGGGTGCGGTGGCGCGGGCTCGGCTGGTCGACCCGGCCGCGATCGACGACCTGTGCCTGCTGGCCTGGGATCCTCCGTCCCGGACGGCCCAGGTGCGGGTCTTCGCGCCAGGAGCCGGGGTCGCCGAGGACCCCGCGACCGGATCCGCGGCGCTGGCGCTGGGCGCGTGGTGTGTTTTCACGGGTTTGCTGCCCGGAGACGGAACGGCGACGTTCCTGGTGCACCAGGGGGCGGAGGTGGGGCGACCGTCAATCCTGTGCGGTTCGGTCACAGCGAGCGATGGTCGGCCGGTTTCGACCACGGTTTCCGGCCAGGTGGTTCCGATCGCCACCGGAATCATGCAAATCCCATCGGATGACGGCTAGCGGCCCGGTGAGCGGTGTAATTTTCATTGAATGGATGACCGCGACGTCTGGGCAAATTGACTGCATGTAATGCCGTGAGTACGCTTTGCATTCGTGGATGGTGAGTCTCCGCGGTTGCCGCGGTTCTGTTCGACTTCTTTGGCACGCTGACAGCGGCGATTCAGCGAGGGCCGGCGCACCGGTCCATCGCCAGGTCGCTCGGGTGTGATCCGGACGTGTTCTTCCAGGCACTCGACCGCACGTTCTACGCCAGGGCCTCCGGCCGGTGCGGGCCGCCGGGGGAGGTGCTCCGGCGGATCGCCGAGGAGCAGGGCGGTCAGCCGGATCGGCCGGCGCTGATCCGGGCGGTCATCGCCAGGATCGACGCGGTCGAGCGCGATGTGCGGTTGCGGCCGGAAGCCGTGCCCGTCCTCAGCGCCATCCGGACGCTGGGGCTGCGGACGGCGGTCGTCAGCGACTGCTGGTATGAGCTGCCCGCCTTCTTCTCCCGGCTGGCCGTGGCCCCGCTGCTGGACGCGCGGGCCTTCTCGTACACCGTCGGGCACTGCAAGCCGCATCCGCGGATCTACCAGGCGGCCTGTGGCCTGCTGTCGGTGCCGCCGGCGAGGTGCCTGTACATCGGCGACGGGGGCAGCCGGGAGCTGTCCGGTGCCAGGCGTCTGGGCATGACCGTGGTGCGGCTCGCGGCAGAGGACCTCGGTTCGCACCTGACGTTCGATGCGGAGCGGGAGTGGGACGGTGCCTGTGTCGGTGATCTGACGCAACTATTGCCCCATCTGGTTTGATCACTATCCTAACCGGGCAGGCGTACGCTCAATGACATGGGTCTGCCTGAGATGCCCCATCCGGAGCTGACACCCAACCAGGGCGCCGCACTGGTGGCGCTCGCGGCGCATGTTGTCGCCGCTCGACTTCTGGACCAGCCTTTCCAACCGGCGGAGCCGGCCGAATCCGCCCTGCGTACGGTGGGCTCGTCATTTGTGACCCTGGAACGGGCCGGTGCCCTGCGGGGCTGCGTCGGGGCACTGGAACCGACCCGACCGCTGTATCTCGACGTCGCCAGGAACGCCCTTCGGGCGATGGCCGATCCCAGACTGCCGGCTGTGGCGGCCGATGAGTGGTGCGCCCTGGATGTTTCAGTCTCGGTACTGTCGGAATCCCAACCGATCCCGGCGTCGGGGATCGAGGAACTCGCCAGCGCGCTGCGCCCCGGAGTCGACGGGGTGATCCTGACCGATGGGCGTCGCCGGGCGACCTTCCTGCCCGCGGTGTGGCAGCGGATGCCCAGCGCGCGGCAGTTTGTGGCGGCGCTGCTCCTCAAGGGCGGGTGGTCCAGGGCCGACGGGCCGGAGCTGATGGCTTGGCGCTACGTCGCGACCGAGGTGCACAGCCCGGCTCCCCGGCCGCCGCTGGCGGAAGTGTCCCCGCCGGCAGCCTGGGTGGGTGCGGGCAGCGGCAAATCATCCCCGGCGCCCGATTCTGCGACCTCATCGGCACCCGATCCCTCGGCTCAGCCGGGTGCCGGTGCCGCTGACCCCGGTGCGTGAGGCACGATTGCCTGCATGCACCCACTGATTGCGGAGGCCGCCAAGAAAGCGGCGGTTGCCTGGCTCACCGTGCCCGGCGCCGGCCAGGCATATCCGGTCTGGAGCCTGTGGGCCAACGACGCGCTGCATGTCGTCACCGGTCCGGGAGAGCAAACCGCGCCGGGACTGGCAGAGGCTGCGGCTGGCTCGGCTGAGGCCCAGGTGACGATGACCGGTGATCACGGTGGCCGGGTGGTCCGGTGGCCGGCCACGGTCGCCGTCCTGCCCGCCGACGGGGAGGACTGGGCGGCGATCGCGCCCCAGCTCGCTGGCAAGCGCCTCAACGCGCCGGGCGGCGCCGAGCAGACCGTGCGGCGCTGGGCCGTGGACTGCCACATCTACCGCCTGACGCCCGGGGGAGACCCGGACGAGGCCGGCCCGACCCTGCCGGACGGCGACCTCACGGCGACTCCCCGGAAGACCCCGGGAACCCGGCTACCACGCAGGCCATTTCGGCTGCACAAGGTCCGAGGAGCCTGAGCGGGGTCCCGGGCCGGGGCGTGCCCGCCGGCAGCGGATCGATGAGCCAGGTCCTGGCGGGGCCCGGCATACGCCGAAGCCCGCCAGCACGTCGGGCTACCGGGCCACCGCGAGAACCAGCCGGAGCAGGTCGCCCCAGTCGTTGCCGTAGTCCGTCGAACTGGCCGAGTCTCCAACGCTGAGCAGCATGGCGAAGACGCCGACATACAGCAGCGTCCCAAGCATCCCGAGACCGAAGACGATCCATCCGACGATGATGCCGGCGAGCGCCATCCCGTCGCCGTTTTCGCCGCGTTCGGCGATCTGCTTGCGTGCCACATGGCCGAGGATCGCGCCGATCAGGCTCGTTATGCCGCAGGTGACCAGCCCGACCAGGGAACAGACGAGGGCTGCGACCGCCATGCCGTTGGTCGGACGCGGGGCGAAGGCGCCATAGGGTTGGGGTGCCGCGTATCCGGGTGGCTGGGCGTACCCGGGCGGCGGGGGGTATCCGGGGGGCTGGCCGTACCCGGGCGGTGCGGAGTACGGATCGTATCCAGCTGGGCTGGCTTGGGCTGCGGGGTCCTGGTACCCCTCGGGGCTCGGCCACGAGGGATCGGACCAGCCACCAGGCTGTCCAGGCTGCGTGGGATAGGTCATATTGCTGGCTCCAGAGTGTCCGGGTCCGCAGCGGCTGACTGCCGGGCGGGACGGCCCCTGCGGAAGGACGCCGTATATGGC
>JABDRL010000308.1 GCA_013041765.1 Dactylosporangium sp. | reverse complement strand
CAGATGAGCCTCACCGGTGAGATCAGGAACCCCACCGGGAGACGATCACCCCACCCATCCGTGGACACAAAGATCACGGGCGTGTTCTCGCAGCCCAGGGCTCCGCGAGGTCGGCCGGAGACGCCCGGTACGGCTCGGCGGCCGACCGGGTTCGACCTCACCGGGGGCGCGGGGGCGTCCACCTCGCCGGCGCTGCTGGGGCAGCTCACTGCAGTCCACCGCGGCCAGGGCGACCGGGTTCGGGCGCCAGCGGCCAGTGGGAGGCCGTGCTCACGCCGTGCCCGCGGTCGTCCGGTGCGGTACCGGCCACGGTCGACCCGAGCCCGCAGTGGTGCCCGGCGGTGCCCGGTGGTGTACCGGCCATGATGGGTCGGTACACCACCGGCCGACACTCCCGGGGGCAGCGGTACGCGGCGGTCACCGATCGGTACCGCCAGCCGTACCGGACACAGCGGACCGGCGTACCGGCGGTAGGACGCCGGCCACTGGCCGCGGACCGGACAGTGTGGACCGGCGCCCGACGCGGGGCCCACCGGTACCGCACCGGTACCGCATCGGGCGCAGGCGGTACGGCATCGGTGACCAGTCGGTGCCGGCGGCGGTGCGACATCTCCCGAAGCGGTATACCCATGCCGGGCTACATCTGGTGGACCGGGGCGGCGGCAGGAGGATCCACACGCCGCGGCAGGCTCGCCTTGCTGGGACCCATGCACCTCACCGGCGTGAGATGCGGCCATGTCGATGCGACCTCACGGGCCAGTGAGGTGGGTTTCCAGTCCGCGAGGACCTCGACAAGGCCAGTGAGGTGACCCGGTCGCCCAGCACCTCACTGAGAGAAGCGGACATATGCCCCAGTGAGGTCCAACGTCTGGTCCGGTGCGGCGCCAGTGAGCCCGACTCGGACCCCGTGAGGCAGTCGGCTGGCCGCAAGGTCTGCGAACCGGCCTCCGGTGAGGCCATGGGTGGGTGTGAACACGAACCCGCCCGGTACGGGAGCCGTACCCGCCCATGACCGAATACCTCGAAGGCCCCCAGTGCGTCGCGCCCGACACGACCGGCGCCGGCCGGAGGACGCATGACCCGGACCCGGTCGGGGAGCTGATCTCCCACCAGATCCTCGACGTCGTCGACGGCCACCCACCGGTCCCCATCGACATCTGGCGCGTCGCCGACGACGAACCCGACCGGGCCACCGTGCCCGGTGACCCGTCCGCGGAGATCGCCGAGGGCTGGCGGTGCACCACCCGGATGGCCCAACTCCTGGTCAGTATGTTCGCCACCCCCGCCACCGCGGTCATCTCCATCGGCTTCGACCCGGTGCTGGCCGGAGTGGCCGGCGCCGTCGGCTGCCCCTACCAGGCGGTCGATCGGCTCACCGACCTGGCCAGGCTCGCCCACCTCGCCGACCGCGTCGGGCTGCTCCTGATTCCCTGGCCGGCCACCGGCACCCGTGGCGACGGTCCGGAGCATCCGGGCGCACCCGACGAGGACGACACCGGGCGCCTCGCCGACTGGCTCGGTGCCTGCCGCACCCTCATGGCCGACCGCGGGGTCACCGTCGTCGTGCTGGCGCCCGCCCCGCCGACCGACGCCTACGTCGCCTGCGCCCGGCTGCTGCTGCCCGCCGCCCGCCGCGCCGGCCTCGGCTGGCTGCAGCACATCGTCGCGATCACCGCCCCGGTCGCCGGCCTCGAACCGGACCGCACCCAGGCCGATGCGGTGCCCCAGCCGCCTGCGACGCGCCCCATGGCGCCGACCACCCGGTCCGACAGCGGGTCGGGCCGTGGCGACGGCAGGAGCGTCCTCGTCCATGCGGACCTGCTCGCCTTTGTGCTCCGGGGAGGCCGCCATGGCTGAGATGGCTCCTGGACCCCGCCTGTCGGTGCTGTTCGTCGGGCAGCGCAGCCTGGCCGCCCAGCGCCGGGGCCGGTTCGTCGCCGGCTCGGGCGCGCACCCCGCGCGGATGGCCCCAGACCTGGCCGCCGCCCTGATCGGCGACTACACCCACCCCGGGGACCTGGTCTTCGACCCCCTTGCCGGGATCGGCACCACCCTCGTCGAAGCCGTCCACCTCGGCCGCGACGCGCTCGGGATGGACATCGAACCCGGCTGGGTCAGCCTGGCCCGCGCCAACGTGGCCCTGGCCCGCAGCCAGGGCGCGACCGGCACCGCGAAAGTGATCAAAGGCGATGCGACGCGCCTGCCGACCCGGGTTCCCACCGCGCTGCGCGGCACGGTCAGCCTGGTGCTGACCTCACCGCCGTACGGGCCGACCATGCACGGCCGCATCGAGCACCGCCACGGGCCGCTGACCCGGTTCCACAACACCTACACCACCGGCGGCACCCGTACCGGGGCGAACCTTGCCCACGCCGGACGCCGAGGCCTGGCCGACGGCATCGGAGCGGTCCTCGCCGGCTGCGTTCCGCTGCTGAAACCCGGCGGCCTCATCGTGGTCGCCAGCCGGCCCTGGCGCCGTGACGGGCACCTGGTCGACATCCCCGGGCAGGTCATCACCGCCGGGCTTGAGGCGGGTCTGCTGCTCGTCGACTGCCGGCGGGCGGTCCACGCCGCGCTGCGGGATGGACACCTGTCCGCGCGGCACACGTTCTTCCAGCTCGTGGCGGCGCGCAAGGCCCGGCTCGCCGGACGACCGGTCAGCCTGATCCAGCACGACGACATTGCCGTCTTTCAATCCCCGCTAAAGTGCCGGAGTTCCCGCGAACCGCATCGCGGAGTTCCTGCCCACCGGCCCGGCGATCGTCGGCAGGCGTGAGCTGCGGTGGCCGACCACGATGTCCGTCGCACCAGGGGCGGCACCCCGCCGCCAACCACCCCGGGCCAGTCACCGCCCTCGCCACCAGACGGCGAGTCGCCGTATCATGCCGCAGCTCCGAGGCTGCCTGCCGACGAGCCGCTGACCGTCCGGGTGGAACTCCTGGTCGTCGACGGTCCCGCAGGTGACGAACTGCTCAGCCGCCAGGCGATCGTGATCCGCCGGGCGCTGTGCTGGTTGGCCACCCACCGATCGCACGACCCCGACCAGGAGCCGCCGGTCGCGCCGTCCGGCACCCCGCCGCCGGCCACGACCCCGAACCGGTCGGCAGCCACCACCGTCGACCAGGAGTGGTGACCGACATGACGACTCATGATCTGCGGCATCCGCACGGTGCCGGCCACGATGAGGTCAGTCTGCTCGACTGGCTGCACACCGTGGCCGACCAGCACCTGCCCGAGGCGCTGCACGATGTCGCGGTCCCGGTCGCCTGGGTCGGGCGCACCTCGACCGACGACGCCCAGGACCCGACCCTGTCCCTGCCCCGGCAACTGGACAACGCCCGCAAGGCCCTGCCACCCGGGTTCGTGATCGTGGCGAAGTTCTACGACGTCGAATCCGGCCGCACCATGGTGGAGCACCGAGGTACCGGCCACGCCCACGAGCAGTTCGACATCCCCATTCCCCGCGACGGCAGCATCGCCGACCTGCTGGCCGAGGCCCGCCGCCCCGACCGGCGGTTCGTCGCCGTGGTCTGCGAATCGATCGAACGCATCGCCCGGGTCACCTACTTCAGCACGAAGATCGAGTACGAGTTGGAACAGGCCGGGGTGGCGCTGCTGGCCGCCGACGAGGGCATCGACGTCACCGCCATCCCCAGCCTCAACGACGGCAGCGCACCGTTCCGGCGGGCCACCCCGACGCTGACCCGGCGGGTCAAGCAGGCCATCGCCGAGTGGTACGTGCTGAACATGCTGGAGCTGTCCTGGGGCGGGCTGAAGGCACACACCGGCCAGGGCTACAACATCGGCAAGCCGCCCTACGGCTACGCCGCCGAGCGGCTTCGCCACCCGGTCAAGGCCAAGGCCCACGAGGGCAAGACCAAGCACCGCCTGGTCCCCGATCCGATCCGCGGCCCGGTGGTGACCCAGATCTTTCTGTGGCGGGCGGTGCACCGGCTGGGCTACGACGAGATCGCCACCCGGCTCAACCTCGACCCTGACCGGTACCCACCACCCGACCCGATCCTGGGCGAGGGCCGCCGCCGCGTCGGGGCCTGGACCGGCAGCAGCATCCGGGAGATCCTCGACAACCCCAAACACACCGGCTACATGGTCTGGAACCGCCGCAAACGCGGCCACCGGGCCCGCGGCGTCAAAGGCCGGGTCAACCCGCCGACGGCCTGGGTCTGGTCGGCCCGCCCCACCCATGAGTCGCTGGTCACCCGCGAGGTCTTCACCGCGGCCAGCACCATCGGCCGGTTCCGCCAGGGCTCACGGGCCGGCTCGGAGTCCAACCCGCACCCCAGGACCAGGCGGACCTATCTCCTGCGCTCCTACGTGCGCTGCGACCTGTGCGGTCACCGCGCCAACGGCGAGACGACCAAGGGCCACACCTACTACCGGTGCTCACCCAACCCGAAGAACCACGGCCACCTACCGTGGTTCCCGGGCCACCCGCGGGCGGCCATGGTCGCCGAGGAGCAACTCACCGAGCCGCTGGCCCGGTTCTTCACCGAGCGGATCTTCGGCCTCGGTCGGCGGCACTACCTGGCGGCCGTTACCGCCGACATCCAGCAGACGGCCCGCTCGGCCTCGGCCGCCCGCCAAGCAGAGCTCACTGCGGCGATCGGGGAGCTGGCACGTCGGCAGGAGAACCTGATCAAGGAGTTGGAGCGGCTGGAACCGTCCGGTGACCCGGACGTCGACGACGCCTGGCGCCGAGGGATCCAGGCCCGGTTCGCCGCCACCGTGACCGAGCTACGGCAGAAGAGACAGCTGCTGGCCGAGGTGGAGCGCACGGCACGGGCGACGACCCCGGCGGAAGTCGGACTGCTCGACCAACTGCCGCAGGGGAGTATCGACCTGCGCCGGCTCCCAGACGATCAGCAGCGGGAGATCTACGACGCGTTCCACCTGGAACTGCGCTACAACAGCGTCCGCCGGGACCTGACCATCCGGGTCACGCTCGCCGCGGACACCGCCCAAATCGTGGCCGCCGCCGTCGCGTCGACCCCAGCCGGTCCACAGCGGACAAAAGAACAGAGGCCCGGAGCGTGTGCTCCGAACCCCAACCCCGTTCGGGATGTTTGTGGTGCGCCGAACGCGTCACTGCGCGAACCGGTCCTGCGGGTCGCCGGTGATCCGCTGCCGGGCTGTTTGGCCAGGTCACGGGGCACGGGCGGTGTGCGATGAGTGCCCGGAACATACCGGCCAGAGCTGGCTCGACGCTCGTACATCCGGCGTGGTGCGACCGTTCGCGGTGTACGGCGAGTCCCGCCTTCGGGACGGGCGAGGCGCACCGGAGTGCGCCGGTCGTCTGCTCCGCCGACGGCGGACGGCTCCCGATGGTCATCACCGCGAGCCTGTACCAGGCGCATGCGCCATGGCTGACTGAGGTCTTCGTTGAACTGCGCTTCGACGGGCTGGCCGACGGGTGGACACCGGTCGACGGGAGTATGCGAATCGCGGCTCGCCGAGTCGGCGAGATCGGCCGGATGCTGTGTGACCTCGCCGAACAGGCGGAGGCGTCCCAGAAGTGTGAGATCACCGAGCGGCTTGCCGGCTGGCATCGGGAGGTGAACCGATGACCTCTCGGGTCGCCGAGTCCCCTGCCGGCCGCGCCGCTCGCGCGGAGGGAATCGTGCAAATCGCCATCATGCTCGCCATCGGCGGCGCTGCCGGAGCAGTGCCTCCCCGCCAGTCAGACAACGATCCAGCGTCCACCCTGTCAGGATCGCTCTACTGTGGGCAGCCGCGTCACACTCCCGGGCGACCCCGACGGTGCTGTCGCGGGTTCAGTCCCTGGATGAGCCCGACGGCCAGATTACGGTCACAGGAATACCCTGCTGCCGCGCGTGATCGACGACGTCAGCGGTGCCGCCGTACCCGCGTGAGGGCAGCCCGTCCCAGACGGCGATCAGGTGGTCGGCGTCGGCGAGCATGTCGACGCTGGCGGCCATGTGGGACTCGGAGGTCGACTCGACGAAGTCCAGCCGCCGGACCACACTGGCCTTCGCGAACAGCGCGTCGTATGCGGCATGCTGGCTGGCAGGCAGGCTGTCGCGGTAAAGAACCGCAGGGACGACGATCTCGAACGTGCCTCCGAGGTCGAGCACGACCCGGGCGAAGATCTGGTCGGCACCGTCGGCCAGGCAGGTCAGTCCCACCAGGTCATGGGCGTGCGGCGCTAGGTCGGCCCGCAGGGCAGCCTCGACCAGCCCGACGGTGGCCGGGGGAAGCCCGCAGTGGCCGCTGACCGCGATCCGGGTCATGGCTCCTCCTCGTACGACTGGGCCAGGCACTGGTCGAGTTCCGTGGTGGCGCTGCTGGTGGTGCGAAGTCTGGTGCGGAAGTCGCTGACCGCCCGGATGATGCGTTCGGAGCCCAAGATACGGCCGGTCCGCAACGCGGCGACCGCAAGCTGGCACGCCTGGTCGACCTGGCCAGTCGCGGCGAGAACACCGGCTCGGGCGACCGTGGTGACCGCCGACTGTTTCGGCGAGGCGCTGACGTGCTCGAACGCGGTGAACAGGTGCTCGGCGGTGCGGTGGTAGCCCAAGTGACTTGCGGCGACCGCCCGGTAGCCGCCGAGCTTGTGCTGGTCGAAGCGAAACAACCAGGGCCAGACCGGCTCGGTGTTGGCCACTCGCCCGATGCGCCGTTCGGCGTCGTCGAGCAACGTCATGGCGCGGCGCTCGCCCAGCCTGGCCAGAGCTGCGGCCTCCATCGTGTCCAGCCACAGGGACGCGATCGGCGGCGCCGAGCGGGGCAGGTGAGTGCGCGATTTGATGATGAGGTCGCGACCCTGGGCCGGTGCGCCAACGACGGTGGCGAACTGGCCGAAACTACCGCACATGTAGCAGGTCAGGAGCGGATTGCCGGACTGGACGGCCGCGTTGATCGCGATCCGGTAGTAGTGGCGCGCGCTGGCCTGCTCGTCAAGATCGGCATATAGCCAGGCGGTGAACCCGGCAGCCTCGCTCTCCATGGCACACAGCCTGCGAGCGTGAGCTCCTGGGCTGCTGCGATGCCGGATGGTTCGGGCCAAATCGCTGTGTGCCACAGCCGATCCCAGCAGCGCCCGCGTCGGCGTGTGCTGCTCCAGCCGTCGAAGGATCGCAGTCGCCTCGGCCAGCAGCGCCTCGTCCGTGCGAGGACCGCCCTCACCAGCAGCGGATGCAGCGGCTGGTTCCTTGCACCCGCGCAGCAGGGCGCCGCCAGCAACGCCGGCGCCGATGCCAAGGGCCTGCCTGCGGTTCGTCGTGTCCTCCGATGTCGTACCCGACGCGAGACCGGCCAACGGCCTCGGTATTCCCAGTCCATCACACAACGCGCGGACAGTCCTGATGCCCGGCTCCTGACTGCGGCCATTCATCAGTCGGGATATGCAGGACTGGGAGACCCCAGTCGCCGCGGCCATCGCCGACTGGGTCATCGAGGAGTCCTGGGCGAGCATGCGCAGCGCCGTCTCCCAGTCGCCGACTGCCAGCGCCTGACGGAATTCCGTATCGGCCAACAATCGCGCGGGCACTGCGTTTGCGCTGGCCGTACCGGTTGTGGCGCGGCAGGGCTGGCACTGGTGGCCGTTGTTGTACCGGCTGAGGACCGACCCGCAGGTGCGGCATCGTCGAACGGCGTTCATGAGCTTCCCTCCGCGCGGATATTCGCTGCGGCATAGCTGCGATCGATTATGCGGCACAGCATCGGCTCACCCGAGCATCGGGCTAACCCTTGGTAACGCGATATGAGCTGTCGGAAATCCCCGCCGCTACTGGTCACGTGAGGACGGTGGCGGTGGGAGACCCACCAGCGGCGGGCGCCACCAGGCCCCAACCCCCCGCGCGCCAGCGGACGCCCACCCCCCCCAAAGCCCCAACTAGCCCCACCAGGCCCCCGCCCCCAGCAACCAAAACCCCC
>JABDRL010000304.1 GCA_013041765.1 Dactylosporangium sp. | reverse complement strand
CCTCGGCACCGGCGATGCGGCCGGGTCGTCGAGCCGGGGCGCGGCGCCGCTCGGCGCGCTGGTGGTCGACCAGCGGCACCCGGCACTCATCGCGTGGCGTGCGGGCCGGACGGTTCGGGCCGAATGGTGTGACGACAGTGACCAGGCCTGCTGTGCGGATACCAGCCACGCCCTGGCCCGGACCAGGTCACGGATGCCGAGCGGTCCAGCGGTCGCCGTTCCCCTGGTGGCCCGGGGGGAGACGGTCGGGGTCCTGACCCTGGTGGACGCGGAGGGATGCCGGCCGCTGGAAGCCGAGGACGAGCAGATCCTCGCCGATGTCGGGCGGCGCGTCGGCGCGGCGCTCGACAACTTGCGACTGCTGGCCATTCGGACCAGGGTGGCGGCGCGGTTGCAGGAGAGCCTGCTGCCGCAGCGACTGCCCGCCGTATCCCAGGCGGAACTGGCGGTGCGATACCTGACCGGGGACGACGGTGCCGACGTCGGGGGCGACTTCTACGACGCCTTTCCGCTGGGCGCCGATGAGTACGCCTTCGTGATCGGCGATGTGTCCGGCCGGGGAGCCGATGCGGCCGGGCTGACCGGGCTCGCCCGGGCCACGCTGCGGGCGCTGGACGCCAGCGTGGGCCCGGCCGGGGCGCTGGCCAGGCTCAACGAGTTGCTGATCGGCCGGAGCGACGGCGAGCGGTTCCTGACCGCGGCGTATCTGCGGATCGGTCCGCGTACCGAGACCGGGGCGACGGCGACCGTGTGCCTTGCCGGACATCCCCGGCCCGTCGTGGTCGGCCCGACCGGGGCGATCCGGTGGGTCGGAACTCCGGGAACGCTGCTCGGCGTGTTCGACCAGCCGCCGTTGACCGACCAGACCGTGCGGCTGTCGCCAGGGGACACCGTCCTGCTGTACACCGACGGCGTGATCGAGGCGAAGGGGCCCGAGGGACTGTTCGGTGAGGACCGGCTCGCTGCGGTCCTGGCGCCGCTGGCCGGCCGTTCCGCAGAGGATGTCGTCACCGATATCGAGCGGGCCATCCTGGAGTACCGGGACAGTGCCAGCGACGACACGGCCCTGCTGGCCCTGCGCCTGCTGTCGCCCCGCGAGTCTGGTCAGCGGGTGCTGGCCGACCTGCACCTGTCCGCGGATCCCAGCACGGCGAAGGCCGCCCGGCACGCCGTGGCCGGCCTGGGTGGCCGGGCGTTCCCCCGGGAGCTGACCGACGACCTCCTGCTCGCCGTCAGCGAGCTGGTGACCAACGCGATCCGCCAGCTGGAACGGCAACCTACCCGTACGCTGCGCTCCGACCCGATCCAGCTCCGGGTCCTGCAACGGCCGGGAATGCTGCGGGTGGAGATTCACAACCCGGGATCGACGTTCAGCCTGCCGGTCAATCTATCGGTGCCGGACCCCACGACCGAGCGGGGGCGCGGGCTGGTCGTGGTGCGGGCGCTGAGTAACAGAATGGGGGTGGACACCAGCAGCGGGGCCACCTGTGTCTGGTTCGAGATCGACGTCCCCGCCGGGACGGCGCTTGACGGGACCACATGCCGGGGGCAACACCTGCCGGGGCAGGCCGCACGTCACGCCTGGGGGCCAACGCCATCGCCGTAGCGGGCCGCCGGGGCCCGGCTGGCTACCATGGGTGCATGGTGTCCGACGACCAGTGGCGGGTGCGCCTGTCGCCTGCGGAGTTCCGGGTGTTGCGGCTGTCTGGCACCGAAGCGCCCTGGAGCGGCGAGTACGTCTCGACCCAGACCCGGGGGGTGTATCGCTGTCGCGCCTGCGGCGCCGAGTTGTTCTCCAGCGAGAACAAGTTCGACAGCCACTGCGGCTGGCCGTCATTCTTCGCCCCGCTGGCGGGTGACGCGGTGCGCTACCTCGATGACGACAGCCGGGGAGCCACCCGAACCGAGGTGCGCTGTGCGAGCTGCGACTCGCATCTGGGGCACGTGTTCCGGGGGGAGGGCTACCCTACCCCGACCGACCGGCGGTATTGCATCAATTCAATCGCGCTCAATCTGGAGGCGTCTGAATAGGGCGCGTCTCGCAGGTCGGCATCCGGGATTTTTTGGATATTCGGGGGCGTCATGTCGGTCGTAGGACACGACAGTTCTGTACAGCACCATGATCAAACGTTTTGAACTCACCGACGCCGGATGGGTACTCCTGGCCACCGACGCCCGCTGCCGCCCCGCCACCATCAAGATCTGGCTGCGTGACCTCACCCGACAGCAGCGATCTACAAGACGCACCCCAGCGGTCGCCACAGTGCCGTAGAAAATCACACCCAGAGGTGTGATTTTCTACGGCACTATTCGGATCACGTGCGTCGGACTTCGTGGGGATCACTGTTGTCGGGTGAGGCCTTGCCGCCAAACGCGGGACAATCCCATCAGGAGATCCACAAGACGCGCCCTAGCCCGCCCGCTCGGCCAGGCAGCGCTGGCAGATGCCGAAGATTTCGAGGGTGTGTTCCACCTCGGTGAAGCCATGCTCTGCGGCGACCCGCTCGGTCCAGGACTCAACGGCATTCGGGCCGGCGATCTCGATCGTGTGAGTGCAGATCCGGCACACCAGATGGTGGTGATGGTAACGGCTGCACCGACGGAAGATCTGCTCCCCGCTCGGCAGGCGTATCGCGTCCAGCTCGCCGAGTTCCGTCAGGGTCTGCAGGGTGCGGTAGACCGTGGTGAGCCCCACCTTGGCGCCTCGGCCGCGCAGATCGGCGTGCAGCTGCTGCGCGCTCCGGAACTCGCAGGTTTCCTGGAGCAGCGCGATCACCGCGTTCCGCTGCCTCGTGTTGCGACTGAGGCCCGTCACCCTGTGTTCCGTCACCGCCACCATCCGCCTGCCTGTTCTGCTGGTATACGTTCCTTTTTGGCGTCGCCAGCCTTCCAGAGTGTACGGGGATTGGCCTGCCGGCCCCGGCGCCTAGCCGTCGGCCATCGCGGTGACGACCGACGCCTTGGCGGCCTTCCTCGCCGGCAGCACCGCGGCGATCACGCCGGCCGTGGCGGCGAGTCCGATTTGGAGCAGCAGCTGCCCGACCGGCACGCTGGTGACCATCGTGATGCCGGGGAACAGTACCCCCGTGGCGATCTGGCCGTACAGCAGACCGAGGCCGCTGCCGACCAGCGCCCCGACCAGGGCCATGAGCATGGCCTCTGCGAACAGGGTGGCCCGCAACTGCCCCCGGGTCAGACCGAGCGCCCGGACCGTCGCCGACTCCCGGGTGCGTTCGAGCACCGATAGTGACAGCGTGTTCATGATGCCGATCAGCGCGATGATGATGGCGAATCCCAGTAGACCGGTGATGATCATGATCGTGGCATTGATGACCGAGGTGATCTCGGCTCGAACCTCCGCGACACTGTTCACCGCGGCCAGCGGGTAGTCATCGGTGATGGCCAGCAGGGCCGTGCGGGAATCGACAGGGGAGACTCCGTCGGCCGCCCGGATGAAGATCATGTTGTCGGTCTGGTGTTGCCGGAGCGCTGCCATGTCCGACCAGCTGATGAGCGCGTCCGCCGCGGCGATGTACCCGTTGGCCAGGCCGACGATCGTGAACTCCAAGGCCAGGCCGGACGCGGTGGTCAGGCGCACCGTGTCGCCGACGGTCCGGCCAGCACCGACCGGGGTGTCACCGCTGACGATGATCGTGCCGTCCCGGAGATCGGCCATGCTGCCGGAACGCAGTTCGATCGCCGGGAGCTTCGCGAGGCCCTCTGGCTCGAACGACGCCAGCCGGAACTCACCGCCGTTGTCCAGGCCACCGGCCGGCTGGATCGTCGTGGTCTCCGACCGGATGCGGGCAACGACGCTGAACGCCGGGTCTGCGCCGAGCCGGTCCGCCAGCTGGATCGGCAGGCCGACGGAGAGCCCGGCGGACGCCGCCGTCCGCTGCTGGATACCGGTTCTCAGCATGTAGTCGACCGGGTAGTTGGTCGTGATCTGCCGGTCAACGGTCGCCTTGACCGTCGCCGTCGCGACGCTCGCCGCGGCGATGAGCCCGATACCGATCATGAGGGCAGCCGTGGTGGCGGCCGTCCGACCGGGAGCCCTGCGGGCGTTGGCAACGGCGAGCCTGGCCGGCATGCCCAGCAGGCGGCCGGGCAACCAACCGATCGCGGCGATGAGCGGGCCGACCACCAGCGGGAACGCGACGAGCACCGCGAGGAAGTTGAGGACGCCCCCGGCGATGACCAGCAGGGCCGGTGTCATCGAGATGCCGTCCTGCCGCGTGCCGAGGACGGTCAGCCCGGTGCCGGCCAGCGCGATCGCCGAGGCGAGCACGATGCGCGGCAGCCGCCGCCGGACGCCCTGGACCGGCCCCACCGCGACGGTCCCGAGCGCGGCCAGGGGCGAGATCCGGGTGGCCCGCAACGCCGGAACCAGCGCCGAGACCAGGGTCGCCAGCGTACCGATCAGCAGGCTCGCCCCGACCGGGGTCGCCGTGAGGACCAGCGGGTGCTCGGCGACCAGCCCCAGGGCACCCATCCCCTGGGACAGGCCGTAGGCGATCCCGACCCCGAGGGCGAACCCCGCAGCCGATCCCAGCAGGCCGACCACCACCGATTCCAGCAGGACCGCACCGAAGACCTGCCGGCGGTCGGCGCCGACGCAGCGCAGCAGGGCCGTCTCCCGGATGCGCTGGGCGATGAGGATCGTGAAGGTGTTGTAGATGACGAACACCGCGACGACGCAGGCGATGCCTGCGAAGATCATCAGGATGTACAGGAACGCCTCGAACTGGGTGAGGGCGGTGTTCACCAGGTCGAACCGGAAGTCCTTTCCGGTGGAGACCCGAAGGTCCCGCTCTGGCGTCGCCGGAAGGGCCGCCCGGATGCGTTCGGCCAGTTCCCGCTGGGACACGCCGTCGGCCGCCGTGGCGACGACGCTGTAGTACCCGGTCTCACCGGCGATGGCCGCCAGGTCCGCCTCGGTCACCAGGACCACGGCGTCATCGGCGACGGCCTGGGCCGAGCCACAGCCGACGATGCCCACCACCGTCAGGGGATGCCGGCCCTGGGTCGCGTCGAGCACCGTGACGGTGTCTCCGACGGCGAAGTCGCCCCGCTCGGCGGTCTTGGTCTCCAGCGCGGCCTCGCCCCGCGCGGCGGGCAACCGTCCCGCGGTCAGGTCGAACGGGCGCAGACTGGGTTCGTCGCCGAAGAAGACCAGCGTTCCCGGCTTGGCCGCGTTGCCGAGAAGCTTGCCCCGCTGGTCGAGCACGGGCAGTCGATGGCTCATCCGCCCGGACGCGGCGGCCACCCCGTCGACCCCCCGGACCGCGTCCAGGATCGTGGGGTCGAAGGCCGGGCCGGCCAGGGCGGAGGCTTCGTCCGACTGGGCCACGACATCGACGTTGCGCCCGAACCGGGCGACGCTGTCGTAGAGGCCGGCCTTCGCCGTGTCGCTGAAGATGAGCGTTCCGGCGACGAAGCCGACCCCCAGCACGATGGCCATCGCCGTGGCGATCAGCCGGAACTTGCGGGCACGCAGGCCCGCCAAGGCCACGCGCAGCATCGCGCTCACGCCCCCAGCCGGCTCAGGCCGTCGAGGACGGTCGCCGGGGTGGGGTCGAGGATCTCCCCGACGATTTGCCCGTCGGCCAGCAGCACGACCCGGTCGGCGTGCGCGGCGGCCACCGGATCGTGGGTGACCATGACGATGGTCTGCCCCAGGTCGTCGACGGACCGGCGCATGAACGCCAGCACCTCGGCGCCGGAGCGGGAGTCGAGGTTGCCGGTCGGCTCGTCGGCGAAGATGACCTCCGGCCGGGGCAGCAGTGCGCGGGCGCAGGCCACCCGCTGCTGCTGGCCGCCGGACAGCTGGGCCGGAGTGTGGTTCAGCCGGTCTGCCAGTCCCAGCGCGTCGATGACCTGTGCGAACCACTGCTGGTCCGGCTTCGTCGAAGCCAGGTCCAGCGGCAGCAGGATGTTCTGTCTGGCCGTCAGCGTCGGTAGCAGGTTGAACGCCTGGAAGACGAATCCGATCTTGGTGCGGCGTAGCCGCGTCAGCGCCCGGTCGGACAGCGTGGTGATGTCCTGCCCGCCGAGCGCGACGCTGCCCGAGGTGACCGTGTCCAGCCCCGCGGCGCAGTGCATCAGGGTTGACTTGCCGGAGCCCGAAGGCCCCATGATCGCGGTGAACTGGCCCGCTGTGAAGGTGACGTTGACCCCGTCCAGGGCGTGGACCGCCGTGTCGGCGCTGCCATAGATCTTGACGACGTTCGTGACGGCGACCGCCGTCCGAACACCAGCCGCGGTGATAGCCATGCCCCGCTCCTCTCGCACTGTCCTCGTTCGGGTGTACCGAGGGGAGCCGGGCCGGGGCCAACGAGGTTCAGCGTGCTCTCAGCTTTCGACCTCCGGCTGCTGTGCCTGGGCGGAGCCCGGGTGCTGCCGCCGTGGCTCGGTCTGAGCTGTGCGGGAGGTATGAGAAAGTTGCCGCATGCTGGTCGTCCACGGGCTGTGGTTGCGTGGCGGCCACTTGGCGCTCTGGGCGGAGGACGCCGCACTGCCCGCGGAGCTTCCCAAGCGGCGGGGCCGACCGCCGAGACAGCGTCCCCACCCGTTCGCGGCCGATGCGGCGAAGCTGGCCGAGGCCCTGGGAGACCTGGCCAAGCCGGCCACGCCCGGCACCCTGATCCTGGAACTGCCGACCCTCGGCACCGGGCCGGCCGCGTCGCCGGAACTGGGTCGGGTCGAGGATCCGCCGAAGCGGGGCGCGGCGTTGGGTCTTGCCCGCTGGTCGGTCGCCACCCTGGACCACGACGCGGACGAGGCGCTGGAGGTGCTGCTGGGCTACCGGCGTGGCGAAGTGGGCCTGGACCGGGACGATCTCGTCTGCGGCGCGACCCTCCGGCATCTGGGGGCCGTTGCGGCCTTCGCGACCGATCTGGTGGCCCGCGGGCGGGTGCTGCCGACGGTCGACGACGGTCCCGACGGCCCGCGCGCGCTGTGGAAACCGCTGCTGACCGGTGGGGACGTGGCCTGGGCCAGGGACTTGGCGCTGGCC
>JABDRL010000294.1 GCA_013041765.1 Dactylosporangium sp. | reverse complement strand
GGTGCCAGCATCGCCAGCGGAGGTGCCAGCGTCGTCGGAGTCCGGTGGGTCGGCGTTGCCGCCACCGCTGGAGTTCCCCGGGGGTCCGCCCGGGTGGCCGGCCCCGACCGCGTCGAGGACGCCGCTGGCGGTTGCCGCCGTGTTGGCCGCGGTCGTGCCCAGCGACGACAGCATCTGCGTGAACCGGTTGTCCGAATCGGACTCAGCGCCCTTCTCCGAGCTGCTGGCCGTGCCCCCGCCGCCCGAGCCTCCCCCGCCCCCGCCGCCCGCGAAGTAGCCTCGAACGGCCGCTCCCGACAGCGAATTGGGCTCGACGAACGCGAACAGCTTGAACAGCGCCAGGGGGCAGCACAGGGCGATGATGAGCACCAGCCCGGAGACCACCATGCCGACCGCCGACTGGACGGCGCCCTGCTGCTGGCCGTCCGCACCGGCCGCGCCCTCCGCGAACCTCATGCCGATGGTCATCGTCAGCGCCATCGCGGGTGTCATGAGCAGCAGGGACACCATCCAGCGCAGGCCCGTCCAGAACCACCGTCGCGTCGCGTCGGCGATCAGCCCAGCTGCCAGGATCGGGATGGTCCCCGCCAGGATCACGATCGCGGCGTTGCGGACGAGGGCCTCGATGAGCAGTCCGATCGCCGCGGGGATCACGCATAGCAGCGCGACGAGGCCAAGCCCGGTGCCGGAAACGCCGTTGACCACGTTCTCCGCGGCGGAGGACCGCCCGGAGACGCCTTCCCAGGTTTCGACATCGAGGCCGGTGTTGAGGATGGCCAGGGCGAGGGAGTCACTGGCCGCGACCATCGTCGTCAGGACGGCCAGCCCCGCAACGGTGACTCCGACGTACTGCGCCAGACCAACCAGGATCCGGACGAATCCTCGTCCTCCTTGGGCAACCGCCTTGCCGACCTGCACAAACGACATCAGTAGCAGGATCGACACGCCCAGCCACCCGGTCATCGGCAGCAACCCCGCCAGCGGACCGTTGGTCGGGTCCACGTTGGGTGTCGTGTATTTGTCGATGATTCCGAAGACCCCGGTCAGCAGGTCCGAGGCGAAATTCCAGATGTCCAGCATCGCCTTGTTGAACGCGTCCACCGCCACGTCCGAGGCCTTGTCTCCCAGCCAGCCGAACAGGGCGGACAGGATTCCGAACGGATCAACCACGGCGTAGCTCCCTCCACCCGGCCCGCACCGCGTCGGCGCTGCCGGGCCAGGCGCTCGGGGCCGCCGCGGGCTGGGCACCGGGCCCGATCCACCAGCGGCCGTCCCGCCACACCATCCGCTGGCAGTCGCCGACACCGGCGCGGGCCGTGCTGGCCGCTGTCACGTCCATCTGCCCGAGCACGCAGGCGACGACGAAGTCCTGACCGATCGTCCCCTTGAGCTGGCCCTGGACCGCCTGGAACACCACCTGGGCCTGAAGCGCCTTCGACCGCCCCCCGAGGTGGTCGATCAGCGTGGTGACGCCGCCCGTCGGCGACCACTGGTCCTCCGGCACGGCCCCCGGCAGCGCGGCCCAGGCGTACACCTCGTGCACCCGATGGAGGTCGGTCGTGCCGAACGCTCCCTCGTCGATGGCCGCCAGCTGTGCCAGCGCCCCCTCCGGGGTGTGTGGGAAACCGGTCGCCACCGGGGGGCCGTCCGGCACCACCCGGCCGGTCGGAGCTGGGACGACGATGGGTGGCCCGGCGGTCTCGGCGACCAGGGGCTGCGGTTGGGCCGCCGACATCGGCAACTGCAGCATCGGCTCATCCGCCAGCGCGTCCTGCTGGGCCTGGAGCGACGGGTCCTCGCCAATCGCCGGCGACGCCGTACCGGCCGCGCTGGCGCTGGTCGGCGCTCCGGGGCCGCCGCCGGAGGTGCCCGCGTCGCGCATCAGCACGGCGATGAAGTAGCCGAGTCCGCACATCAGGGCCGCGAACACGACGGCGACGACGACCAGGGCCGCGATGGCCCGGCCGCGGTTGTGCTGAGCTGGCGCGGTCATCATCCGGTCACCGACGTGATGATGGCGTAGATCCCCACGTAGAGCACCGCGCCGGCCAGGGCGGACAGCAGGATCCCCACGCCGATCTTGGATGCGCCGTGGTGGGCGAAGATTCGCCCACCGGCCACCGCGCCGCTGCCGACGAAGCCAGCAACGACGATGACCACCAGCACTCCCCACTTGACGTAGGCCATCAGCTGGTTGATGGGGTCCTCGACGTCCGGCGGGGCCTGGGGCGGCGGGTTCGACACGACGCCGGTCGGGTCCAGGTACAGACTGGCGAAGGCCTCGCAGAGCTGCTGACGAAGCATGGCACTCCTTCTCCCACTCAATGAATTCACGAACGACCAAAGCGTCGTCGACGCGCTGCCGGTTTCCGCGCGTCAACGGCCTGTGCTACATGTCCATCGATCCGGGACAGCAAGGCCGCAACGGCCCGCAGCACCGCCGCCGGCACCGGTGCCGTCCCCCAGCCGGACCGGATGACCTCGGCATCGAGCGGAACGAACTCCCCCATCGCGCTGGCCTGGCGCAGCAAGCCGCCCATCACGGCTTGGGCCTGCACCGGCCACGATTCCCCGCCGACCACCGCCAGCCCGCGGAGAGCCGCCAGCCCGAGGTGCCGGACGCCAAGGGCATAGCGAGCCAGGATCCCCTCGGCGAGCGCGGCCGACGCCGCCGTCCCCCGCACGACGAACACCGGCCAGGTCGGGGCGAGGGGCAGCCGGCACCACGTCAGGGGACCGATGCGGGCCGACGGCTGCATCAGCTGCCAGATGTCCCAGCCGAGATCGACGACGGTGATGTCACTCGGCTCCGGATCGGTCGCGGCCCAGGCTTCGGGCCCGGGCACCAGGCTGACCGGCATCGGGGCCCCGGTGCCGACCAGCCGTCGCACCGGCAGCACCCCCTGGGGCAGGTTGCGGGTGGCGCAACGGATCGCCGCCCGGTGCTCGCCGCCGCTGACCGAGCGCCCCTCGATCTGGCACACCCCCGCCAGACCGGAGCGGCCAGGATCGGCGCAGTCGAGCAGTCGCACGCGCAGCCCCGCGGTCACGGCCATGTCCGCCAGGGCCAGGGCGACCCCGGATGCCCCGGCCTGGGGGTGGGCGCCCAGAACCGGCATGATCGTGCCAAGAGCCTGCATGCTCGGCGAAATCGCAGATCGCAGGTCCGCGGGAAGCGGGCACTCCGCCGGGCGGAGCTGGGCGACACCGATCGCGGTTCCCGTCTCAGCCACCGCTGCCACCTCGATGGCCAGGCACAGACGACCTTCTTGGCATATGCCCCGGCCTCACAACACACCCCCGCGCATATCCTTATACGCCAATATCAGAGAAGCGGCCTCGAACCCCACATCCAGGTGCCGCCCGACCCGAGTCACAAGATACATAGGATCGCGACAGACAAAGGATATAGGGGGTCCGCAACCGGATTGACCTGCACCGCAAGGGCGATCCGCTAGATCATGGCAGCACTATTCTCAAAAGATTCCACACGAAACCGCACACGATCACACAATGGCGGATCTTGATAAAATGCCGTTCCGGAATGGCCAAACAAGATCACAATCCAGCACGCCGCCCGACACCTGCCCATCGCCCGAGAGCGACCATCACGACGCGACGGCTCCCGCACACCACGGCGACCATGCCTTCATCACATTCCAAAATAGTTGCCACAACAGACCCGGGCATCGGATATGGCCTGAGCCTTCGATCTCACCGCTCACTGTCCGGTGGATCATTGGACTTAAAGGGTGGCACATACGGCTTCGCCACCACCCCACCGGACTGCCCGGCCTGCGTACCACCCAGGCCGGTTGTGAAACCAAGCGTAACCGGATTGATATTTGAGCTGCTGACGGAACCTCGCGGCAGCCCTTCCAGCACCGACCCGAGAGCCCTGGCAACGTGGTCCCAGGTATAGGTTTGCGCCAAGTAGCTCTGGACCGTGGCCGCCGCGACCCGGGCCTCCGGCAAATCGTCGATGATGGTCATGAGCTTGTCGGCCCAGGAGCCAACGATGTTCTCCGTCGGCTCTTTCCCTGTCATCGGCACGACAAACAACTCGGCCATATGATTCGGGAAGCGGTTTGGATCACTAAGCACCTCGCCCAGACCACTGCACCCGGAAACGAGCACCGGAACACCGTTTCCAAGCCCTTCAGTACCAACCAGGCCGAAGCCTTCCAGCCGTGATGGCATGAGAAGAACACTTGCCGCACGAATATCGGACTGAATTTCCTTACGGTCCGCCGTGAAGGGCCTCACCTCAACAGCACAGTCCGCCATCCGTGAGACCTTTCCGGTGATCTTGGAAACCGTGTCCGGATTGGCCCCCCGTATGATCAGATTGACTTCCGGCTTTCCATCTGAACCGAATCCCGTGTACCCACGTCCGCGCAGCTCCCTAACCATATTGGCCGCGATGTCCACACCTTTGATCGGATCATCGACTCGGCCCAGGAGAAGCAGATTGATCTTCTTCGGATCACCCGACAAGAGCGGTTGGTCAAAGACTTCGACACCGGGAAACATGTCGTACACCTGCGGTGGATTGCCGCATTGACTTGCCAGTTTGCTGGCATAGGCGGTGAGTACCGGGCCAACGCCGATCGTCAGCGCCGCTCCTTCGATCAGAAGCACCTCCTCCCGCTCGTGCGACTCGGACTCCTCGATCCCGGCCGCCAGCTGCTCACGCGTTCCGAACAGGTTGCGTCTAACGTCCATCGCTCCGGTATCGGCGTGCACGAATTGCACCCGGGCCGCAGTAGGGTACACCTGCTGTTGCAGGTACTGTGCGGCGCCACCAGTCAGTCGGCCATGGCCAACGATGATATCGACTTCCCTCGGCAGCCCTTCCCGGCGAAACAGATTCGCCCGCTCCTTGAGTGACACGCCAGGGAACGGCACCAACCCGTTCACGATGAGGTTCGAATGCATGCTTTCGGGCTCGAAATACTCCTCGGACACCCGCACGAACACCTCGAATCCCAGGTTTGCCAGTGCCCTGGCAAGGTCGCGGTTGACGGTATCCCCCCCGTTGGAACCTGTCCATTTGGGGGCGAGGAACAAGAGGCTCCGACGATTGTTGGCACTCAGGGGTTTCGTCATTCCGGTCAGCTCCGCAAGACGGTACGGTGGTAGAGGTAGTTCGCCAGTTCGTCCGCGATGTCGGCGATTTCCTCCGACCCCAGCGGGTCACCAGACCGTGCCGCCAGCCTCAGCCGGGCCGCGCATTCTTCAAGAACCGATGCGGTTGCTAATGCCCTCAACTCCGTCATGATCGGAACCTCGTCCGTCTCAAACGCCAGGACAGGCCGCTCGGCAGCCAATTCCGTCCGAGTGTCACTCACCTCCGTAGTAATCATCCGGGGTTTCGATATTGAACGACCGGCGGCGTCTCGCTCGTACTTCCGGCGGGTGAGCCAGTGAATCGCCGGGTCTGCATCGTTGTCCATCATGCTCCCTACGTGTCTCTACATTATTTGAGGTATTGTTCGATGCCAGTTCAGTGGATCGACCCCGCCCAACACCATAGCCATCGAATGCCACCGCTCAACCCCACGCGTGCGCCACGACGCCCCCAGGGATGGCCTTGCCGGACAAGGATGGTGCTCGTGGGCTACGCCCGGGGCAGTTTGGCCAGAATCTCGAGCGGGCAGGGCTCGACCGGCAGCGGTTGGGGTGGGGTGTGCCGACCCGGTCGGCAACGGGCGAACGGTCCGTCCTCGGCACACAGCGCACCCAGGTGCGGATCGAGATGGTCGCGCCACCAGATCGACATTCCCATGGCCGGATCAGATACCCGCAGTGTCTCCCACGCGAGCCAGAGTGCCCCCAAACGATTGATCGCCTCCGGGTGTGCCCACCATTGGTCGCACCAGACCAGACCACCGGCCGCACCAACGGCGATCCTACGTTCAACGACACGAACGAAATAGTCGCGAACAAAGGCATCAAGATCAGAAAATACAGGAGTCAGCGTCATCCCATCGGGCCTCTCGGCGAGTCTAAATGCGCTGGTGATGTCCGCCATGCGAGTTCTCCGGATCCGGCCGAAAACCGTCAGATACGATATCCACGCCCATTGATCATACCAACGGAGCCGCAACGGGCCGGGGAGTTCGCCATGCGCCTGTGGGCCGAGCACCACAGGCGCCAAGAGTCCTGTTCGTTCTGATAAAAACCATTTATGCCGGTATGGTGGCATTTGCCCCTACCGGCGCTTCCGGTTGCGAGCTCCCCAGGCCTCGTCCGGCGAGAGCCCGTACGGGCAGAGGTAACTTGGCGGCAAACCTATCTTGCTACTGTCCAGCCCATGACCGCAGCTCACCACGACCCCAAACCGCTCCATCTGGATCTCGAGTTCATGCAGCAGGTGCTGCTGGAACTCATGGAGATTCCCAGCCCATCCGGGCGCACCGACCACGTCACGCAATACGTCGGGGAGCGGCTGTCCGCACTCGGGATCCCCTTCATCGTGACCCGCCGGGGAGCCATCAACGCGTACGTCGCCGGGGCTCGCACCACCGGCGCCGACCGGGCGATCGTCGTGCATACCGACACGATTGGCGGGACGGTCAAGCGGCTCAAGGAGAACGGTCGGCTGGAACTCAAGCCCATCGGCACGCACAGCGCGCGGTTCGCCGAGGGCGCCCACGTCCGGATCTTCACGGACGACCTCAACCGCGTCGTCACCGGTCAGGTCCTGCCGCTGAAGGCCAGCGGGCACCGGTACAACGACGGTGTCGATCTCCAGGGGGTCAGCTGGGCGCAGGTCGAGGTGCGGGTGGATGAGCGGGTCGAGGGGATCGCCGATCTACGGGCGCTGGGCATCGACGTCGGCGACTTCGTCGCCCTGATGCCCAATCCCGTGATCACCCCCAGTGGCTATGTCAAGTCCCGCCATCTCGACGACAAGGCGGGCGTCGCGGCGGTCCTGACGGCGTTCAAGGCGGTCATTGACGCCGGGATGCTGCCGCCGGTCACCGCGCACCTGCTGGTGACCTGCACCGAGGAGATCGGCCACGGCGCCAGTCACGGGCTGGATCCCGACGTCGCCGAGATCGTGTCGGTCGACGCGGCCGTGGTCGCCCCTGGCCAGCAGTCCAGGGAGACGGCGGCGACAATCGCGATGGCGGACGGCACCGGCCCGTTCGATTACCATCTCACCCGCAGGCTGGCCAGCCTGGCCACCGGGTACGGCATCGACGCGGTCCGGGACGTCTTCGACTACTACCGCTCGGACGTCGCCGCGGCGGTCGAGGCGGGGGCCCATGCCCGGGTGGCGCTGCTGGGATTCGGCGTCGACGCCACCCACGGCCACGAGCGCACCCACCTCGACGGCCTGCGGAACGTGGCCCAGCTGCTCTGCCTGTACCTGCAGTGCGATCTGGTCTTCCCGGAGTGGGACGCCGAGCCGGAGGGGGATCTGGCGGCGTTCCCGTCGCTGGCCGTGCAGCCGGCGTCCGAGGACGGCCCGCGGGACGGTCCGATCGGCATCGCCTGAGGCGTTACCCGCCCGGGATACCTTCGACGACGGTGCCGTCCGCTCCGGCCGGGGGCTGCAGGACCACGAGCTGGAACTCCGGAGCACGCTGGCGGACGTTCACCGGCAGCCTTCCCCGCTGGTGCAGGTCCAGGAAGGCGTCAACGACCCGGGGGTCGTACTGGACACCCCGCCCGCGTCGCAGTTCGCCCACGGCCGCGGGCTCATCCAGCGCACTGCGGTAGGGCCGGTCCGATCGCATGGCGGCCCAGGAGTCGCACACGGCGAGGATGCGGGCTTCCGGCAGGATTCGGGTGCCAGCCAGCCGAGCCGGGTAGCCGGTGCCGTCGTACCGTTCGTGGTGCTGGCGGACGATCTCAGCGACCCGCTCGAATCCTGGGATCAGCCCGACGAGCTGGGCGCCCTGGTCGGGGTGCTGGCGCAGCAGGCCCCACTCGTCGTCGGACAGCCCGTGGCGTTTCCCGAGGATGGCCGGCGGGATGACGATCTTGCCGACGTCGTGCAGCCGGCCGGCGAGCTCCGCCTGCACCGCCGTGTCGTCGTCGTAGCCCATCTCGGTGGCCAGCAGGCGGGCCCACCGGGCAACGGCCAGGCTGTGCTCGCGCGTGGACAGTCCGACGTCGACCTGGTCCGCCGCGAAGCGCAGGAAATCGACCATCGGCGCCGGGTTGGCCGCCCCACGAAGCCGGCGTGGCACGAGTGCGGTGGCCAGCTCGGTCCCCGGCGGGCGTGCCCCATCGACCCGGTGCGGCACCGGTGCCTCCGCGACCCGGCCGATCACCGACCGGTCCCGGCCGCATGCCTTCGCCCGGTACAGTGCCTGGTCGGCGATGGTTACCAGTTCGCCGGAGTCACCGGCGTGGTGCGGGTGCATCGCCGCCCCGATCGACACCGTCACCGTGACGCTGATCCCCTCCGCGATCGTGATCGGCCGGTTGGCGACCCGGCAGCGGAGCCGCTCGCAGACCGCCAGCAGGTCCGCGACCGGCGCCGAGGCCAGCAGCAGTGCGAACTCCTCACCACCGTGGCGGGCCAGCAGACCCTCCGCGCCGGTCGCGGACCGCAGCCGGTCGGCGATCCCGACAAGCGCCCGGTCCCCGGCCGGATGGCCGTACCGATCGTTGATCGCCTTGAAGTGGTCGACGTCTATCATCAGCACCGCGACGTCGCCGCCGCTCCGCCTGGCCCGAGCGACCTCGCTGGCCAGCCGGGACTGGAAGTACCGACGGGTGTACAGCCCGGTCAGCTCGTCCGTCACCGCGAGGCGCCGCTGTTCCGCGATCAGACGGTGCATCTTGAGGACCGTGAGCAGGAACAGCACGGCCCAGGCCGTCGCCGTGGCCACGGTGTCGCCAAAGCTGCGCCGGTGGTAGTCGGCCAGCAGCACCGCCGGCCCCACCAGGCCGGCCGCGGTCAGCGCGAGCATCCGCACCGGGCCGAACTGCACCTCCTCCCGGCGCGGGGGCTGATCGAGGCAGCACACGGTCGGATGCAGCGCCGCCGCGCCGAGCGCCAGGTTGCCCGCGAGCCAGATGGCGTCGAGGTAGTTGCCTGTGGTGTAGGAACCGTCCAGCAGCTGCAACCCGTGCAGCGTGTCCGCCGCGAATATGGCGAACAGATGGACGTTGAGCAGGAAGAACGACATTGACTGTCGCCCCTGGCCGAGCACCAGTCGGAGCGCGACCGCGAATATCGCCAGGTCCATCACCGGATGCGCCAGCGTCGTGACCTTCACCAGGATGGTCAGCTGGGCCCTGGCCTGGGGACCGATCAGAAACAGCCACGACAGCAGGGCCGCGATGACCGCCAGGGTGCCGGCGTCGAGCAGCCCCGCCAGGTCCCGGCCCGGGGTCCTCCGCCGGATCAGCAGCGCCAGAGCAACGCAGACCAGCGGGTAGCGCCCCAGGTAGAACACGTCGGCTACCGACGGGAAGCGGGCCGAGTCAAAGAGGTAGTGCGCGGTGTAGAAGATGACGTCGGCGATGGCGTACACCGCCTGGCCCAGGGCCAGCAGGAGCCACGGCAGCCACGGCCGGGGGCTGGGGCAGCGTCGCAGACCGATCAGAATGGCTCCGGTCGCAGAGGCGCTGACCAGGGAATACAGCACAACTCGAAGCATCAGACCGGAGCCGGAGGGAGGGACGAGGTAATACCCTCCGATCAGACAACAGCCAACACTGAGGTAGCCCTGCCAGGCTCGGGCGGGCATACCACGCAACCTGTGGCCTCCCAGCGGAAACATCGCCTCCAACGAGTGGTCCGCCGTTCATGCGTCCCACCCAACGTTGACCGGGATTACCGTAAACGAGCCGACCAGGCGTTTCCAAGCCAACGTTCGGTGGATCGACAGTTTGGCCGGGATATTGTGCCGCGCGAATAGCGGCTCGCGCCGCTCAACGGTCTTCGTGGATAGCGGCCAGAATCCCAGGTCACGACGCAATGGCCGGGTGGCCCGGGGAACGGCCGGCTAGCGCGGTCGCCGGGGAACGGGTCACACCCGGGGAAGCAGCAGCCGGTCCGTGGCTGGCCAGGAGTGGATGCGGACCTGGTCTCGGACGAGATCGCCGGGGCGGGGCATCCGGCTGCCGGGTAGCCGGACGGCCGCGGCGCCCCAGGCCAGGGCCTCGGCCAGCGCGGTGGTGCCCTCGGCCCCCGCGGCGAGAAAACCGGCCAGCAGCGCATCGCCGGCGCCGACCGGGCTGCGGGGGTCGGCCACCGGCGCGTCGCCGGTGAACACCCCGGAAGCGTTGACGAGCGCCGCACCGTCGGCCCCGAGGCTGACCAGCACCGTCCCGGCGCCCCAGGCCCGCAGCTGCTGGGCGGCGTCCACGACGTCGTCAAGGGTCAGCAGCGGTGCGCCCACGACCTCGGCCAGTTCCTCGCGGTTGGGTTTGACCAGCGTCGCACCGGCCTCCGCCGCGACCCGCAGGGCCGGCCCGCTGGTGTCGACGGCCAGCGGCAGCCCGGCGTCGACGGCCCGCTGGCAGAGCCGGGCGAACATGGCCACCGGCAGGTCCGGCGGCGTGCTGCCGCAGGCGACCACCCAGCGGGTCGAGCCGGCCGCGTCCAGCACCTTCTCGGTGACGGCCGCGAACTCGCCGGGAGTCAGGGTCGGCCCGGGCTCATTGAGCTTGGTAATGGTGCCGTCCGGCTCGGCCAGGGTGATGTTCGAGCGGGTCCTGCCGATGATGGGCACGGCCACCAGATCGACGCGCTCGGCCCGCAGCAGCCGGACGAGCTGGGTGCCCTCGACTCCCCCGCAGGGCGCGACGGCCGTCGACGGCACACCGTTGGCCAGCAGTGCCCTGGTCACGTTGATGCCCTTGCCCCCGGGGTCGAGCCGCACCGGCGCCGCCGCGCGCAGCACCTCCCCACGGCTGAGCCGGTCGATCTCCAGTGCCCGGTCCAGGCTCGGATTGAGCGTTACGGTGACGATCATGCCAGCACCACCCGAACGCCGGCGGCCTCCACCTCGGCGGCCAGCTCTCCGTCGATCCCCGCGTCGGTGATGACCGTATCCAGATCGGCCAGGATGCCGAACCGGGCCAGATAGTTGTTACCGATCTTCGTCCGGTCGGCGAGCAGCACCGTCCGCCGGGCCGCCGCGATCATGGCCCGCTTGACGGCGGCCTCCGCCGGATCGGGGGTGGTCAGCCCGCGCTCGACGGTGCAGCCGTTGGTGCCGAGAAACGCGACGTCGACGTAGAGTTCCGCCAGCGGGCGCAGGGCCCAGTCGTCCACGGTCGCCAGGGTCCGGCCGCGCAGCCGGCCGCCGAGGAGCAGCACGCTGAGGTTGGACCGGGTGCCGAGCGTGCTGGCCAGCACCGGCGAGTTGACCAGCACGGTCAGCTCCCGGTCGGCGGGCAGGGCCTGGGCCAGGCGCGCCGTGGTCGTGCCGGCGTCGAGGATGATCGCGCCGTCCTCCGGCAACTCGGCGAGGGCAGCCTTGGCGATCCGCTCCTTCTCGGCGATGAGCACCGAGTCCCGGGTGGCCAGCGCGGGCTCGAACCCGATGCGCTCCATCGGGACCGCACCGCCGTGGACTCGGCGCAGCACGCCCACCCGTTCCAGCGCCGTCAGGTCCCGCCGGATCGTCTCGGCCGTGACGTTGAACGTCTCGGCGAGGGCGGTCACGTCGGCCCGGCCATCGGTACGGGTCAGCCGCAGAATCTCGTGCTGACGTTCCTCTGCGTACATGTGGATTCACCGCCGTTTCACGTTGGTAAGCTTCTATTTACGCCCGACTTTTTGGATAGTCAACCCCTGACTACACCCTTTGCGGATAATTTTCACACTCTGGTGCTGCCTGCCGGCCACCCGGCCGTGTGGGAACACTTCCGTTTCCAGCGGTTATCCGACAGTAGGACACATCCGGGGGTCATCCGAACGGACGAGGGGATTCGGCGCGGTCCGGAGACGATTTCGGGCGATTCTGGCGCGCATCTGGAAGTGGGCCTCAGATACGGCAGAAAAGGGAAATGTTCGCCGCGTGGCTGCCGATAACTGGTTGGTCGGCGTCGAGGTCGGCAACAGACGACCCGATGAGGAGTCGCGTATGCGCCACATCTTGTTCGTTGATGACCAATCCGCCATTCTTTCCGGTTTGAAGCGGATGCTGTACCCGATGCGGTCACAGTGGCGGATGACATTCGCGACTCATCCCAGTACCGCGTTGGAGATGCTGGCCACGGACCCGGCGGACGTGGTGGTGTCCGACATGCGCATGCCCGACATGGACGGTGCCGGGCTCCTCCAGGAGGTTCGCACGCGCTGGCCGGACACCGTCCGGATCATCCTTTCCGGCTATGCCGACGAGGGGGCGGCGCTCCGCAGCGTTCCGGTGGCGCACCAGTTCCTGGCCAAGCCGTGTGATCCGGCGACCCTGATGGCGACGATCCGGGACGCGTGCGAGCTGCAGGACCGCCTGTCTCGGCCCGAGCTGCGCCGGCTGGTCGGGGGGCTGGGCGCGCTTCCGAGCGCCCCGCAGTCGTTTGCGGCGATCACCGAGGCGCTCGCGCAGCCCGAGGTCCATCTCCGGCAGGTGGCCTCCATCATCGAGCAGGACCCCAGCTGCGCCGCGAAGCTGCTGCAAATCGTCAATTCGTCGTTCTTCGGCCTGGCCCGGCAGGTGACCCGGGTTGACGAGGCCGTGGCGTATCTGGGCGTCACCAGAGTCCGCGACGTGGTCCTGGCCGCAGAGGTCGCGGACATGTTCCACTGCTCGACTCCGGAACTGGCGGGCATCGCTCAGGAGGTCAACGAGCGCAGCGGCATCGTGGCCGCCAAGGCGCGGGAGCTGGTCAAGCCACGGCACGCTCATGACGCGTTCATGGCCGGCATCCTCCACGACATCGGCCGGCTCGCCCTGGCCACGGTCCTGCCCGACCAGTACGGCGCGATCGCCCGGGAGCAGTGCACGGGCGATGACCTCGTCCTCCTCGAACAGGAGCTACTGGGAGCCAGCCACGCCGACGTTGGCGCCTACCTGCTCCGCCTGTGGGGGCTGCCATTCACCCTGGTCGACGCGGTGGCCCGACATCACGATCAGATCTCTTCCGATGACGACAGCCCGCTGGCTATTGCGGTCGCGACCGCGGTTTCGCAACTGGACGGCGCAGCGGACACGGCGACCTTGACCCCGGAGGTCCACAGTGGCTAGCACTCGACAGTTGCCGCGCGTCCTGTTCGTGGACGACCAGGAGAGGCTCCTTGAAGGGCTGTCGCGCCAGGTGCGCGGCGTGGTGGAGTCTGTCCTGATAACCTCGCCGCGGGCCGCGGCCGAGTTACTGGAGCACCCCGACGAGAACGGCGATTTCGCGGCGATCGTGTCGGACATGAGAATGCCGGAAATGGACGGAGCCGCGCTTCTCAAACACGCCAAGTCGGTGTGTCCGGATACCACTCGACTGCTCCTGACCGGCTACACCGACATCAACCATGCGATCTCGGCGGTCAACGAGGGAAATATCTTCAGGTTTCTGACCAAACCCTGTAGTACGGCCAATCTGCGGCTGGCCCTGGACGACGCGATCAACCAGCATCTCATGCTGCGCGACCGGCGGGATCTGCTGGAACGGACGCTCCGGGGCGCCATCGAAGCACTGGTCGAAACATTGACCATGGCCCATCCCGCGGCATTCGCCCGGGCGTCCCGGCTGCGCCGGCTCGTCCGGGAGACCGCGGATCGAATGGGCATGTCCAATCCGTGGCAGATCGAGGCGGCGGCACAGCTCGGCGAGATCGGGGTCATCACCCTGCCCCCGGAGGCGCTGGAGGCGTTGACCCGCGGAAGCTCCTCAAATGCCGTCATCAGCCGGATGCTCGACGAGCTGCCGGAGCTCGCGGACGATGTCCTCAAGCGCATCCCGAGGCTGGAGAATGTCCGGGCGATCGTCCGCGCACAGCAACCGGTGGACCACCCGGATCTGCTGGCCCTGGCCGAGGCCGGCCAGGAGAGCCGGCTCCTCCAGGCCGTCCGGGAGTACGACGCCCTCACCGTCCAGGGCTACCAGCCCACCAATGCCCTCGGGGTGATGGCCCAGCACGGTTTCCACGACCCGTACCTGCTGAACGCGATTCGGACGGTGGTGGCCGACGGCGAGGGCGGAGAGATCCGCGAGGTCGAGGTCGAGGACCTGCAACCGGGATTGCTGCTCGCCGCCGATCTGCGGAGCCGCAAGGGCATGCTCCTGGTCAAGAACGGCCACGTCCTCACCACGGAGCTCCTCGCACGAATCCGAAATTTCGACAGATTGGGAGGGCTGGAGCGTCGCCCTCTGGTCCTGATAGACAAGAAGTGATCTCGTGCTGCACACATCCGCATGGCCGCTTCTCCCGATTGTCCTGGGGCTGATCGCGGCTGTCGTCTCGGTGGGAATGCTGGCACTCGCCGCTCGACGGTGCGCGGGTTCTCGGCGGCGCGCCTGGCGCTGGCTGGCCGTCGCCGGTGCCGGCTGGACGCTGAGCCGGGCCTGGCATCTGCTCGACCATGCGTTTGGTCATGGCGACACGCCCCGCGCGACGGCGGTGTCCGCCGCCCTGACGCTGCTGCCCCTGTGCGGCGTCGTCGGGTTCGTCTACCACTCGGTCTGGCGCCCGGCAACGGCGATCGAGCAGATGCGGCTGTCGCTGAACGCCGCAGCGGCCACGCTCGCGCTGTCCGCGTCGGTCTGGCCGCTGCCGGCCGTCCTCGAGTGGCGGACGGGCCTGCGGTCGCCGGAGACGCTGGCCGCGTCGGGCCGGGTGGTCACCGATGTCCTGGTGTGTGCCGTGGTGCTCGCCGTGGCGGTCCAGGGCCGCCAGCGCGGCTCCACGGGTGTGCGGTGGCTGCTGGGCGGGCTGTTCCTGACGGCCGCCGCCGGTGCCGTGTCCTGCGTGGCCGTCTCCGCCCCCGGCTCCGCGTCCTGGTCTGCCGCCGACCTGCTGTGGGCCGCCGGGTTCGCCGCCGTCGGGTTCGCCGCGGCCCGGGAACGGGGCGGGCCGTTCCCGGACGACGACCGCGAGAGCCCGGACGGCTCGCTGTTGCACAACGCCCTACCCCAGCTGATGATCATCGTCTCCTGGCTGGCCGTTGGCGGGCAGTGGCTCGCCGGAGTCGCGATCGGTGCGGTGCCGCTGGTGCTGCTCTCGGTGCTCGGGGCGTTGTCGCTGATGCACCAGTACCTGGTCGCCAGGGACAGCCAGCGGCTGCTGGCTCAGCTCGGCCACCATCAGGAGCAGCTGCTGCGGTCCACGCGGCATGACGCGCTGACCGGGCTGCCCAACCGGGGCGCATTCGACATCCTCCTCACCGAGACCCTGGCGCGCCGGGACGGGCGGGCGCTGACCGTGGTGATGTTCCGCCCCAGCCGGAGCCAGAGGCTGGATCACCTGGGTCTGGACGAGGCCAACGCGATCGTGGTCGAACTCGCCAAGCGCATCGGTGGGCACCTGGGGCCGGGCGACGCGGTGGCCCGGGCCTCCGATCTCACGTTCGCCGTCCTCGTCAACGGCGAGCACGACGCCGCCGCCGACTTCGTCCGCGAGGTCATGCTGGCCGCGGAGACGCCGATCCACACCCTCGCCCTGAACGTGCACCTGTCCCTGGCCGCAGGCTTCGCGACCACGCCCATGGCCGGCGAAGCCGACCCGTCCCCCGCCGACCTCGTCCAGTACGCCACGATCGCCCTCGGCACGGTCGACTCGGTTCCCGGTGGCATCGCCGAGTTCACCTACGACATGCTCAAGGCCCACGTCGCCCGCGTCCGGTTGCAGGAGACCATCGCCCACACCCTGCACGCCGATCCCGATTCGGCGGTAACGGTGCTGTTCGAACCCGTGGTCGACCTGGCCTCCGGCCACATCGTCGGGGTGGCGACCCGGGCCGAATGGCGCCACGAGGGCTACCCCACCGTCTCCGCCGGCCAACTCGTCGGCCTGGCCCGGGAAGCCGGCCTGTCGGACCGCATCGACTACGCCGTCCTGAATACCGCCGTCACCAGTTTCGGTCTCTGGCGGGACCGGTGGCCGGACCTCTGCCAGCAGCTCTGGGTCACCGTCTGCGCCGAGACGCTGGCCAGCCCCGAGGCCGATTTCCCCACCTGGCTCTGCAATCTCCTGGAGCGGACCGGGCTGCCGGCCAACCAGCTGATCATCGACCCGCTGGACAGCCAGCCGTACACCGTGGAGACCCGCGAGAACCTGCGGCGACTGCACCAGACGGGGGTCCGGATCGCGACCAGCGAGGCGCTGGTCATCACGGACTCCTCGGGACGCCGTCCCGGCCCCGGCGACGTCTCCGGGCAGGACGCCCCGGCGAACTACTACGACATCTCCCCGGTCCTCGTGGACCAGTGTGTCAACGACGTGCGGGCCCGGCGCCTGGTCCAGGCGACCGTGGAATTCGCGGTGGCCAAGGGCGGCTCGACGTCGGCCCGCCAGGTCGCCGACGTGGCGCAGCATGAGCAACTCCGCGACCTGGGCGCCACGGTGGCCCGGGGGCCGTTCTACAGCGCGCCCCTGTTCCGGGAGGACGCCGAAGAACTCATCGCGGCGGCTGCCGAGGGGACCTGGCAGACCCCGATCCGCCGGGAAACCCAGCGGCGGCGTTCCTCTGCGGCATGGAAAGAGCTGCGGCAGGTCATCGATCGGCTGCCGATCGCGACCTTCGCCTGCGACCCCGAGGGCACCCTGGTGCTGGCCGAGGGAGGGCTCTTCGCCGATCTCGACCTGCCGGCGGAGCGGCTCGACCGCCCGTTGACCAGTGTCCTCGGCAACCCCGCCGCGCACAACAAGCACCCGCTGGACGCTCCGCTGCGGCAGGCGCACCGGGGCCTGCCCTCGGTTACGACCGTCCCCGTGGGCGAGCGGTGGTTGCAGGTCCATCTCTGCTCCCGCCGCGAATCCGATCGCACGATCAGCGGCGTCCTGGGCGTCGCCATCGATGTCACCCACCGCATCCAGGCTGAGCGGGCGCTCCAGGGCAGTGAGCAGCGGCTGCGGAACGTCTTCGCGCACGCGCCCGTCGGCATGGTGATCATTGGACCGGACAATCGCATCATCCAGGCGAATCCGGCGATCGCCACCATGCTCGGCTACGCCCCGGACGACATGGTGGGCCGCACCGTCGACTCGCTGTGGCACCCGGACACCCCGAAGGACACCGCGGAGCAGTACGAGTCCCTGCGCGCGGGAGCCATCCCCAGCTACCGGGCGGAGCAGGCGTACCTGCACTGTGACGGTTCCCCGGTGTGGGCCAGGGTCACCCTGGGGGCGCTCTCCGAAACCGCCGTCGCTGACATGATCATCGGCATCGTCGAGGACCTCAGCCAGATCAAGCAGCTCGAAGTTGATCTTCGTCACGCGCAGAAGCTGGAAGCGGTCGGCATGCTGGCCGCCGGCATCGCCCATGAGATCAATACCCCCATCCAGTTCATCAGCGACAACACCAACTTCCTGGTTCAGGCCTACGAGCAGGTCACCCAGGTGATCACCGCCGCCAACCGGCTGATACCCACCGCGGGCGAGGCGGCGACGCGGGAACTCGCGACGGTCAGCGAAGAGGCCGATCTCGAATGGTTGCTGGACCAGATCCCCAGAGCGGCGGGCCACAGCCTCGAAGGCGTGGCCCAGGTCGCCAACATCGTCCGGGCCATGCGCAACTTCGGGCACCCCGACCAGCGGGAACGCGCGCTGGTCGATATCAACGCCGCGATTCAGGACACCGCGATCATCGCCCAGAGCGAGGTGAAGCACGTGGCCGAACTCCATCTCGATCTGGACGACACCCCGCCCGTTCTGGGCTACCAGTCGGAGTTGAACCAGGTCATCCTCAACCTCCTGGTCAACGCCTCGCACGCCATCGCCGACGTGGATCGGGGCCCGGGACAGCGGGGTACCATCCGGGTCCGGACCTGGAACGAGCCCAACGAGATCGTCATGTCCATCAGCGACGACGGCTGCGGCATGAGCCCCGAGACCCGGGCGCGGATCTTCGAACCGTTCTTCACCACCAAGGAAGTCGGCAAGGGTACCGGGCAGGGGCTGGCCATCGCCTACAACGCGGTCGTCGAGCGGCACAAGGGCAGCATCAACGTCGACAGCACCCCGGGCGAGGGCACGACCTTCACGATCCGGCTGCCGCTGCCCGAGGAGGAGTTCGACTTCCTGGAAGACGACATCGAGCAGCTGGTCTAGACATCAGTCAGGTGGGCCGCCGGATCGACGCGACCTCCTGCGCATTTATACCCCCTGGGGTATGCTACGCCCGTGCTGAAGCGACCCACGACACTCCTGGCGTCCGTAACCTCCGCGCTGGCGGTCGTCGCCCACCCCGACGACGAATCATTCGGGCTCGGCGGCCTGCTGTCGCTCCTTACCGATCGCTCGGTGCCGGTCTCGGTCCTGTGCTTCACCCACGGCGAGGCGTCCACGCTCCGCGATCGGCCGGGTGACCTCGCCGTGCTACGCGCGACCGAGCTACGGCAGGCCGCGACGGCGCTCGGGGTCGGCGGCGTCGAGCTGCTGGACTATCCCGACGGCGCCCTGGCGACCATCGACCTGGACCACCTGGTCGGGCACGTCGTCGCTCGGATCATCCGGTGGAGGCCCAGCCACCTGGTCGTGTTCGACCTCGACGGGGTGACCGGGCACACCGACCACATCCGGGCGACCGAGGCGACGCTGGCCGCCGCCCGCCACACCGAGCTGCCCGTGCTGGCGTGGACGGTGCCGCAGCGCGTGGCGGCCCGGCTCAACACCGAGTTCGCCACGGGCTTCGTCGGACGCGCCGAGGGCGACATCGACGAGACCGTCTCCGTCTCCCGCGCGCGCCAGTGGCGGGCGATCGCCCGCCACCGCAGCCAGTCGGCGGACAACCCGGTCCTCCGTCGCCGGCTGGAGCTGCTCGGCGACACCGAGCACCTGTCCCTGCTGCACGACCCGGCGGGTTTCTCCATCCCATCTCCACAGCGCCGCCACAGCGGCTGCACCACGGGCGGACACGATCCCGGGTGACAACCCAGTAGCGCGAGGGAGGGGGGGTCCATGACCACCACGGACGAGCGGCCGCCGGCCGCAACGGTGCCCCGGCGATCGTCCACGACCGCACGCCGGATCCGGCTGGCGCGGTACAGCGTGCAGGCAGCGGTGATCGGCATCATCGGATGGCAGATCTTCCAGGCGTTCACCGCCGACGGCAGCGGCCCGGAGGGGCTGTGCCCGTTCGGCGGGTTCGAGACCATGTGGACCTGGATCACCACTGGTCGCACGGTCCGCCACGTCCACCCGGCGAACCTGGCCCTGGCCGCGGCCGTGCTGGCCATGGCCGTGGCCGGGCGGGGGTTCTTCTGCGGATGGATCTGCCCGTTCGGCGCGATCCAGGGCGCCATCCACAAGACGACGTCCATGGTGGTCGACCGGATCCCGCCGCTGCGCCGGTGGCGCCGGCGCGCGCACCGGGTGACCGCCCGGCCCGGCGGTCTGGCCCGGCGGCTGGACGGCATCTTCCGGTACGGCCGGTGGCTCGTGCTGGTCTGGGCACTCGGCGGGGCCGCCATGACCGGCGTGATGGTGTTCCGCGATGTCGACCCGTGGGCCGCACTGATCAGCGTCGCGGAGTTCGAATTCAGCCTCGCCTTCACCGTCCTGCTGGTCGTGCTGGTGCTCTCGCTGTTCGTCCGGCGCCCGTTCTGCCGCTACGCCTGCCCGCTCGGCGCGGTTCAGGGCCTCGTCGCCAAGATCAGCCCAGTGGCGATCCAGCGGGACGCGGCCAGTTGCCTCGGCTGCGACCTGTGCAACCAGGCGTGCCCGATGAACATCCCGGTCAACCAGCGCACCAGGGTGACCGACAGTACCTGCCTCGGCTGCCTCGAATGCGTCCTGGCCTGCCCGAGCGACCAGGCCCTTGGCGTCAGCGTCGGGCTGCCCCTGCCCGCTCTCCGGGTTCCCGCCAACGACCGTGACTGAGGAGCCGACGATGAGCCCGACGACCCACACCCCGGACACCCCGGACACCCCGAGCGGCCGGCGCCCGCCGAGCATGCTGCGCCGGCCGGCCGGCCGGCGGCCCGTGCCGACCCGGACCCGCCTGCGCACCCGACGCATCCCGCTGCTGGCCTACATCGCGATCCTGCTGGTCCTGCCGGTGGCCGTGCTGGTCACGGCGCGGGCGGCGGGCTGGTGGGTCACCAGCGGCCATGTCCTCCCGGCCACGGCGCTCGGTGCCCCGGACGCCGGTGGCGGATCCGGCGAGGGATCCGGCGAGGGATCCGGCGACGGCGGCGCCAACGCGACCATCGGCAGTCCCCACGACATCAAGGGCTCGATGACCGTCCAGCAGGTGCTGGATGCCTTTCCCGCCGTGACGGCGGCCGACGTCTACCAGCAGTTCGGGGTGGCCGCGGATACCCCGGCCTCGACGCAGCTCAAGCAGCTGGCTCGCGACGGCAACGGCTACGAGGTGTCCGACCTGCGGGAATGGATCGAAACTCAAACATAGACATCCATCAAGGTGGGACTAAAGACCCTACGGCGCAGGGCCGCTGGTCCCATCTCTTCCTTTGAACGGGTATTCAAACTAACAGCCATTCATCGCTTGATTTCGATACCAAAGGCTGATTGGAGGGCGGATCGATGACCACCTCGGATCCGGTCACCCCGGCCCCGGCGCCGCCAGCGCGCCCACGTGAACCCATCGCCGTTGCCGCAGCCCGGCACGGGATCGACCGACGCACCCTCCTGCGCTGGAGCGCCGGCATGGCGGGCGTCCTCGCCCTGCCGGCCATACCGTTTGCCGACCGCATCGCCTACGCGCTGGACACCGAGCCCAGACTGCCGGTGCTGTGGCTCAACGGCCAGGACTGCAACGGTGACATTGAGGGCCTCCTCCGGGCGTCCCAGCCGACCCCGTCCCAGCTGATCCTGGACTACCTGTCGCTGGACTACGCCGAGCTGCTGATGGCGGCCTCCGGCGACACGGCTCAGGGACGCCTGGCCGCCACCATGGACAGCTACGCCGGGCAGTACGTCGTCGTGGTCGAGGGCTCGATCGCCACCGCGGCCAACGGCGTGCACTGCTGCATCGGCGGGCGGTCCTTCGCCGACATCGTCCGCGAGGTCTCCGCCGGGGCGCTCGCGGTCATCGCGGTGGGATCCTGCGCGGCCGATGGTGGCCTGCCCCTGGCCGCCGGCGGCGTCACCGGGGCGGTCAGTGTCTCGACCGCCCTGAGCGGCCTGGGAACGACCATCATCAACCTCCCGGGCTGCCCGATGAACATCGAGAACCTGACGGCGACCCTCGTGCAGTACATCACCCTGGGGACCTGGCCGGAGACCGACAACGCCGGCAAGCCGACGTTCGCCTACGGCTCCCGGGTGCACCAGCGGTGTCCCAGACTGCCGTTCTTCAGGGCGGGGCAGTACGTGCGGACCTGGGGCGATGCCGGCCACCAGGCGGGCTGGTGCCTGCGCTACGTCGGTTGCCAGGGCCCGCGAACCTACGCCAACTGCCAGACCGCCCTGTTCAACGGCGGCACGAGCTTCCCCGTCAACGCCGGTGCCCCGTGCCTCGGCTGCGCCAGCTCCACGTTCTGGAGCGGCCTGGACGACTCGTTCAGCTGGACTCCGCCCGCGACCAGCCTCTCGCAGGCGACCGCAGACACCCTGACCGCCAGCCTGTAGAGCCCGGAGACCTGCCATGACCAGAATCGCGATCGACCCGGTGACCCGGATCGAGGGTCACCTCCGCATCGAGGTGGAGCATGACTCCGACGTCGTCCAGGACGCGTGGAGCACCGGCACGATGTTCCGGGGCATCGAGCAGATCCTGGCGGGGAGGGATCCCCGGCAGGCCTGGGTGTTCGCCCAGCGGGCCTGCGGGGTGTGCACCCACGTCCACGCCCTGGCCTCCGTCCGGGCCGTGGAGAACGCGCTGGGCATCGCCATCCCGCCCAACGCCCGCATCATCCGCAACCTGATGTCGGGCGTGCAGTTCGTCCACGACCACGTCATCCACTTCTACCACCTGCACGCGCTGGACTGGGTGGACATCGTCGCCGCACTGAGCGCCGACCCGGCGGCCACCGCCAGCCTGTGCCAGGCGACCAATCCCGGCTGGGCCAACAGCTCGACGGCCTACTTCACCGAGGTCCGCACCCGGTTGCAGGCCTTTGTCGACTCCGGGCAGCTGGGCCCGTTCGCCGCCGGGTACTGGGGGCATCCGGCCTACCAGCTGCCGGCGGAGGCCAACCTGCTGCTGGTGGCCCACTATCTGGAAGCCCTGGAGTGGCAGCGGGAGATCATCAAGATCCACGCGATCCTCGGCGGCAAGAACCCCCACCCACAGACCTACACGGTCGGCGGCATGGCACTGACCCTCGCCCCAGACGCGCCCAGCGGGGTCAACACCACGGCCCTCGGCACCATCGGCACCCTGCTGACCAGCATCCAGAACTTCGTCAGCACGGTGCTGGTGGGCGACGTCAAGCTGCTGGCCCGGTACTACCAGATCCCGTGGACCACGCTCGGGGCCGGACCGGGCAACCTGCTCTCCTACGGTGAGTTCCCCGAAGCCGACGGCGCCTCCCCCGCGCCGTTCCTCCCCGCGGGGCGGGTCACCGGCCGGGACCTCGGCAGCCTCGGCCCGGTCGACCAGGCGGCCATCGCCGAGACGGTCGCCCGGTCCTGGTACACGTATTCCAGCGGTGACTCCGGCGCCAGGCACCCGAGCGCCGGCGAGACCACCCCGACCTACACCGGGCCGCAGCCGCCGTACGACAACATCACCACGACGAAGTACAGCTGGCTGAAGGCTCCCCGGTACGACGGGGCGGTCTACGAGGTCGGCCCCCTCGCCCGCCTCGGTGTGGCGTATGCGGTGGGTGTCGCGCCCGTCCGCCAAGCCGTCGACGCCTTCCTGTCGGACCTCGGGCTCGGCCAGGCAGCACTGTTCAGCACCATCGGTCGGCTCGCCGCCCGCGCTCTGGAGACCCAACTGCTCGCCGACCGCCTCCCCACCTGGTTGGCAGCACTACGCACCAACATCACCGGCGGCGATCTGCGCATCGCCGACACCACCAGGTGGTCGCCGGACACCTGGCCCGCGACCGCTTCGGGCTGGGGGCCCACCGAGGCCCCGAGAGGCGGGCTGGGCCACTGGATCGCCATCGCCGGAGGCAGCATCGCGAACTATCAGATGGTGGTGCCCAGCACCTGGAACGGCTCCCCCCGGGACGCCGCCGGGGCACTGGGGCCGTGGGAGCAGGCGCTGGTCGGCACGCCGCTGGTCGACCCGACCAGACCGGTGGAGGTCCTGCGCACCGTGCACTCGTTCGACCCGTGCATGGCCTGCGCGGTCCACGTGCACCGGCCGGGCTCGTGATCTAGAACACCGTCCGCCGCCCCGGATCCGCACCTCAGCCGTCTTGGCAGCCCCGCCGCACGCCCTAGGCTGACCACGGCATCGACGCGAGATCCGGGGCGGAGGGCGGGCGACCGTGGCGTGCGAGTGTATTGCCGCCCGGACGGCAGCCGGACCATCGCGGCGGTCCCTGCTCGTCATGCTCGGCGCGCTGTCGACGTTCGGGCCGCTGTCGCTGGACATGTACCTGCCCGCGCTGCCCCAGATCGCCCGCGACCTGCACGCGTCCCAGGCGCTGACGCAGCTGACGCTGTCGTCCTGCCTGGCCGGGCTGGCGCTGGGCCAGCTGGTGGCCGGTCCGATCAGCGACGCCGTGGGACGACGGCGTCCCATGATCGCGGGGGTGGCGATGTTCGCCCTGCTCTCGCTGGGCTGTGCCGTCGCCCCCTCGGCCCCGCTGCTGGTCGGCATCCGGTTCCTCCAGGGGCTCGGTGGTGCCGCCGGTCTGGTGGTGGCCCGGGCCATCGTGCGCGATGTCTTCCCCGGAGCCAGGGCCGCCCGGGTCTTCGCGTCGCTGATGCTGGTCAGTGGACTGGCCCCGATCGTCGCGCCCGTCCTCGGCGGTCAGTTGCTGCGCTGGACCGACTGGCGCGGGGTGTTTGTCGCGCTGGCGGCCATCGGCGTTGTGCTGGTGCTCGCGGCGGTCCGGGTTCCAGAGACGCTGCCGCCGGCCGCACGACGCTCCGGCGGGCTCACCGACCCGGCCCGCATGTTTCGCACGCTGGTCACAGATCTGGTCTTCATGGGGTACGCGCTGTCCACCGGCTTCGCCGGTGCGGCGATGTTCACCTACATCTCGACGTCCTCCTTCGTCCTCCAGAGCGGCTACGGTGTCTCTCCGCGAGCCTTCAGCCTGATCTTCGCCAGCAATGCCGCGGGGCTCATGCTCGCCGGTCAGATCAGCGCGCGGCTGGTCGGGTGGCTGGGTCCACGCCGGCTGTACGTCAGTGGTCTGGCCGCCGTCGCCGCCGGTGCGGTGAGCCTGGTCGTGGTGATCGTCAGCGGGCTGCCCCTGGCCGCGGTACTGGCGACGCTGTTCATCGTGGTCGCGAGTCAGGGTCTGACCATGCCGAATGGAACCGCCCTGGCGCTCGCGCCATATGGGCAGGCCGCCGGATCGGCCTCCGCCCAGTTCGGGGTGCAGCAGTTCCTGATCGCCGCGATCATCAGCCCGCTGGCCGGCCTCGGCGGCGCGTCCGCGCTCGTCATGGCCATGATCATGGCGGGCGTCGCCCTGCTCGGCGTGCTGATCTGCCAGGTCGCGACCCGGGGCGTCCCCGCAGCTACACCCTGATGGTCCAGCCGTCGAGCGTCCCCGTGTTGTTGGTGTACCTATCGGCGACCGAAAGCGTCCAGGTGCCGTTGGCACCCTCGGTCGACAGATCGATCGGGAACGTGACGTCGACATCGTCGGCGCTGTCCGAGGTGTCGGTGTCCTTCAGCCCGAAGACGGTGCCGTCCGGCGCGATCAGATCGATCTCCAGCTGGCCCCGCCACGGGTGCGTGATGTGGACCTCGACCGACGATCCGGACGCTGCGGTGGTTGCCGAGCAGCCGCTGATCGTGATGGCACTGGTGACCGCCGCACCGGCATCGGGGATGCTCGCCCCGGTGGTGCTGGACGCCGAGCAGGTGGGAGGCGTGGGGACCGTGCCGCAGGTGGGATCCGCGCTCTGCGCGGGAACGCTGACGGCGTTCCACCCGGCCTTGACGGCGTCGTACCTGCCGCAGTCTTCCGGATAGAGGTCCTTCGCCGCGGCCAGCGTCGCGCTCCGGACGCTGCCGTATCTCCACCCCGACGTCTTGGACAGCAGCGCGTGGTAGTAGATCTCGCCAGCGGCCCGAATACCGATCCCGGTGAGCGTCGAGCCGTCGCAGGTCGGGCTGACCGGCTGGCCGTTCGTCGGGTTCGTCCCCTCGGCCATCAGGTAGAACCAGTGGTCCAGCGGGCCCGCCGCCTGGTGCTCCGGGGTCGTGGCGATCGTGGAGCTGTAGCAACCGGGGTGACCGACGATCGTCGGGTCGTACATGTACCGCAGCGGTCCCGTGCCCTTGAGGTCGCTTTCTTCGCCGATGGTGTAGTCGGGCGGGTCGAGGGGGTTGTCGGCGTACGCCTCGGTCAGCGTGCCGAAAATGTCAGCGGTGCCCTCGCCCAGGCCCTGGTGTTCGTTGGTGGCACTGGTGCCACCGGGGGTATAGGCGAAGATGGCGTGCCCGAACTCGTGCCCGATCAGGTCGGTCGAGGTGGGATACCGTTCCTCGTCGGTGGTGTTTCCGACCCTGACGTAGCGGGCCATCCCGTACCAGCCGATTCCGGTCTCGTCGAACCCGACCCGGATCGGAAAGAAGTTGCCATTGCCGTCGATGCTGGTCCGGCCGAGCCACGAACTCAGCATCTCGGCCTGCTGCTGGGCGGCGTAGAGGGCGTCGACACAGGCCGTTTCGAGGTCCTTCGCCTCGCCGTTGCCCCAGACATCATCGACGCTGGTATAGGCGGCTCCGTCCACGCCACCACAGCCGAGGCCGGTGCGCACCGGGTCGGTCAGCACATAGGACGTTCCGGAGACGGAGGTGGCGAGGGCGACCGGGCCGTTGTAGTACCCGGTGCCGTTCACGGCGCTCGCGGCACGCACAACGCTGTCCGGTGCTGGCGCCGGGACTTCCCGAGCCATGGCCGGAGCGGCGGACAATACCGCGGCGAAACCGGCCGCGGGAAGGGCCATTCGACGTCGCACAGGCACTCCTTCCAATTCCTCCTTGCGCGGCATCCCGCGGGCAAGGAATAGGGGAGGTTGCGGGGATTGTATGCGGCATATGATAGTCATCGATATCCGTATCCGACATAGGGGAAACCCTCGACTGATCCATCCCCCACCGCGGTGTACCTCGCCGGACCAGCGCCCCCGGCCTGCCCGCCGCCGGCCGCTGGCGCCGGTGGCCACCCCCGCGAAACACTCATCCGAAACAAGGGAATGACCAACGTCTCTCACCGGCGCTGAGCGCCATACCAGCAGCCCCGCACGCATTGTTGATGAATATCAATGCCTTGACGAGTTACCGGTTGGCGGGGAATATGTGCCGCACATCGTAGGAGGTCTGCCCATGTCCGATGTCGTCTCTCCCCGCCGTCGGTACCGCAGGCACCCGCGTCGGCCGCTGGCGTTCGCCTTGCCCGTGGTCCTCACCGCGGCCACGGTTGTCGGCTGGGTCGTCACCAATGCCACGACCGCGGCCCATGCCGCCCTCGCCAGCACACCGAACTACAACCTGTCGCTGGCGCTCCAGGAGTCGCTGTACTTCTACGACGCCGAGAAGTCCGGCCCGGCCCGCACGCTTGGCAAGCAGCCGCTGGAGTGGCGCGGCGACTCCGATCCCAGCGACTCGAACGTTCCGCTGAAGCCGATCGAGGACTGGGTCGGCACCAACCTGTCCGCGTCGTTCATCAGCGCCAACCAGGCGATCCTGGACCCGGACGGCGACGGCACGGTGGATCTGTCCGGCGGCTTCCACGACGCCGGGGACCACGTCAAGTTCGGCCTGCCGCAGGCGTACGCCGCGGGCACCATCGGCTGGGGGATGCTCGAATTCAAGGATGCCTTCCAGGCGACCGGCACCTGGGACCACGCCATGGAGGAGATGCGCTGGTTCACCGACTACTTCCTGCGCTCGCTCTTCACCGACGCGTCTGGCGACGTGGTCGCGTTCAACTACCAGGTCGGCGACGGCTCGGTGGACCACGCGTACTGGGGGCCACCGGAGTTGCAGGACCCCGAGCTGTACCCGAGGCCGGCGTACTTCGCCACCTCGGAGACCCCGGCGAGCGACCAGGCCGCCAGCCACGCCGCCGCGCTTGCGATCATGCATCTGCTGACCAGGGACGACGATGCGGCGTACGCCGAACGCTGCCTGGAGGCGGCGAAGGCGCTGTACGCGCACGCGGTCGAGAACCGGGGGCTGGGCTACTCGGGCGGCTTCTACAACTCCAGCTTCGACGAGGACGAGATGTCCTGGGGCGCGGCCTGGCTGTACCAGGCCACCGGTGACCGCCAGTACCTCACCGACATCCTCTCCATGGACGCCGACGGCACGTACACCGGTTACCTCGAAACCTTGATCGGCAACGACACCAACACCTGGGTGAACATCTGGGTGCACTCCTGGGACACCCAGTGGGGCGGCGTCTTCAGCGTCCTGGATCCCCTGGTCGTGAACGACCCAGAGCTGCCGGACAAGGTCCGCTCCGATGTGCACTTCTGGGACACGTGGCAGGTCGAGTACTGGTCCCACGTGCCCCACGATCTGGCTACCGACACGACGTTCCTGGCCACCAGCCCGGGCGGGTTCGCGTTCCTCAACGGCTGGGGCTCCGCTCGGTACAACACCGCCGCGCAGCTGGAGGCCCTGGCCTACCGCAACCACTTCCCCGACGACCCCAAGAGCGCCCAGTTCACCGACTGGGCCATGGGACAGATGAACTACCTCATGGGCGACAACCCGCTGAACCGCTCGTACATCGTGGGCTTCGGCAGCGAGGCGCCGGGCGGCGTCGGCGAGCTGGTCGGTGGCGATGCGATCTCGGCCCAGCACCCGCACCACGCGGCGGCGCACGGCTCGACCACCAACAACCAGGATGATCCATCGACGCACCGGCACACCCTGTGGGGCGGCCTGGTCGGCGGCCCCGGCATGGAGGACGAGCACAAGGATCTCACCACTGACTACGTGTACAACGAGGTCGCGGTCGACTTCAACGCCGCGATGGTGGGCGCGCTGGCCGGGCTGTGGAAGTACTACGGCCAGGATCAGCCGGTCACCGACTTCACGCCGCCGCTCGAAGACGACGCCATCGACTACTACGCCTTCGCCCGGATGGTTCAAAATTCCTCCAGGTCCAGCCAGGTCTCGGTGACCGTCAACAACTTCGGCAGCCGGCCGCCGCACTACCAGACCGATCTGACCGCCCGGTACTACTTCAACATCAGCGAACTGCACCAGCGGGGGCAGGACATCGGCGCCGTCTCCACCGAGATCTACTACGACGCCGGGGCGGCGAACCGCAACCAGCCGGCCACGATCAGCGAACCGGTGCGCTGGGGTGGGGAGCACTCCTGCGTCTACTACGTCACCCTGGACTGGAACGACGCCGACGTGTTCGGCGCCTCCGAACTCCAGTTCGGCCTGATCGCGGCGCAGGCCACGGACTACCAGACGTACTGGGACCCGGCCAACGACTACAGCTACGCCGGGCTCACCGACGACACCTACGTCGCGACTATGGACCCCAACATTCCGGTGTACGTGGGCGGGGAGCTGTACTACGGCCAGGAGCCGCCGACCGACCTGGACGACAGTTGCGACCCCGAGCCGTCGACCGGCACCGGTACACCGGAGCTGACCGCCCAGTACTCGGTCTCCCCGCAGTCGGCCGACGAGCGGATCGCCAACTTGATCCAGATCACCAACGCCGGCACCTCGGTCGTTGACCTGTCGGCCGTCACCGTCCGGTACTGGTTCACGTCCGAGCCCGCCGGAACGCTCACGTACGCCTGCGACTACGCGCCCATCAACTGCGCCAACATCCAGGGCAGCTTCGGCGTGGTCGACCCGGCGGTCGGGGGTGCCGATCGGTACCTGGAACTGAGTTTCACCAGCCAGGCCGACAAGCTGTACCCGGGCAATTCGACCGGGCCGATCCAGAATCGGATCCAGGCCGACCAGGGTGCCACCTTCGACCAGGCGGACGACTACTCGTATGACGCCGGCAGCACGAGTCTGGCCGATTTCACCCGGATCACGGTCTACTACGACGGTGAACTCATCTACGGCACACCGCCGTCCTGATCGGGGCGTGTGGGAAGACCACCACCAGCCACGCGGACGTCCGGCGGCTACCGGTGCGGTCGCCTGACTACGCGGACTTCAGGCAGAACACGATATCCGGTACATCCGGTTCGTCCTCCCAGTCCGAGTAGTGGTAGTCGGTGTAGGCGATACCGGTGTTGCTACACACCCGGTCGGCTTGGGCTTCGGTGCTGATGTGCTGCTCGACCCGAGCCACGATCAGCCAGGTGCTCGACCCGCAGGTCGCGATCAGGAACACCGGATCCTCCGTGGTGCCAAGATTGAGCAGGCACTGACCGGGGTACGCGGAGATCTCGCTGGCATCGGAGACCTCGGTCTCCGGTGCCGAGGCCGCGGACGTCCGCGACTGGCCGGTGGCGGTCGGTGCGGCGGTGGGCGTGGTGGACTCCGGCCCCGGCGTCGGGCTGTCCCCCGGCGACGGGCTGAGCTGGGTGTCGCCCCCGCTGAGTCCGGCCAGCGCCGTCAGCGAGGACCCGCCGGACTGGGCGGTCGCTGGGGCCTCCGGATGCCCCCCGGCCTCGCGCTCCGGGCTGCTGTGGAGC
>JABDRL010000293.1 GCA_013041765.1 Dactylosporangium sp. | reverse complement strand
GGCCAGCGCCGCGGCGGGCAGCAGGGCCGAGGCCCCGCTGGGGTGGCTGTCGAGGGCCGCGAAGCGCAGCACGGCGAAGACGAGCACGGCCGCCGCGGTGGCGTGGCCCAGGGCGATCGCGGTGTCTCCGGGCAGCGGCCAGGTCGCCGCCGTCATGGGCCGAACGGCGAAGGTCCAGACGGCCACCAGCAGCGCCGCCCCGATAACGATCGCGTCGGCCGTGTTGGCCGGCCGGCCCCCGGGCCGCCGGGTCAGCAGCACCAGCCCGAGCGCGACCGTCGCGTACGAGACGACCAGGAGGATCGCCGCCCTCGGCGGCGCTTCCAGCCCTGCCGCGGCGTCCCCTCTGATCAGGGCATCCGCCACCGTCCAGGCACTGCCGCCGGCCAGCATGAGCCACCAGGCGTAGGTGTTGGTCGGCCGGTTGCGCAGCACCCCGACGATGGCCGCGCCGATTCCCGCTGCCTGCACCACGCCGGGAGCCCACAGCCAGTCGGGTACGACGATCGTGGTGACGGCCGCGACGCAGCAGCCGATCACACCGAACACCAGCCAGTTCTCGGGCGAGTACCGCGGCTGGACCGCGTGGCGACCCGGGCTCACTTCGCCCCGTCCTCGATCACGGTTCCTCCTCGCTTGCCATGGGGTCGGACAGCCACCCGACGCCCACCTATCGTAGAGAGGATTAGTCCGTATTTAATAGCATATGCCATTACAACATCAAGTAGCCGCCTCCTCGACTCCCCGCCAGGCGAAATGCGGCTCCACCACCACGGCACCCGCCGTCTCGGTCAGGTGCGCCGCGTGCCGGTTGGCGTGATGGCCGCAGAACGCCAGGGACCGGCCGCTGGGAAAATAGGCGATCAGCCGGGCGCGTGCGCCGCAGCGGTCGCAGCGCTCATCAAGGACGTCGGCGACGCGAACCGCCGGCTTGGAGATCAACATCCGTGTCATCTCGGCCTCCCCGTCCATGCGGCGGCCAAGGCCCCTCCGGAGCCTTCGCCCCTTTCACGCATAACACTACGTAAGTCAAATTTGATCTGATAGTTCAGTACAGGTGGATTTGAGGGGCCGGTTGGGAGCCAGCACCCCGACCGCACCGCGTTCGGACTCCGATCAGTCCGCAATCCCCCGATGCTCGGAACGGTCGATGTCGACCACGCAGGAGGGAGCCCGCCAAATACCAGTCGTCCCAAAGCCCATTCCCCCTTCCGACAACGGTGGCCGCCAGTGGACCAGCATCCCGGCGGCCACCGTTGTCGTGCGGGTACGGCGTCCCGGATCCCCGCCCGCCCCTGGCGGGGATCGCCCGGGGCGGGACGCGACAACGTTCCTGCTCCGCACGGAGCCCGGCACCGCTCCGGGACTGGCATTAGATCGTTGGCAAGGTGCCGTCGAGCGGAAACGAGGTTGGCGATGTTGACGGGCAGGCGCAACGTGCGGCGGGTCAACGGCGATGGCCGCCGCCCCGCCGAGAGCGCGGTCCCGGGACGTCGCCCCGCCGTCGGCGGCAGTCCCCGGCAGGGCGATGTGTGGAGCGGATGCCCCCGGGGCCACCAGGAACCGCTACGCCAGGGTCCCCTCAGTGGACGGCTTTCCCGCCGCGAACCGAATCGCCTCGGTCGCCCTGACGCATGCGGACCGGGCCGGCGGCACGGTGTGCCAGTCCTGCGACGGCAGATCGCACGGACGGAACGCGCCTCAGGTGAGGGGCTGCGCGCCACCGCGCCGCTGGTCCGGAGGTGGGCTGTCGGCCGCGACCGCTGACGCGGACTGTTCCGAGATCCCGCAGACGTAGTCCCAGATGCCGATGTCGCTGGCCTGCCTGGCGTCGCTGGCCGCGGCCAGGCTGACCTCCGCGGCAGCCAGCGCCCGGGCCACCCGGGCGGACGGGACGCGGTAGCCCTCACTGATCTCGACGACGGTTCCGTGCACCCGGCATGCGGCCGCCAGGGCCGCGATGGCCGCATCGTCGATGGCGTTCTCCCCGATACCGGCCCTCGCCAGGAACTCCAGCGGCCGGGCGAGCAGGGTCGGGGCGTACCGGGACACCCGCTCGATCGCCAGACAGATCACGTTCACCAGGTGCTCGACGACGTCGGCCGCGGCGATCGTCCCCGCGGCGATGAGTGCCCGAACGGTCTCCGGGCCGACCGGCCCCGCCGGCAGCGGCAGCCGGCTGATCCCCACCGAGATCACTTCCAGCCCGCCGAGGTCGGCGGGGAAGGCCAGCCAGCCGTCGGTACCGATCGCCTCGACCTCGGCGCCCCTCCGCAGTACCAGGTCGGTCCGTTGCTGGGCCCTGGCGATCGCCGCGAGGTACGACGACAGCCACCCGGAGTCGGGAGCGACCCGATCGGCGAAGGTCACCTCGGTCAGGCCCGCCCCCTCCGCCGCGGCGACGAGCACGCTGACACTGTCTCGACCGGCCGAGAACGCGGTATGGACGTGCGCGTCCCTGAGAAGGTCGATCATCAGTCGACTCATCCACCCACGGTGGCCGGGCGGCGGTAGCGGTAGCCGAAGCCCCGCACCGACTCGATCGGTGAGGCGTCGGGATCGGTCCAGCCGAGCTTGCGGCGCAGGCGCAGCACGGCGAACTTGACCCGTTCCGGGCCGATCCCCGTCGGGTCGTCCCAGGCCTGGGCCAGCAGCTGGTTCGGGCTCAGCACCGCCCCAGCGTGCCTGACCAGCACGTTCAGCAGGCGGAACTCGGTGGGGGTGAGGCGGACCTCCCCGCCACCGACGAACGTGCGCCGAGCCGCCGGGTCGATGCGTAGCACGCCGTCGTCGTAGACCTCGTCGGCCCACAGCGCCGGCCCGACGCTGCGCCGCAGCAGCGCCTCGACCCTGGCGACCAGCTCGGCATTGGTGAACGGCTTGGTCAGGTAGTCGTCGGCCCCGCCGCGCAGGCCACGGACCTTGTCCGATTCCTGGCCATGGGCCGTCAGCAGCAGCACCGGCACGTCGCTGACGTCCCGTAGCCGCTCCAGGACCTGCCAGCCGTCCATGCCGGGCAGACCGATGTCCAGAATGACCAGCTCCGGGCGCTCCGTGTACGCGTCGCGCAGCCCGGAGCGGCCGTCCTTGGCCACACCGACCTGGTGCCCGGCCCTGGTGAGCAGCAGGTGCAGTGCCATGGCGATATCCGGGTCGTCCTCAACGACGAGCAGCCGACTCACGATCAACCTCCGATGTTGGTTCCGGTCCCACGGGCAGCGTCAGGGTCACCGTCGTACCGATTCCCTCGGTACTCGCTACCTGAATGGCGCCGTGATGCAGTTCGACGATCGCCCGGCACACGACGAGCCCGAGTCCCGTGCCGGGTGAAGCCTGCCGCCCGACCGCCGCCGTGACGTTCGATCCGCGGAAGAACACGCTGAAGAGCCTCGGGAGGTCGGTGGCGGGAATGCCGACGCCGGTATCCGCCACCTCGATCGTCCACCGGTCCCGGTCGGGCCGCGCCCGGACCGTGATCCGACCACCCCGAGGCGTGAAATGCAGGGCGTTCTCCAGCAGATTCGCCATGACCTGATACAGTCTCGCGCCGTCTGCCATCGGGTCCGGGCCCTCGGCCAGGTCACGCCGCAGGTCGATGCCGGCGGCGACCGCCCCCGGTTCGTACTCCGTCACGGCGGCGCCGAGCAGGTCCATCATCCGGACCCGAGACCGTTGCAGGTGCAGGGTCCTGGCCTCCAGCCGGGACAGCAGCAGCAGATCCTCGATCAGGCGCAGCAGCCGGTTGGCGTTGCGGTCGATGACCGCGAGGTGGCCACGTTGCTCGTCGGTCAGGGGCCCGCTGCCCGCCTCGCCCAGCAGGCAGGAGAACGCCACCACCGAGGCCAGGGGCCCACGCAGCTCATGGGCGACCGTCGAGGCGAACTCGTTGTTGAGGGCCATGGACTCGGCGAGCACCCGCTCGGGGGCCTCGGGGTCCCAGATCCCGTGCTCCAGGCCACGGATCGCGGCGACGCGCGCGGTGACGTCGCGGCTCTGGACGAGCCGGCCGATCCGGTCGCCGTCGCAGCTCAGCGGCACGGCATCCAGCTCGAGGATCCGGCCGTCGGCGAACTCGATCTCGCAACCGGCCACGGCGTGCGCTCCGTCCAGCACGTCCCGCAGCTTGCCCGCGCAGTCCCGGGGCTCCACCAGCGCGGGTTGCAGGGCGGCGACGAGCGATGCCGCGTCGTGGACGCCCCGCTGACCGTCCCGGCCGCCGCCGAGGCGCAGCGACTGCCGGGCCGCCTCGTTGGCCACCGCGATGCGGCCGGTGCCGTCGAGGATGAGTACCCCGTCCGGCAACATTTCGACGAGCGTCGCCAGCCGTCCCCGTTCCACCCCGGCCAGCCTGACGGCCTGGCGCTGGGCGGTGACGTCCACCCCGAAGTACGCGATGATGACCGCTCCGTGGTCAACGGCGAAGCTGCGCGCCACCACCTCGAACGTCAGCCAGCGTCCGTCGGCCGCACGCACCCGCAGGTCAACGGGGTCGGCGGGGTGTCGCCCCGCGCACGAGGTCACGAACGTCGAGACGGCCGCCGCCAGATCGGCGGGATGCAGCAGCCCGAGGGGTCCGCCCTGCGGCAGCACCCGCCCGTCGTACCCGAGCAGCGCGCTGAACGAGTCGGACAGCGGAATCCAGCCCTCCCGGGGGTCGACCAGCACGATGACCTCGGGTGCCCGGCCACAGATCGCGGCGTACATCGCCGAGGGCTGCGGGCCGGGTGGCCGGTCCAGCAGGTTGCGGGGTCGGGCCATCGCCCGGTCCGTGGCGGCGGCGATCTCGTCGATGACGGCGCCGAACCTCGCGTACCGTCCAGGGTCGCGGAAGGCCACGCGGAGTTGCAGGCGCCACGCTTCCGGCCCGATCGAGCGCACCACCGCCGCGGGGACGTCGGCGGGCAGGGCCGCGGCGAGGGCCGCGAACGGATCATCGCCCGGCGCGGCGGTCACGGTGATGCTCGCCGCGCTGACGCCCCGGAGCGCGGCCAGCCGGGCGACCAGCGACTGCACCGCGACCAGGTCCCTGGCACCCCGCGCGGCCGCGACGAACGCCTCGGCCTCCCGCTCGAGGTCCCCCCGGCCTTATCGAGGGTCAGGCGCCGACCGGTGCCCCGGCCGTCGGCATCACCATGCATGGTCGTCCTCCCCCCAGCCCACGACACCAAACTCGCTGTACACGATAAACCTACACACAGTGATGATGTGGCTGTACGTTTCGAAGTGGGATCTGACTGAGTCAAGGCCTGAGGGGATCCGTCGATGAGCGAGCCCGAACCGCCCGCCGAGCGTTCCGGACACCCGGGACACGCGCGGCTCTCCTGCCTGCTGGACGCCCTCAGCGCCCTGGAGACCGCCGTCCTCATCCTGAAGGCCGATCACCGTCTGGTCGCGACCAACAGGGCGTTCATCACCCTGGCCGGGCTCGGCGTCCGCCAGGAACAGCTGGCCGGGGCACACCTGCCGTCCGGGCCCGCGACCTTCAGCCAGGCGTACGCCGAGCCGGCGGCCACCAGTGCCCGGTTGCGCTCGATCGCCGGCCAGGGCCGGCACGTCACCGCCGAGCGGCACGCCCTGGCCAGCGGCACGGTCGCGGCACACACCTACGCTCCCATCACCGCGGGTGGCGACACGGTCGGCCACCTCTGGATCATCAAGGCGGTACCGCCGGCCGATCACCGCATCGAGGAAACCTCGGCGGCCGCCGGGACGGAGACGGCCACTCCGGCGGCGACCGGGGCGGCGACCGCCAGACCGGGGAGAGCTGGGGGTGCCCGCACCGCGCTCGCCTCCGCGCTCGCCCATGAGGTGCGCACCCCGGCCACGTCCATCGCCGCCTTCGCATCCATGCTCGACGATACCGATCTTGACGCCGGGGGCCGGCGACGGGCGGCCGACGCGGTCCGGCGAAACGCCGAGCGCATCCTGCTGCTGGCCGCCGATCTGGTCCTCATCTCCGATCTGGAGACGGGGACCTGGCAGCGGGGCGACCAGGTGGTCGATCTGGCCGGGATCCTGCGGAACGTCACCGGCCGGCTGGCCGAGCGGCACGACGTCGCCGTGTCCGACGGCCCGGCGATCACGGGTGATGCCCGGCTGGTGCGGCGGGCCGTCGCCACGGTCATCAGCACCGTGGCCGCGGCCACGGACCAGGGGACGCTCAGTATCCGGGCCGACGCCGACCCCACCGGCTGGTCGGTGACGGTCGCCGGCCCGGTGAACCAGCCCATGACGACCGAGCTGCTGCTCGCGCTCCGGGTCCCCGACCCCGGCGACCCGGAGACGTCCCGAACCGCCGCGCTGGCGATGCTGCTCGTCGGCGCCATCGCCGGCAGCCACGGCGGCTGGGTCGACACGACCAGTCACGCCGGCGAGTACCGCATCACGATGCGACTGGCCGTGTCATAGGAGCGCGCTGGGGCCGCCCGGGGCTGGGCGGGCCCCAGGTGACCGCCCGTTCGGCCGATGGCGGCCAGCGACCGCAACCGCCTCGCACCCTGCGGGCACCAGAAAAGACAAATTAGGACCTCAGTCTCGAAATGGACGGGTGGCACGGAAAGCTACACGCCGGATTTATACGGAGGCAGACATGCACCGCCCCCTACTTCGGTGGGTTCGCTCGCTTCTGGCCGTGTCGGGCATGGCCACTGTGGTGTTCGCGCTGATCGGGCTTCCCGCCGGCGCCGCCGGCACGGTCAGCGGCACCATCGCGGCGGGAAGCAGTGGACTATCCGTCCGGACCGGGGCCACCACGTTGTCCCAGCGGACCGGAACACTCCCCACCGGAACCACCATCACGATCCAGTGCCAGGTCGCCGGGCAGAGCATCCGGGGACGAGTACGCACCACCGACCGCTGGAACCGGCTGGCGGACGGACGCTACGTTTCCGACGCCTACGTGAG
>JABDRL010000213.1 GCA_013041765.1 Dactylosporangium sp. | reverse complement strand
CGCCAGGACCGGGCGCAGACGGACCACTGTGCCAGGCTGGGGGACTACCACCGGCATCGACCATGGCGTGATGGTAAGACGTCGCCGCAATCCCCGCAGCATCGTCGGCGGACCGTGATTGATGCTCGCCCGGGGCGCTCGACGCCGGGTACCATCACGTGCTGTGACGGCCATCGCCCCGAGCTTCGCTGTGCCAGAATCCGTGTCCCTGGACGGGCTGGAGGACAAGTGGGCACGCCGGTGGGAAGACTCGGGGATCTACCGGTTCGACCGGTCGAAGGGCCGCGACGAGGTCTACTCGATCGACACCCCGCCGCCGACCGTCAGCGGGTCGCTGCACATCGGCCACGTGTTCTCCTATACGCACACCGATATCGTCGCCCGCTACCAGCGGATGCGAGGGCGCTCGGTGTTCTACCCCATGGGGTGGGACGACAACGGCCTGCCAACGGAGCGGCGGGTGCAGAACTACTTCGGCGTGCGATGTGATCCGGCCCTGCCCTACGACCCGGACCTCACCCCGCCGGAGCGTCCTGGAAGGACCGAGGTCCCGATCTCGCGACGAAATTTCATCGAGCTGTGCGAACGGCTGACGGTCGCCGACGAGCGGGCATTCGAGGAACTCTGGCGCAGGCTGGGGCTGTCCGTGGACTGGCAGATGACCTACCAGACCATCGACGCCGATGCACGCACGGTGTCCCAGCGGGCCTTTCTGCGCAACGTGCTGCGGGGCGAGGCGTACCTGTCCCAGGCCCCGACCCTGTGGGACGTGACCTTCCAGACCGCGGTCGCCCAGGCGGAACTGGAGGACCGGGAGCGACCCGGTGCCTATCACCACCTGGCATTTCATCGTCAGGACGGCCAGCGGGCCGTCATCGCGACCACCCGCCCGGAACTGCTGCCCGGATGCGTCGCCCTGGTGGCCCATCCCGACGACGAGCGGTACCGGGAGCTGGTCGGTACGACCGTGCGGACGCCGGTCTTCGGCGTGGAGGTGCCGGTCCGGTCCCATCGGCTGGCCGACCCGGAGAAGGGCTCCGGGCTGGCGATGATCTGCACGTTCGGTGATCTGACCGATGTGCTGTGGTGGCGGGAGCTGCGGCTGGAGACCCGGTCGGTGATCGGGCGGGACGGGCGGATCCTCGCCGATCCCCCAGCGGGGCTGGGTTCCGCCGCGGGGCGTGCGGCCTACGCGCGGATCGCCGGCGCGACGATGCACACCGCGCGGGAACGCGTCGTCGAGGCGCTGCGGGCATCGGGCGACCTCGTGGGCGATTCCGTCGACATCGTGCATCCGGTGAAGTTCTACGAGCGCGGCGACCGGCCCCTGGAGATCATCACAACCCGGCAGTGGTACATCCGCAACGGCGGTCGCGACGCCGGCCTGCGGGCGGCGCTGCTGGCCCGGGGCCAGCAGCTGACCTGGGTCCCGGAGCATCTGCGGGCCCGCTACGAGAGCTGGGTCACCGGCCTGACCGGCGACTGGCTGGTCAGCCGCCAGCGCTACTTCGGGGTGCCGATCCCGGTGTGGTACCCGCTGGACGAGCAGGGCGATCCGGTCTACGACAAGCCCATTCTGGCCGATGAGACCAGACTCCCGGCCGACCCGAGTGTCGATGTCCCAGCGGGGTACGACGCCGGGCAGCGCGGTCAGCCCTGGGGGTTCCTCGGCGATCCGGACGTGCTGGACACCTGGGCGACCTCATCGCTGACCCCGTACATCGCCGGCCGGTGGGGCATCGATGACGACCTGTTCGGTCGGGTGTTTCCGATGGATCTTCGCCCGCAGGCCCACGAGATCATCCGTACCTGGCTCTTCTCCACCATCGTGCGCTCGCACGCCGAGCATCACCAGCTGCCGTGGTCGCACGCCGCCATCTCGGGCTGGGTGCTGGATCCGGACCGCAAGAAGATGTCCAAGTCCAGGGGCAACGTGGTGACGCCGCTGGGGTTGCTGGAACGGTACGGCTCCGATGCGGCCCGCTACTGGGCCGCCAGCGGCCGTCCGGGCACCGACACAGCGGTTGACACCGGGCAGATGAAGGTGGGCCGCAGGCTCGCGGTGAAGGTGCTCAACGCCAGCCGCTTCGTGCTGGGGCTGGGCGCGCCGGCACCGGCCGCGACCGCCACCGAGAGCCTCGACCGGTCCATGCTCGCCGACCTGGCGACGGTGGTCGCCGAGGCGACGGCGGCACTGGACGGCTACGACTACGCCCGGGCGCTGGAACGCACCGAGCAGTTCTTCTGGCGCTTCTGCGACGACTACCTGGAACTTGTCAAGAACCGGGCCTACGGCGGGCGCGGTGATCTTCGAGCCGAGTCGGCGCGAGTGTCGTTGACCACCGCTCTGGGGGTGCTGCTGCGGCTGTTCGCCCCGTTCCTGCCGTACGTGACCGAAGAGGTGTGGTCGTGGTGGCGGGAGGGCACGGTACATCGAGCGGCGTGGCCGGCCCCGGAGGAACCGCGGGTCCTGGCCGGGGAAACCGACGGCACCCCGCTGGCCGTGGCCAGCCAGGTGATCGGGGCGATTCGCAAGGCCAAGTCGGAGGCCCAGGTGTCGATGCGGACCGAGGTCGCCGAGGTCGTGGTGCGCGCCCCGGCCGACGTTCTTCCGGTGCTGGCGGCGGTGGCCGACGACGTGTGCGCCGCCGGCCGGGTGGCCTCGTGGGACACGACGGACAGCGCCGGGTCCGGTCTCGCGGTGCTGGTCCGGCTCTGATCGACTGTCGGACCGGCCGGGTAGGCTCTGCGCCCGATGAGCCCGCTGACTTCCCGCCTTGCCCCCCTGCTCGCCCTCGGTAACCGGCTGCGGCCGGGCTCCCGGCTACGGCGGGCCGCCCGCCGGCACTTCGGCTGGCACACCCTGCGTCCCGGGCAGCTGCCGCCGATGCGCGCCATCCTGCGGCGGCGCGACACCCTGGTGGTCCTGCCGACCGGGGGCGGGAAGTCCGCTGTGTACCAGATCCCCGGAGCGCTCCTCAACCGGCCGACGGTCGTCGTCTCGCCGTTGCTGGCACTCCAGACCGACCAGGTCGCGGGGCTCAACGCCCGCGCCGACGGGCGGCTGGCGGCCGTCCGGGTCAGCTCTGCCCAGACCCCGAACCAGCAGCTGGCGGCGCTGGAGGCGGTGCGCGATGGCCGGGCCAGGTTCCTGTTCATCACGCCGGAGCAACTGGTCAACCCGGAGCGGCTGGCCGAGGTCCGGGCGCTCCGGCCCGGTCTGGTCGCCATCGACGAGGCGCACTGCGTGTCGGCGTGGGGCTACGACTTCCGCCCCGACTACCTCCAGCTCGGCCACCTCATCCGGCAGCTCGGTCGGCCGCCGGTGGCCGCGCTGACCGCGACCGCGTCCCCGCCGGTTCGGGAGGACATCGTGGAGGCCCTCGGGCTGCGCGATCCGCTGGTGGTCGTCGCGGGGCTGGACCGGCCCAACCTGCATCTTGCGGCGGTGCACTGCACCAGCGAGGAGCAACGCTGGCAGAAGCTGCTGGCCCAGGTACGCCGGGAGGCGTCTCCCGGTGTGGTCTACGCCCCCACCCGGGCCATCGCCGAGCGGCTGGCCGCACGGCTGGGCGAGGCCGGGGTCGAGGCGGCGGCCTTTCACGCCGGGCTGGCCGCTGGCGAGCGCAACCGCCGGTATGCGGATTTCATGGCCGATCGGCTGCCCGTCATGGTCGCCACCAGCGCGTTCGGGATGGGCGTCGACAAACCCAACATTCGCTGGGTCCATCATGTCGCGCTGCCCGACTCCCCGGACAACTACTTCCAGGAGATCGGTCGGGCCGGTCGGGACGGCGGGCCGGCCAGCACGGTGCTGCTGTTCCGCCCGGAGGACATCGCGTTGCAGCGGTTCTTCGCCTCCGGTGCGCCCCAGGTGGCGGAGCTGACCGAGCTGGCGGCGGCGCTGGGCGAGGGGCAGACCACCAGAAGCGCGCTGAGCGTCCGCACGGGCCTGCCGGCCCGCCGGCTGACCCAGATGCTGGGGCTGCTGGAGCAGGTGGGCGCGGTTGCCGTCGGGCGGGCCGGTCGCCTGTCCGTGCCCCGGTACGCGCCGGTCCCGGCCGCCGCGGCCCGGCTGGCCCGGGAGCGGTTCGCCAGGCACCAGACCCTGCGCCGGTCACGGATCGACATGATGCGCCAGTACGCGGAGAGCCGGCACTGCCGGGGCCGCGCGCTGCTGGCGTACTTCGGCGAGCAGTCCGACGAGGACTGCGGGCACTGCGACAACTGCGCGGCCGCGACCGAGGCCGTGCCGACCGCCGTGGACAACCTCCGGCCTTTCCCGGTGACCAGCGCGGTTCGGCACGCCGAGTGGGGCCCCGGCACCGTGCTGGCCTACGAGCGCGATCGGGTTGTCGTGTTGTTCGACGAGGTCGGCTACAAGACCCTGTCGGTGCCGATCGTCCGGGACGGCGGGCTGCTGGTACTCGACTGACCCAGCATCGCGACGGTTTCCGGCCCGCGGCGTGCGGGAACGGCCCGCGGCGCGGCACCCGGTCCGCGCCGCGATCGTGATCTGCCCGTCGTCAGTAGGAGATGGTGCGGCCGTAGCCGTAGCCAGGGTCGAAGTTCTGGTTGTAGAGCGTCCCTCGGGCGTAGGCGGTGAAGTACTTGTCATTCAGCTGGCGGGACCAGTAGGTCAGCCCGCTGTTGAACCAGCTGGACGCGCTGGTGCTCACACCGTCGTTCCGGACGA
>JABDRL010000212.1 GCA_013041765.1 Dactylosporangium sp. | reverse complement strand
GTCTGGCCCGCCGGGCCGGCCGCCGGGCCGCTCGGCCTGCGGGTGCGGGGCGTCGTGGTCGCGCTGATCGGCACGGACGGTTCCGGCAAGACCACGGTCGCCGCGCAGCTCGATGACCGCCTGCGGCGGCTGGGGCTGCCGACGGCCTCGGCCTACTTCGGCATGGGCCGGGGCAACCTGCCCGGCGTGGCCCTCGCCCGGCGGCTGCTGGGGGTGTCCAAGGCTGCGGGCCCCGGCCACCCGGTGGCCCGCACCCGGGACCGCCCCCTTCTCCGCCGGATCGCCGCCTGGTACTACGCGGGCGAGTACGTCTGGCGCTACGCGCGGTTCGTCGCCCCGCAGCGGTGGCGGCGGCGGGTCGTGCTGGTCGACCGGTGGGTGTACGACCTGCGCGAGTCGCCCTGGCCGGAGTCCCGCGCGGCCACCGTGATCTGTCGGATCATTCCGCGACCCGACATCCTGGTCCTTCCGGACGCGCCACTGGGTCTGATCCATGCCCGCCAGCCGGAACGCCCCTACCGCGAGCAGGCCAGCGAGCAGGAGCGGTACCGGGCGCTGCTGACCGAGCGGCCGGCCGGTGTCGTGGAACTCGTCGTCGACACGTCCGGAGCCGGCCCGGACGGCCTGACGCGGCTGGTGGCGGCCGTGGTCGAGGCGGCGCACGGGCCGCGCGAGGACCGACGCGAGCGATGACCGGCCAGCCCTCGGGGCCCAACCGGCTGACCGCCGAATCCGCCCTGGTCGGATTCTGTGTCGGGATCACCGTGGTCCTCCCGTGGGCCTTCGGGGGCGGGTACCTGCTGCTGCTGGACTGGGTCAGCGGCCCGCACCAGGCCGTGACCTCCGGGCTGTACGGGCTCGACCCGGCAGCCCTGGACGCCATGCCCTTCCGGCTGGCGACCCAGGTCGTGCGGGAGGTGGTCGGGGCCCGGGCGACCGGCTGGCTCGTCGTGCTGGCGTACTTCCCCCTGGCCGCCGGCGGCGTCTCCGCCCTGGCCGGGGGCGGCCGGTGGCGCCGGCATTCGGCGGCCCTGGTCGTCGGCTGCAACCCGTTCGTCGTCGAACGCATCCGGGCCGGTCACGTGCCCCTGCTGCTGGCGGTGGCCCTGCTGGCCTGGCTGTTCGCCTCCGCCATGGCGGCCAGGCGGGAGGGCAAGCCCTTCGCCGCCCGCCCGGCCGGCTGGTACGCCCTGGCCATGGCCGTCAGCCCGCACGCGGCCTGGCTGGGGGCCGCGGTGCTGCTGGCCGTCGCGCTGCTGCCGCGGCCCCGCGCCGTCGACCTGGTCCGGACCACGCTCATCGCGCTCGGTGCGGCCGGGGTCTACCTCTACGGGGTCGCGGTCGCGGTGACCGGGATCCACGCCTCCTGGGTCACCGCCCACGACCTGGAGGCGTACGCCCCGCGGGCGGGGCCGGGCGGGGTGACGCTCACCGTGGCCTCCCTGCACGGGTTCTGGCGCGGCGGGGTGGAGACGCCCCGCGACTTCGTCGGCCCGGTGCTCGGTCCACCGATCCTCGCGGTGGTGCTTCTCGTGGTGATCGCGGGACTGGCCCGGCTGTGCGCGCGGGACGCCGACCTCGGCCGGCCGGTGACCGCCGTGACGCTGCTCGGGCTGGGCCTGGGCGCGGGCATCGACGGCCCGCTGGGCTGGCTCTACCGGACGGCGTTCGGGGCCGTTCCCCTCTTCGACGTCATGCGCGAGCAGCAGAAATGGGTTGCCCTCGCGGTGCTGGGCTACGCCGTCGCGTTCGGGGCGTTCGTCGAGCGCGCCATGACCTCCGGCCGGCGGGTGGCGACCATCAGCGGCGCGGTGGCGATCGGGTGCTGCTGCTTCGCCGTCGCGCCGACCCTGGTGTGGGGACTCGGCGGCGGCGTGCAGACCACCCGGTACCCCGACGCGTGGAGCCAGGCCGATCAGATCATGGGGGAGGGCAGCGGGGCCGTGCTGTTCCTGCCGTGGCATGCCTACCAGCCGTTCGAATTCACCGGGTGGCGGACCGTCGCGACCCCGGCCGCGGCCTGCTTCCGCCGGTCCGTGCTCTCCAGCGACGCGGTCGAGCTGGGAGCGTTGCGGACCAACGCCATCTCCCGCCGGACCGCCTACGTCGATCGCCTCGTCGCCGACGCCGGCGGCGGCCGGCTCGGCCGCGGACTCGCCCCCCTCGGGGTGGAGTACGTGCTGCTCAGCCGGGGGCGGGAGGACCCGGCCTACGCCTGGCTGGCCGATCAGCCAGATCTGCGACCGGTGCTGCGGACGGCCCAGCTCGACCTGTACCGGGTCGAGGCCGTGGGAACCGGGCGGGTCCAGGCCTCCCGGCAGGCGACCTACGAGCAAGCCGCGGAGCTGGCGGCCCGGGGAGCATCCGGCACGGAGGCGCTGCTCGTGGACGGCCCGGACGAGGGGCCGGTCCCGTCGTCCAGCAGCGGCGGCATCCGGCGGACCAGCTCGACGACCTGGCGGATCGAACCGGGACCGCCAGGCTGGGTGGTGATCCCGGAGGAATGGTCATCCGGCTGGCGGGTCGGCTCCAGCCCGGGACGACCGACCGTGGCGGGCACCGTCGCGGTCCGGGTCGGTTCCGGGGCCACGACGGTGGTCTACCAGCCGTGGCGGTGGCTGCGGATCGGTCTGCTCGCTTCCCTGCTGTCCCTGGCCGTGCTGGTCGTCGCGGGGCTGGTGGAGCACCGGCAGGAGTGGTCAGCTTGGCTGGCCGCACGGTACCGAGGGAACCGGCATCAGCCCGAGGCGGGTCAGCCCGCTCGGGGCGGCGGCCTTCGGGCCGTACTGCCGATCGAGGCGCAGCCGGCCGAAGATGGTGAACGTGTCCCGCACGGTGCGCAGGATGGTGCTGGTGGTGACGGTCGAGCCGGACATCCGGGCCTGCAACCGGACCGGCGCCCCGACGAGATCACTGATGCCGCAGGCCCGCGCCGCGACGAAGAATTCCAGGTCGAAGGCGAACCGGCGCTCCTTGAGCCGCGGCAGCAGATCCGCGAGCACGTCCCTGCGGAAGATCTTGCATCCGGTCTGGGTGTCCCGCACGGCAAGCAGGAACAGCATCGTGACGAGTGTTGAGTAGACCAGGGACACCAGCCGGCGGAAGGCCGTCGCGGCGCTCTCCGAGCGCGCGTGCCGCTTGTCGGCGTAGACCCCGGCGTGCCCTCCCCGCCGGGCGATGCGCAGGTACTCGACGACATGGGCCGGATCGATGTCGCCGTCGGCGTCGATGAATCCCACCCAGGATCCCCGGGCCCGGGCGAACCCCAGGTGCAGCGCGGCCCCCTTGCCCTGGTTGCGCGGGCTGGTGAGCACCCGCACCCGGGGGTCGATGCCGGCGAGGGTGTCCTCGGAACCGTCGGTGCTGCCGTCGGACACGGCGATCACCTCGAACCCGACCCCCTCGGCCCGCAGGCAGTCGACCAGCCGGAGCACGGTGCGCCGCAGCGTGGTGCCCGGGTTGTAGAACGGCACCACGACCGTCAGCTCGATGCTGGTCTCCGGCCCGCGCCACAGCCGCGAGGCGTCGAACAGCTCACCGATGCCCCGGGGCGCCGCCAGCGGAACGCGCCGCACGGTCCGGGACTGGGACTGCGTCGGGATGGCCGGTGCCGGAAGCAGGGGTGTGATGGTCATGCGTTCCGGATCGGCACCCGACCTCAACCAGGTGTCAAGCCGGTAACAAGCTTCTCTCAGCGGGTCGAGGGTCCCGGACGGGGAACCCCTCAGGTCGGCTGCCCACCCGCCGAGGCATCGGGTGTGCGATCGGTGCGACGGGTGCGGCTGGCGGTGCTCTCCGGGATGCTGGCGGCCCTGCTCACCCCCTCGGCGGCGGTCGCGGAGGGACCGGGCTACGGCGGCAACGCCCACCAGCTCGGGGTGCGCTGGAAGTCGAAGAAGAGCAAGAAGCGCATCGTCATCGCCGGCGTGGGATTCCGGGCGCACTCGCGGGTCCTGCTGCGGATGGGCGATGCCGACGAGCGGCGGGCGGTCGCCGATGAGACCGGCACCGTCCGGGCCGTGGTGGACACCGGGGAGCAGCGGGCCAGGCTCGCCTCGGGGTCGAGCGTGCTGGCCGTGGGACAGACCCCGGGGGGCACGACCCTGACCCTGGTGGGATTCGTACCCTCGGAGTCCGACGACGACCTGGATCTCGCCGGCTGGGCGCTGCCGGCGATCGGGGCGCTGGTCCTGGCCAGGGGAGCGCTGGTCCGCCGGAAGCACTACGGCTCGAAACGGTAGCCGACGCCCCGGACGGTTCGGATGTGCCGGGGGGCCGAGGCCGACTCGCCGAGCTTGCGGCGCAGATTACCGACGTGGACGTCGATGATGTGGTCGTCGCCGTACCAGTTGTCACCCCAGACGTCCTCCAGCAACTGGTTGCGGGTGAACGTCCGGCGCGGGCTGGAGGAGAGCATGTCGAGGAGATCGAATTCGATCTTCGTAAGGTCAAGGGGTACGCGCTCGGCGGTGACCTCCCGGGCGACCGGATCGATGCTCAGGGAACCGAAGTCGCGGGTGTCCCGGGACACCTCCGCGCGGGGCCGGCGGCGCATCGCCTGGATTCTCGCCGCCAGCTCCCGCGGGGAGAACGGCTTGGTGACGTAGTCGTCCGCGCCGACGGACAGGCCGACGACCTTGTCGACCTCGTCCGCGCGGCCCGTGACCATCACGATGTAGGCATCGGTGAACTGCCGGATGCGGCGACAGACCTCGACTCCGTCCACATCCGGCAGGCCGAGGTCGAGGACGGCCAGCTCCGGGGGATCGGCCCGGGCCAGCTCGACGGCTCGCTCGCCGTCGGTGGCGACCAGGACGTCGAACCCCTCCCGCTCCAGCAGATGCTTGCAGAGCAGGACGAACTCTGGGGAGTCCTCGACGAGTAACGCACGAGGTCGAGACACGGTTGACCTCCAGTGGCCGAGCGGCGGGGCCATGGGTCCTATCGGCGGGCGACGGGACGAGTGGAGGGATGCCGGTGCTCAGTTCACAGTCGTGCCGGTGAAGGTGACGCTGGAACCGCTGCCCCCGGCGTACACCCCGCCCTGGGTGCCGGTCGGGGCCGGGGCGGTGCAGCTCGCCGGGGTGACGGCGGTGAGGCTGGGCAGGTCCAGGGCGACCAGGCCGTCAACGGTGGCGTAGATGGTGTCGCCGTTGATCGCGACCCGCAGATGGTGCGTCTCGAATGTGGCGATCTTCGCCGGGATCTTCGTGACCGCCAGGGGCGTGCGGCACGCCTTGCCCCGGTACTGCACGCGGAGCGCGACGGACGGGCCGGTGCTCGGGGAGTCCTTGGCGTAGCCAGGGTCGTACTCGAGCGAGTAACCGGAGATCTGCTTGCCCTTGCTGACCGAGGCCCGCAACCACAGACCGTAACCTCGACCGCTTCGTAGGGTTACCGTCGTGGCCAGCGACATGTTGGCGTGGGCGCGCCGGGTCCTGCTGATGATCTGGGTGTTCGGGCTCTTCTCGGCGATGCTGATGACATCGCCCCTGAGAGTGGCCCTGCCTCGGACGATGGTCCAGTCGTTCTGGGCGGCGGCGCCGGTCTCGTTGATGTTGATGATCTTCTTGCCCCACTCGACCTCCCCCGAGTCGCCCGCCCCGTGCACGGACACAAGGTAGGAACCGTCGGGAACGGGGCCGAAGGTCAGCATCTGGGCGCTGTTCTGCCCCCACTGCTCATCGGTGAAGCCGTCCTCCACCGAGATGGGACGGATCCGCACGGCCAGCTTCGGGTACTGGCCGTTGGCGCCGATCCGGGCACTGAGGCGGACCACGACCTGCGCCCCCTGCTGCTCGATGGTGATCTTCGAGTCGACGGAGGCCTGGGCCGGTGCGCCGAAGGCCGGGACCTTGATGGACCCGATGCGGCCGGCCCCGGCCACGCTGATGGGCTGCACCTGGACCACGGACGTGGTCTTCGGGTCGAGGTCCAGCATGGTCGAGGTGCCGTTGACCTTGAGGAACCGGGTCGCCTTCATCGCGCCGTACCCGACGATGTAGTGGGTGATCGGGCTGCGACCGGGGTAGGCCGGCGCACCCCAGGTAACCCTGACCCGGCTGGATGACGAGGCGTCCCGCACGGCCTTCAGGCTGGCGACGGTGCCGGGCCGGTCGGTGCCGATGGGGAGTTTGGCGGTCGCGCACGACCCGAAGGAGTTCTGGGCCGTGACGTTCATGACGTAGCTCGTCGCGGGATCCAGGCCGTCGATGGCGGCCGCGGGGTCGGCGACCACCTCGTCGAGGACCGGGGTGCGGTCGGTGGACCGGACCACCAGCACCCGGTAGCCGCCCGGAGTGCCGTATCCCGGCCAGACGGGGGGCTTCCACGTCATGGTCAGCTCGCTGCCGGTGGGGCCCCGCTCGGCGCGCAGGGCCGAGACCCCACCGGGAGCCAGGGAGGGCAGCCAGACGTTCCGCGAGGTCCCGCCGAGCCCCGCGGCGTCACGGGAGCCGACGTTGACCCGCAGCCGCACGCAGCTCTCGGTGCGGGTGAGGGTCATGGTGGTGGTCCCGGCCGGCACCACCGTCACGGTGTCGGTGTCCCCGTCGAAGACACTGACGTTGTAGTGGTGCACCCCGGCCACCTGGCGCCAGTCGATCTCGATGGTGTGGGGATTCCCCGGGGCCCGCTCGATGGTCAGCTTCTTCGTGCTCTCCGGGGCCGCGAACGCCATGGCCGGAACGAGCAGCAGCAGCCCGACGCCAACGGCGGCCGCGGCGAGGACCGCCGGCTTCGGCTTGTAGACCATGTGGAACATCCCTCCAGCGAGCGGCTTCACGGGACCGCGTCACCGGTGTGATCGGCGGCGAGTCTCAGCTGGGCCTCAACCGGCCGTCTGGGCTGGCGCAGGGGCCAGGACACGCCAGGTCCTGGCC
>JABDRL010000209.1 GCA_013041765.1 Dactylosporangium sp. | reverse complement strand
GTCACGAACCGCTCGACCGCCTGCGCCCGAGGGGGCTCCGCGACGGCGTACAGGCTGCCGAGCAGCGTGGACGCCAGTAGTTCCGCGTCGTAGGCCGACGCCGTTCGGGGCAGGTCCCTGGCGGCGTCGATGAGGAGATCGTACGGTTGTGACGGCATAGGGGTCGAGTGTAGGGCGCTGGGTGCTGCGACCGGTTATCCCGCGGGGTACGGCGCCGGACCGGCCGGTCCGGCGGCCCCGGACACCGGCGGGGATGTTCGCTCGTGCTCTGCGGTGGTACTGTCGATCCGCCACAGGAAAGCGTTTTCCGGAGTGGTGATCACCCGGCCCGCTCGCCCCTGTTCCCGCAGCGGGCGGGCCGTTACCTGGCTGTATTTGGAGGTCAACGTGTCCGAGGTCGTTGACGCGATCGGGGCGGCCCGGCTGCTGCCCGTCGTGGTCCTGAACGACGCGGCTCAGGCCGCGCCGCTCGGCGCGGCCATTGTCGCCGGCGGGCTGCGGTCCGTCGAGGTGACGTTCCGTACCGACGCGGCCGAGGCCGCGATCCGTACCCTCGCGCACGAGCCCGACCTCATGGTTGGCGCGGGGACCGTGCTCACCGTCGACCAGGTCGACCGGGCCGTTGCCGCCGGCGCGCGGTTCGTCGTGAGCCCCGGTTTCGGTCCCTCCGTCGTGCGGCGCTGCCAGGAACTCGGCATCGCGGTGTTCCCGGGGGTCGCCACCTCGACCGAGATCCAGATGGCGCTCGACGCCGGGCTGGACACGGTCAAGTTCTTCCCCGCCGAGCAGCTGGGCGGCGCCAGGATGGTCAAGGCCCTCGCCGCGCCGTACCGGGCGTTGAAGTTCATTCCGACCGGCGGCGTCACCAGCGCGAACCTCCGGGACTACCTGGCGATCGACGCCGTCCTGGCCGTGGGCGGCACCTGGATGGTCGCCGCGGACCTGCTGCGTGCCGAGCGGTGGAGCGAGGTCACCCGGCTGACCGCCGAGGCCGTCAACGTCGCCGGAGCGAGGTGAGGACATGCCGGTGCTGACACTGCGTGACCGTGCGGAATGCCGCTACGACCTGGTATCCCTCGGCGAGGTCATGCTGCGCCTCGACCCGGGGGAGGGGCGGGTGCGCACCGCGCGGACCTTCCGGGCGTGGGAGGGCGGCGGCGAGTACAACGTCGCCCGTGGCCTGCGCCGCTGTTTCGGCCAGCGGACCGCCATCGTCACCGCCCTCGCCAGCAACGAGGTCGGCCGGTTGCTGGAGGACCTCATGCTCCAGGGCGGGGTGGACACCTCCCTGGTCACCTGGGTGCCCTACGACGGCACCGGCCGCACGGTGCGCAACGGCCTGAACTTCACCGAGCGCGGCTTCGGCGTGCGGGGCGCCGTCGGCTGCTCCGACCGGGGCAACACGGCGGCCAGCCGGATGCGTCCGGCGGACATCGACTGGGAACACCTGTTCGGCACCCTCGGCGTGCGGTGGTTCCACACCGGTGGCATCTACGCCGCGCTGTCCGAGAGCACCCCGGAGGTCGTCGAGGCGGCCATGGCGGCGGCCCGGCGGCACGGCACGATCATTTCCTACGACCTCAACTACCGGCCCAGCCTGTGGCGGGCCATCGGCGGCCAGGCCCGGGCCCAGGAGGTCAACCGGCGATTGGCCCGCTACGTGGACGTGATGATCGGCAACGAGGAGGACTTCACCGCCAGCCTGGGATTCACCGTGCCCGACACCGACGAGAGCCTCGCGGAACTGGACAGCACGAACTTTCAACGCATGATCGTCGATGTGGTCACGGCATACCCCAACTTCTCCGTCATCGCCACCACGCTGCGCACCGTGCGGACGGCGACGGTCAACGACTGGGGTGCCATTGCCTGGTCCAAGCAGGGATTCGTCACCGCGACCCACCGCCAGCTGGAGATCATGGACCGGGTCGGCGGCGGCGACAGCTTCGCCTCCGGCCTGATCTACGGCCTGCTGGAGCACGGCGACCTCGCCCGCGCCGTCGAGTACGGTGCGGCGCACGGTGCCCTGGCCATGACCACCCCGGGCGACACCTCCATGGCGAGCCTGGCCGAGGTCGAAAAACTCGCCCGGGGCGGCGGCGCCCGGGTCGACCGGTGAACGGCGGGGAGACCACACGATGATTGACCTGACCGAGGCTCCGTCCGTCCAGGACCTGGGGCCCCTGATCCAGCGGCTCTGGGCGTGCTCGGCCGAGAAGATCGATGCCCTGGAGGCCCGCTTCGACCCGGAGGCCGGCGCCCCGGTGTTCACCGTTGCGGGGCGGTACACCGCCCGCGGCTGGACCGAGTGGACCCAGGGCTTCCAGTTCGGATCGGCGCTGCTCCAGTTCGATGCGACGGGGGAGGACCGCTACCTGGCCCTCGGCCGGGCCCGGACCGTCGAGCTGATGGCCTCGCACGTCACCCACACCGGGGTGCACGACCACGGGTTCAACAACGTCAGCACCTACGGCACCCTGCTCCGGCTGATGCGGGAGGGACGCCTTCCCGACGACCCGTGGGAGCGCCGGTTCTACGAACTGGCGCTGAAGAGCTCGGCGGCCGTGCAGGCCAACCGGTGGACGGAGCTGGCGGACGGCGGGGGCTACATCCATTCCTTCAACGGCCCCCACTCGCTGTTCTCCGACACCGTCCGCTCGCTGCGGGCGCTGGCCCTCGGCTACGGGCTCGGGCACGTGCTGATGGGCGAGAACGACCGCCGGATCTGCCTGCTGGACCGGCTGATCCGCCACGCCGGAGCCACCGCGAGGTACAACGTCTACTACGGCGAGGGGCGGGACGGCTACGACCTGCCCGGCCGGGTGGTGCACGAGAGCCTCTTCAACGTCACCGACGGCCGCTACCGCTGCCCCAGCACGCAGCAGGGATACTCGGCGTTCAGCACCTGGACCAGAGGACTCGCCTGGGTGGTGTGCGGCTATCCGGAGCAGCTGGAGTTCCTCGACACGCTCGCCGACGCGGTGTTCGAGCCGCACGGGGGCCGCGCGGCGGTCACCGCCATGATGCTGCGGGCCGCGCGGGCGACCGCGGACTTCTACCTGGAACAGACCCCGACCTGCGGGGTGCCCTACTGGGACACCGGGGCGCCCGGCCTGCCGGCCCTCGGCGACTACCTCGCCCGCCCGGCGGATCCGTTCAACGACCACGAGCCGGTGGACAGCTCGGCCGCCGCGATCGCCGCCCAGGGCCTGCTGCGCCTGGGCCGGCGTCTCGGCACCGCCGGCGAGGGCGAGCGCTACTGGCTGGCGGGCCTGCGCGTCGCCGGGACGCTGCTCGCGGAACCGTATCTCAGCACCGATCCCACCCACGAGGGCCTGCTGCTGCACTCGGTCTACCACTGGCCCAACCGGTGGGACCACGTGCCGGCCGGCCGGACGGTCGCCTGCGGCGAATCGTCGATGTGGGGCGACTACCACCTGCGTGAGCTGGCTCTCTATCTTCAGCGCAGCGCGAGGGACCAGACGTACCTGGCCTTTCACTCGGCCGTGACGGCGCCGGGTGCCGAGGCGCGGGAAGGACAAGGATGAGCCGGGTCGCGTTGGTCACCGGGGGTACCCGGGGCATCGGGCTGGGGATCGCCCGGGAACTGGCCGCCGGCGGGTTCGACGTGATCCTCTGCGGTCGCCGGCCGGCCAGCGAGATCGAGCCGGTGCTCGCTGAGCTGTCGGCGGGCGGGCAGCGGGCCAGCTACCTGCGGGCGGACATCGGCAGCGCCCAGGACCGGGCCGAGCTGCTGGTGGGGATCAGGGAGACCGTCGGTGCGGTCAACGTGCTGGTCAACAACGCTGGCGTGGCTCCATCCCAGCGGCGGGATCTGCTGGAGGCCACCGAGGACAGCTTCGACCGGCTGATCTCCATCAATCTCAAGGGACCCTACTTTCTGACCCAGGCCATCGTCCGGGACATGGTGGACGCCCGGTCGGCCGACCCGACGTTCCCGGGAACGGTCGTCTTCGTGACCTCGGTGTCGGCCACCCTGGCGTCGCCAGAGCGCGGGGAGTACTGCGTGTCCAAGGCCGGCCTGAGCATGGCGGCCCAGCTGTGGGCCGCGCGCCTGGCGCAGATCGGCATCCCCGTGTACGAGGTGCGGCCAGGGGTCATCCGGACCGACATGACCAGCGGGGTGACCACGAAGTACGACCGCCTGATCGCCGAGGGGCTCGTTCCCCAGCACCGGTGGGGCGAGCCGGAGGACGTCGGGCGGGCCGTTGCCGCGCTCGCCCGGGGCGACTTCCCCTACTCCACCGGCCAGGTGGTCATGGTCGACGGAGGTCTGACCCTCGGCCGGCTGTGAGCGGAGACCACCGGCGCCGCCGCACGCCGGCCGCCATCGGCCCGCCGACGGCGGCCGGCCGCGGGATCACCCGTCGTCGTGGGCCGTCGCGACCCGGTCCCGACCGGTGCGCTTGGCCGTGTACAGCGCCTGGTCGGCCAGCCGGAGCAGATCGGCCAGGGCGGAGCCCGCTCCGCCCAAGGCGGATAGTCCGACGCTGACCGTGAGGGACAGCGCCCCGGCCGTGGTGGCGAGCGGCTCCTGGGCCACGGCCGTGTGCAGGCGCCGCGCCGCGCTCAGGGCGTCGTCCGGGGTCGTCTCCGGCAGCAGCACGGCGAACTCTTCCCCGCCGTACCTGCCGATGAGGTCCGACCGGCGGAGCACCGAGGCCAGCCGCTGGGCGATGCTCCGGATGACCTCGTCCCCCACGTCGTGCCCATAGGTGTCGTTGACCTGCTTGAAATGGTCGATGTCCACCATGACCGCGGCGACCTGGGCGTCGGGGCCGGCGGCATGCACCAGATGCCGCCGGCCCTGGTCGAGGAAGTGCCGCCGGTTGAACAGCCCGGTCAGCTCGTCGTGGGTTGCCGCGTTCTCGACTCGCTCGAACAGCAGCGCGTTGTCCAGCGCGATGATGCCCTGCCCGGCAAGGGCCGTGGTGACCTCGACCTCGGCCTCGGTGTACGGCCGGCCGCTGGTCGCCGCGACCAGGATTCCCCGGCCGGTGCCCCGGGCGCTCAGCGGGACCGTCAGCCAGCTCGCCGTGGACTCCGGCAGGTACTCCGGCAGGGGCAGCGGATCGACGCCCCGCACGCCCAGAACCGCCGATTCCGCTTGCATCAGCGAGGCTGGCACGTCCCAACCGTGCGGGTCGAGCGGCCGCCAGCGGGAGCCCTCGGCCTCGGCCGGACCCGAGCACACCAGGGCGCTTGTGCCGTCCTCGGCCCGGTGCAGCAGGTAGGCCGCGGTATCGGGGAGGAACTCGGCCACGGCCGCCGCCAGCCGGTAGGCCACCTCCGAGGCGTCCAGGCTGGCCGTCATGGTCCGCATTCTGCTTCGCAGGAGTTCGGCCACGTCCCGCTCGTGCCGGGCCACCTGGACGGCGACCTTGAGCTGCGCGGTCCTGGCCGTTTCCAGGAACAGCGCGACATGGGTCGTGATCGCCGTCAGCAGCTCCACATCCTCGGCGAGGAAGATGCCCTTCGCGGCCCTGCTGTCGAGGTAGACGACCCCGACCGGGCGGCCCTTCAGCAGCAGCGGCGCGACCATGATGCTGCGCAGCCCGTGGACGACCGTGCTGTGCGAGCCCAACGCTGCACCGTGGTCGCTGCCCGTCACGACCAGGGGCTCTCCGGACTCGTGGACCCGCTCCACCAGCGACGCCCCGTAGCCCGTCAGCCGCTCCAGGTCCCCCCGCTGGCCATCCCGGCCCAGGTGGGGGTGCAACTGCCCGGACACGTCGTCGGCGAGGAACAGGAACGCCCGCTCCGCGCCGAAGATCCGTACGATCTCGTCCAGGGTGATCCGGGCCAGCTCGTCCGGATCGAGCACCGTCGCGGCGGCGACGTTGACCTCCTGGAGCGCCCGCAGCCGCCGGGAGTACCCGTGGTGGGCGTCGATCGAGGTGGCCAGCATCGTCGATGGCTGCCTGGGGGCGGACTCGAGCGATGCCCGGCTGGTGCTGTCGAGATTGAACTCGGTCTGGACCCAGCGCTGCCGGGCCCGCCAGCCGTGGGCGTCGGCGAGCAGCGACGCCGTGGCGACCTGGCGCCGGGCATCGG
>JABDRL010000207.1 GCA_013041765.1 Dactylosporangium sp. | reverse complement strand
GCCCTCCAGGGCAGCGGCCAGGCTCTGCTGCGCCTCGGCGAGGCGCTCGCTGGCAAGTCGCACCGCGAGCTGGCCTTCGGTGATCTGCTGGGTTGCGGCATCGATAGCCGCCTTGACCTCGGCGACGCTGGCCACGGGCTTCCTCCGCTCGCCTCCCGCTGCTCGATATGTCGTCGTGCGGCTGTGGTGCCCTGTCGCGACCAGCTCCAACGATGGTCCCCTGCGGACTCCCATTGTCGGTTGCCGGCAGCGGCGGCGGGAAGGTACAGCCGCGCTCATCCCGATTCATTCACCTGCAACGAGCCCGGTCCTGGAAGGGCGGTGCTCGATGTTCTTCCAGTGTGCGACTTGCACGGCTCGGACACCAAGGGGGCCAGCCATGATCATCGTTTAGCCGGGGAAGCGAATGCTCACCGTGCGTGTTGGTGGTCCAACGATGATCATGACTGGCCGGATGGGTGGGGCAGGCGATCCCCTACTCGGTCGCGATGGCGGCGAGCACGTTGATCCGTGCGGCCCGGATGGCGGGAATGATCGCCGCGACGACACCCACCAGCCCCGCGAGGGCGAGGTAGGTGCCCAGGTCGCCCCAGGGCAGCGAGGTCACGGTGATGCCATCGCTTTCCAGCGCCTTGACGATCGCGAGGCCGAGTGCGCTGCCGACTACGACACCGAGCAGCGCGCCGAAGGCCGAGATGATGACGGACTCAACGGCGATCATCCGCATCAGCTGGGAACGCCGCAGGCCGATGGCCCTGAGCATGCCCAACTCCCGGGTTCTCTCGATGATCGAAAGGGCGAGCGTGTTGATGATGCCGAGCAGGGCGATCAGGATCGCGAGACCCAGCAGCACCTGCACCATGGTCAGCACCTGATCCATCTCGGCCGAGGCCCGGTCGATCAGGTTCTCCGTCGAGCTGACACTGATCTCCGGACTGTCGGCGACGAGTGCCTCGATCTCAGCGCGCACCGTGGACTCGGAAGCGCCCTCGTCGAGCTGGATGAACGCCCACTGCAACTGCTGGTTCTGGAAGTCGTCGACGAGGTCCATCCCGCCGAGCCATCCGCCCATGACCCCGCTCCGGTCGTAGATCCCGGTGATTGTGACAGTGTGCGGCTGTCCCTTGGCGAGCCGCATGCTGACGGTGTCTCCCACGGACAGTTGGAACTGCTCGGCCCGTCCGCTGTCCACCACGACCTGGTCGGGGCCGAGCGGTCCGAGGGTCCCGGCAACGGGCTTCAACGACCACATACTGGCCATCATCGGCAGGTCGGCGTATGCGCTGACATGCTCCATGGCGGGCCCTCTGCCGCCGACAGCGACCTCGGCCAGCTCGCTGTACTCGCCGAGGGCGCTCGCGACGCCGCTGATGTTCCGCGTCCGGTCGACGACGGTGGGATCGAGCCGCACGTCCGCGACCCCCGCGGTGTCCGCGCCGACGAAGAGGTCCACCTTGATGTCGTTCTTCGCGATCTCGTACAGCGTCGCGTTGACCGACGAGACGATCACACTCATCCCGGTGACCAGGGCTACTCCGATCATGAGAGCGGCGGCGGTGATGGCGGTGCGCCGTGGGTTGCGTCGCGCGTTGAGCCGGCCCAGCGAGCCAGGTGTCGACCAGGCGAGCAGGCGACCGATGGCTCCGGCGATCGGGCGGGCCAGGCTGGGGGCGAGCAGCGCGACCCCGGTCAGCGAGAGCAGGGTTCCCCCGCCGATCAGCAGCATCGGTGCGTTGTCACCGGCCAGCCCCAGACCGAGCAACGCCGATCCGAGGGCGGTCACGATCAGACCGGAAACCGTCAGCCTCGTCATGGGCCGGTCGTTGGTGGCTGCCTGCTGCATCGCGGCGACCGGCGGGATTCGCGCGGCTCTGAGCGCCGGCAGCACCGCGGCGAGCAGTGTGATCGGGATACCGACCGCGAACGAGCTGATGACGGCCGCGGCCGGAATCCGGGCCCCATCCGTGGTCATGTCCGTGATGTTGCCGAAGATCCATCCGAGGAAGCTGCCGACGCCGATACCCGCCGCGAGCCCGAGCGCGGACGCCAGGGTGCCGATGACGGTCGCTTCGACCAGGACCGAGGTGATGATCTGGCGTTGGCTCGCGCCGACGGCTCGCAGGAGCGCCAGTTCCCTGGTGCGCTGAGCAACGATGATCGAAAACGTGTTGATGATGAGGAACGTGCCGACAAACAGGGCGACCGCGGCGAATCCCAGCAGGATGTTGTTGAAGAAACCCAGCCCCGCGCTGTACTGATCCTCGGCGTGCTCCTTGAGTTCCTCCCGGGTCCGGACGGTGTAGTCGCCGCCGACCGCGGCCTTGACCGTGTCCCGCAGTTGCGCATGGGACACGCCGTCCGCCGCGTCGACGGACAGGGAGGTGAAGCCGTCCCGCTGGCCGAGCATGAGTTCCTGCGCGGAGGCCAGGGTGAAGGCGATCTCGTGGGCGCTGCTCATCGAGTCCCTGCCCCCGGCGTATCCGTAGATACCGACCAGGGTGAACGAGCGCTTCGGCTGGAGGGTCAGCACCTCGACCGTGTCGCCGACCCGCACGTCGGCGGCCTTGGCCACCGCGGCGTTGATAGCGATCTCGCTGTCGGCGCTGGGGCCGCGCCCCTCGCGCAGGTGTACGAACGAGTCCTCTCCCGCCCAGCTGGCGCCGAATCGCGGGGAGCCCATGGTCGTGACGACCTTGCCGTTGCTGCCGATGATCCGGGCACCGTCGAGGCGGACCTGCCCGGTGACGTCCGCGACACCGGGCAGGGTACGGATCTGCTCCATGGTCGATGCCGGGACGACGGGCGTCGACTGGCCATGCTCCTCGCCCACGGTCTTGGGCTCTGCGCTGACACTGACGTCGAGTTCGGAGAAGGCGTCGGTGAACATGGAGTCGAATGACCCTTTGAGGGTGTCGGTCAGCACGTATGACCCGGACACGAACATGACGCCGAGGACGACGGCCAGACCAGCGAGGGTCAACCGGAGCTTGCGGGACAGCAGGCCCTTCAGGGTTGCGCGAAACATGGTCTCAGGCCCTCGCCGCCGCGTCGAGGCGCTTCATGGTGTCCAGCACGCTGTCGGCGGTCGGGTCGCGGAGTTCCAACCTGATCTCGCCATCGGCGAGAAAGATGACCCGGTCCGCGTGGCGGGCCGCGTTGGGATCGTGCGTCACCATGATGATGGTCTGCCCGATATCCCGTACCGAGCTGCGGAGAAATCCGAGAACCTCGGCCCCGGACCGCGAGTCGAGGTTGCCCGTCGGCTCGTCGGCGAACACGACTTCCGGGCGGGCCACGAGCGCCCGCGCGCAGGCGACCCGTTGCTGCTGACCGCCGGAGAGCTGGCTGGGCCGGTGCCCGAGGCGGTCGCGCAGCCCTACGGTGTCCACGACCCGGTCGAACCAGGCCTGGTCGGGCTTGCTGCCGGCGATGGACAGCGGCAGCAGAATGTTCTCCCGGGCACTGAGCGTCGGGAGCAGGTTGAACTGCTGGAAGACGAAGCCGACGTGGTCTCGCCGCAGCTGGGTCAGGGCCCGGTCCCGGAGACCGGTCACCTTGGTGTCGCCGATGTACACGTCACCGCTGGTGACCGCATCGAGTCCGGCGAGGCAGTGCATCAGTGTGGATTTTCCGGACCCCGACGGGCCCATGATCGCTGTGAACTCTCCGCGCCGCAGCTCAACACTGACTCCGCGTAGCGCTGCGACCTTGGCCTCATCCCGGCCGTACACCTTCCACACGTCAACCGCGCGGGCTGCGGTGCCCAACTGCGGGGGCGCCTGCGTGAGTGTCACCGTTCCTCCTGCAATCCCGGACCCCGACCAGTGCGGCGTCTGCTGCTTCCCATGGTGCTGCGGGCGCGGCGTCGAAACGTCGGCCGGCTGGCGGATCCAGACACTGGTCTTTGGCTCCGGGCGCACCCCGAGGGCATGCCAGGGGCACCCCTGGTTCCTTCCGTAGGGGATCAGGTTCACCGGCGATCGATGATCAGATGTGGGGCGAAGGCGGCGGTATAGAGTGTGTCCGCTATTCCGGTATCAGCATCGCCGGGCGGGAGTGTCGATGCTGATCCAAAGACACCGATTTGGGGCTTCTGTGCGCCTTGGTGTCTACTATGGGGTGTCACCAAATGATGAATGGGAGTGTGTCATGGCGCTGTCGGAACTCGTGGCCCTGGAGACTGCCTATCGAGCACTTCAGCCATTGGATCCACCCGCTCGTCGTCGCTCAATGCGATGGCTGACTGACGCACTGGAGGTGTCGGCGCTGTTGCCCGAGGAGCGGGCGCAGGTGCCGGGAGGGTCTGAGTCCATCGAGGACTCGGCGGCATCGAGCGAGCCGGCGCCGACCACATTGGAGGAAGCGGAACTGGTCTCGGCTGAGGCCGGCCAGTCCGACCGGGCGCCCGCGGTTTCGGCGCGGACCGGCCGCGGCACGGCTCGTCGCGTATCGAAGAGAAGCCGCGCCGCGAAGCGCGGCAAGGCGACGGACGAGCCGGCCAGGGAACGCGTCTACCGGCGGATGCCCCCGGCCGAGGACGTGCTGAACGCCTATGCCGAGATCGGGACGATCAGTGGTCTGGCCCAGCACTATGGCGTTCCGCGACACACCGTGCAGGGATGGGCCCGCAGGCTGCGCACCGCCGGTCACGTCATTGGCCGGAAGCCCTCCTGAGCGCTGCGGCTGCGACAACTCGTCCGGCGGCGGTCACGGAAGCGACGAATGTATCCGGGTCCGCCGCCCACCATTCCACCAGGGCGCTGCGGGAACTAGGCTTCGCCGCGGTAGATGCCGGGTTCCCCGGCCAACCGCTGTCGGCCAGCCAGGGGAGCGCTACCCGTGACTGATCGTCCGTACACGCTGCTAAGCTGTGCGATGTCGATCGATGGATATATCGATGATTTTGCCGATCGACAATTACCACTTTCCAATGAGGTCGATGCCGAGCGGGTCGACCAGGTGCGCGCTTCCTGCGACGCAATTCTCGTCGGTGCCAACACGATTTGGCGGAACAATCCACGGCTCTTGATCCGCTCCCAGGCCCTGCGTGATCGGCGGGCGGCGAAAGGGCTTCCGGCCTCTCCGCTCAAGGTAGCCGTCACGGCGCGTGGCGATATCGATCCGGCACTGCGTTTCTTCACCACCGGCGGGGTCGGGGAGATCGTGTACTGCACGACGCCGGCCGTGGCGAAGGCCACCCGGCGCTTTGGCGAAGCGGCGACCGTTGTGGACGCTGGAGATCCCATTGGCCTGCGGCGGATGCTCGGCGACCTGACTTCGCGGGGGCCCGCTGGTTACTCGTCGAGGGCGGTGGCTCGGTGCAGACACAGTTCTTGACCGAAGGCCTTGCCGACGAGGTGCAACTCGTCATCGCACCATCCTTTGTGGGCGATCAGCCCCCCACCGAGGTCGAAGCCGTTACCACTTCTCCCACGACATGTTCCAGTCGCCAACGCCGTTGTCGATCGCGAGCGTTCTGGGGGAGTTCTTGACTTCGACGACATCGCCGAGCTGGAACGTGTCGTAGAACCACTGCGCATTGGACGGTCCGACGTTGATACAGCCATGTGAGGTATTCGTCTGGCCGTGCGCCGGGACGTTCCAGTCCGCCAGGTGTACGAACTCGCCGGAGTAGGAGATACGGCAGCAGAGTTTGACCAGCTCATCGTAGTAGTTGGGGTCCTCGGGATCCTTGACTCCGTAGCTGGAGGAGGTCATCCGGACCGTGGGGCTCTTGACCAGAATGATGTGCGGGCCGCTGTTGGTCCAGAAATGGACCGTCTTCCCGTCGGCCGTGGTCGCGGTGCCGCCCTTGCCGAGACTCACCGGAATGTCCCGGACCATCTTCCCGTTGACGAAGCACTGCATGTGGTGGGTGTTGGCGTCGGCGACGGCGATCCGTGACGGTCCAATAGAGAACCGAGTTGTCGCGTTGGTCGCGCCGTAGACGCCTCCGCCGAGGTCAACCCCGAGGACCTTGACCTTGACCGTGATCTTGGTGCCAGGAATCCAGTACTTCGCGGGGCGCCAATGCGCGTCGCGGCCGTTGATCCATCGCCAGCGACCCTCGACCGCGGGCTCGGTGATGACCTCTATCGCGTTCTGGGCGGCGGTCCGGTTCTTGACGGTCTTTCCGAAGTGGACGATGACGGGCTGGCCCACTCCGTAGGTGCCGCCCTTCTTCAGCGCGACCAGGGAGTTGGCCTGGAACGTGATAGAGGCGGTCGCTGCGGGCTTGAGGGTCGCGAAGCTGCTGGTGTGCTCGACGGCGAGGCCCGCGGCATCCACGGCGACCACCGCGACGGTGTAGGTCTTGTTGTATTTCAGGGAGTCGGTCGATTGCCAGGTGCGCTGCTCGGGGTCGAGTTCGCCGGCGACGGTCGTGTCGTCTGTCGTGACCGTTACGGCCTGAAGGGTTCCGCTCTCGGCGCTGATGAGGATGGGGTCACCGGGCGAGATGTCCTTCGCCTCGGCCGCCGGCGTCACGGTGACCCGGACCGTGCTGGTCGGCGAGGGGGTGACGCCTGGCTTCCCGGCACCCGCGTGTACCCACTTCGGGCTGTCCGGGGCGGAGCAGCCGCTAGTCGTGACTCCTGCGGCGATCCCGACGCTCGTCGAGAGCATCATGCGACGACTGACCATGATCTTCCTCCCGGCCGCAGACTACCTACCCATGTCAAATACCGAAGACCCCCTTTGGAGTCAGCCGCGTCGGTCCAGGGAACGCCACTGACCGGTATTTGCCTGGTTTCTTGCCTTGCGACTGGAATATCGACATTAACGGGTGTCGGGTGGGGGCGAAGCGCTTGGGGGATCGCTATCGACTTGCAGGATACGGATCACGGGCTTGGCGCGCCACCTATGTCTGGGTGTCCATAGGGTGACTTGGCGGTGAGTAGTTGACTTATCACTGAGGGCAATATTCGGCTGCCATGCAACGTGGTGCCGGTCTCCTGCCGTTCAGAGTGGAGGTGATCCCGGGACCAAGGAGACGGACTATGTGTGGCTTGCTGGGATTTGTGGGAGATGGACTGGCAACCGAGGCCGATCGGGTCGCCGTGGCGCAAGCGCTGGCGGATCTGCACCACCGCGGGCCGGACGAGACCAGGGTGGAATTGCTGGGATACGACGCGGTGCTCGGGTTCAAGCGTCTTTCCATTATCGACATCGCCACGAGTTCGCAGCCCCTGGGATATGCCGATGGTCGGTATACGATTGCTTTCAATGGGGAAATTTATAACTATGTCGAGCTGCGAGATCAATTAGCGGCCGAGCACGGCGCGCGGTTCGCCACCACCGGGGACACCGAGGTGATCGTCGCTGGATACCACGCGTGGGGGCGCGAGGTGGTGTCCCGGCTCCGTGGCATGTTCTCGTTTCTGATCTGGGATTCCGAGCAACGGATCGCCTTCGGGGCCAGAGACCGCTTCGGCATCAAGCCGCTGTACTACCTGCAGACCGCGCGCGGTCTCTTCGTCGCCAGCGAGAAGAAGGCCCTGCTGCGGTTCGCGCCCTCCGCGACCCGGGGGGCGGCCGGGATCGACCTGGCCGGGGTCTCGAACTACTTGACCATGCAGTACGTGCCGGAACCAGGATCGCTGCACCGGGGCATCGCGCGGCTGGGCGCCGGCGAGTACTTCACCCATGTCCCGGGCGGGCCGATCCAGATCGGGCGCTACAGCCGGTTGGACTTCCGCCCGACGCCGCCGGATGATCCCGATCGGCTCTACGACCAGATCCGGGAGACCCTACGGGAGAGCGTGCGGGTGCACATGCGATCGGACGTTCCGGTGGGGGCCTTCCTGTCCAGCGGTATCGACTCCGCCGCGATCGTCGCACTGGCCAGCCAGTTCAATCCGCAGCTTCCGACGTTCACCGCAGCGCTGGAGGTGCCGGGCTACAGCGAGTTGAAGGCGGCGGCTCGCACGGCGCGGGCGCTCGGGGTGACCAATGAATCCGTGGTTGTCACGCCCCAGATGATGATGGATGGGCTGCCGAAGATCATTTGGCACCTGGATGACCCGATCGCCGACCCGTCGCTGGTGCCGCTCTACTACGTCGCGCGGCGCGCCAGCGAGCAGGTGACGGTGGCCCTGTCCGGGGAGGGAGCGGACGAACTGTTCGGGGGCTACACCATCTACCGCGAGCCTGCGGCGGTCCGGCCCGTCCGGCAACTACCGGCAACGCTTCAACACGGCCTGCGCGCCATCGGCCGCACGATTCCGCAGGGGGTGAAGGGGCACAGCTACCTCGAGCGGGCGACGACCCCGATCGAGCGGCGCTACTTCGGCAATGCCCGGATCTTCACCGAGCGGCAGAAGTCGATGCTCATGCGCGACTACCCGGACCACGTGCGGTACCACCACGTGACCGCACCGCTGTACGCGGAGTGTGCCCACCTGGGTGACGTGGAGCGGATGCAGTACATCGACCTGAACACCTGGCTGACGGGGGACATCCTGGTCAAGGCCGATCGCATGTCCATGGCCAACGCCCTGGAGGTCCGGGTGCCCTACCTCGATCCTGAGGTGTTCGCCGTCGCGGCCGGGATCCCGACGGGGTTGAAACTCCCCTTCGGCACCTCGCTGACCAAGATGGCGCTGCGGCTGGCGCTGCGCCATGTCGTTCCGGACGACGTGGTGAACCGGCCGAAGCTGGGGTTCCCGACGCCGATCCGGGTCTGGCTCCGCGGCGAGATGTACGCCTGGACCGCCGACATTCTCGGAACCTCTGGGGCGCGGCAGATTCTCGATCTTGATTATGTGCTCGGGCTTCTTCGGGACCACCGCGCGGGGAAGGCCGACCACAGCAGGGCGATCTGGACGGTGCTCGCATTCTGCGTGTGGTACGGGATCTTCATTGACGGCACCATCGTTCCGGGCGACCGCTCAGTCGGGCTTCGGCAGCCGCCCGGGGATCAGCCTGCTGGCGGTTGTGCCCGGGGTCGGCCGGGCGAACCAGAAACCCTGCCCGTAGGTCGTTCCTAGCCGTCGAAGATGGTCGGAGTGGCTCTCGGTCTCGATGCCCTCGGCGATGACCTCCAGGCCGAGGTTGCCGCCCATGAGCACGATCGTCCGGACGAGTTCCCCGCTGCGGGGGTCCGAACCGAGCCGGGCGACGAACGAGCGATCGATCTTGAGGGCATCGATCGGGAGCCGGTGCAGCGCCTCCAGCGAGGAATAGCCGGTGCCGAAGTCGTCGATGTGGAGTTCGACACCCCGATTGTGCAGCTCTTCGAGCATCTTGCGGGCGAGATCGACGTTGTTCATGATCACGCCTTCGGTGATTTCCAACGCGAGGTGCTCCGGGCGGATCCCCGCCGCCCGCAGGCAGTCGTCGAGGTCGTCCATGAGGTCGCCGTGCCAGAACTGGCGGTTGGACACGTTGACACTCATGCGCAGGTCCTTGTCGGGGTCGGTCGCGTGCCACCGCCCGAGTTGCATGCAGGATTCCTCCAGCACCCACCGGCCGATGGGCAGCATCAGCCCACTCTCCTCCGCGACGTGCAGGAACTCCCCCGGAGGCACGAGTCCCCTGGCGGGATGCCGCCACCGGAGCAGCGCCTCGAATCCCGAGGTTGCGCGGGTGCGCAGATCGACGATGGGCTGGTAGTGGACCTCGAGTTCGTTGCGCTTCAGCGCCAGCCGGAGCTCTGCCTCGATCTGCAGCCTGCTGACGGCCCGAGCGTGCATCTCGACATCGAAGATCGCGTGGGAGCCCTTTTCCCGTGATTTGGCGGTGTACATCGCGATGTCGGCGTCTCGCAGCACCTCTTCCGCGTCGTTGTACCGGGTGCTGCCCATCGCGATGCCGATGCTTGCCGAGGCCACGACGTCCTGGCCCTGGAGCCGGAAGGGTCGTTTGAGCGAGGAGTGCAACCGCCGGGCGACGTCCATCGGGACGTGGGCGGTCCCGATGTCCTCCAGCAGCACGAGAAATTCGTCTCCGCCGAACCTGGCCGCGGTGTCCACCTCGCGAAGATCAGCCTTGATCCGCTCGGCGACCTGGACGAGCAGCCGGTCGCCTGCCGGATGCCCGAGACTGTCATTGATGACCTTGAATCCATCGAGGTCCAGGAAGAGCACGGCGAACTGGTAGTCCGACCGCCGCTTGGTCTTCCGGATCGACTGCCGGAGCCGGTCGATGAACAGCGCCCGGTTCGGCAGGCCGGTCAACTCGTCGTAGAGTGCCGCCCGGCGCAACCGGTCTTCCTGCTCGCGCAGGGAGTGCAACACCGCCTCATGGTCCAGCGCGACGGTCAGCAGGGCGCTCCACTGGCTGATGGTTTCGCGTCCAGTGGGAACGGTGGATTCGATGGTTCCGACGATGGAGAGCATGCCCCAGTCGCTGGTGTGGGATTTGACCGGGATGACGAAGGTCATGGCCTCCCCGGACTCCTCGGCCAGATCGATCATCTGTTTGGGAGGGAACTCGCTGATGGCGGTTGTGGTGGGAGGCGCCACAGAGGCCGGCTGCCCCCGGACAAACGTCCCGACGAGGTCCAGCTGGGGCTCGTCGTTCCCCGGGGCCGTTCCCGGTGTCCATAGTCCGAGGCATCCCGCAAGTACCCGGGTACGCGACAGCCATTCCAGGGTCCGGGGATCCTTTTCGTGGCTGCGCAGGAGGTCCATGCTGACGACGTACTGGGTGCTGAGGGCGGACTGGTAGTACGTGCTGTCGCCGAACTGCCCCCTCGCCCGGGCCTGGGCGAGCTTCAGGATGATTTCCTGGACCGGCTGCTCCACGGCGGTTCTGGAGTCGAGGTCGCGGGTGAGGCCGAGGGCGAACTGCCGCACGATCTCCCCGATCTCTTCCATGTTGGCGCGTAGCGTCGTGCGCCGGTACAGGCTGCGGAGCGCATGGTGGAACCGGGTCGGCAACAGCATGGGACGTCCCTGCGCGGTGGACTCCAGAACGGTCGCGATGATGTCGACCGTCTCCTCCAGCGCGGTGTCGGCCTGCAGGCAGCCACTGGGATCGAGGACTCCGGCGAGCCGCTTGCTGAGCACCTCGCGGGTGGCTGGCGGCAGCGCGTCGAGGTCGGCCTGGGCCGTCCTGGCACAGCCGCAGGATTCCCGGACGATGAACGAGGTGTGGACATAGTGCAGACCGTCTGCGACGGGTTCCCCTCGCAGCAGTGCCGTCAGGAGGCTGTACCCGGTCGTTCCCAGCGTCGCGAACGGCTGCTTGACGCTGGACAAGCTCGGAATGGAGTAGGTCGCCTCCTCCATGTCGTCGAAGCCGACGACGGCGAGCTGATCGGGGACGGACACTCCCGCCGTGGTCAGCTCGCGGAGGAGCCCGATGGCGTTGGCGTCGGTCGCCGCGACGACAGCGGTGAACGGTAGCCCCGCGTCGAGGATCAGCTGGGCGGCCTGTTCCCCGCCCGACTCGCTGTTGTCATCGATCGCGAAGCACAGGCCCGGGTCCGGCTCGATGCCGTTGCTGATCAGGGTCTGGTGGTATGCCGCCTGTCGCACGATGATGTCGTGCGCGCCGAGATACCCGATGAATCCGATCTTGGTGTGTCCGTGCTGGAGCAGATGCTCCACCGCTTCCCTGACGCCAGAGACGTTGTCGGACGCGACCACCGGGCAGGTGAAGTCCTGGTACTCGTGGGCGATGACGACGACCGGCTTGCCGGCTTCCCTGATGGCCTGAAGGTAGTCGCTGGGGACGGCATCGATGATGACGACGAAGCCGTCGACATGCTGCCAGGCCGCCGGGTGGCGAAAATCCGGAGGACCGGGAACGTCCGCCGATTCTGACCCGGCGTCCAGCGTCTGGACCGCGATGGTTCGCCCCCCGTCCTGCCGGACCGAGCGGCTGAGGGCGGCGATGATGCCTCCGAAGTACGGCCCTCCGAGGAAGGGAGAAAGCACGCCGATCGTCGGACCTGCACCCACGCGCATGCCTCCTCGATGCCACGGCGGTGTCGGCCAGCCCTCGGCGGCTGCCGGCTACTGCCGATTTGTCCGTGCTATCGACCGCAGCCAGGCATGGCTGAGTGATGTCTGCCAACGATCAGGCCCTGGACGGACTCTGCCCGGTTGGTTGGGTGCCGGTGGTCCGGGTCGGTGGACGGCAGTGTCTGATCGGACCAAGGAATTCGTGGGTCTGCGTTACCAATGTGCAAATCGTTCGTTACCGATGAAGGAGTACCCGCTGTATCGGCGCTGTTTGCTGCTTGTCTGCCGCTTATGGGCATTCTTGGGAGTGGTATGGATGTGGTTTCCTTCAGACATGGCGGTTTTTGACTTCACTGTGAGGATCACCCGCTTCGGGGGTGCGGAGCGGGCTCGTCCGCTGATCCGCTCGATCGCCGAGATATTTGATCGGCTTGGAATCGATCATCTCTTGGTCGACCTCAACAGGGACGGCGAGGCCGCATGGGACGGGGTGTATGTCGCTGATCCGATCGCTATTAGCGGCTCCTGCCCCCTGACCTGCGGCCTTGACGGCCAGATCAGAGAAGCCGCGGATCGGCTGGCACCCGAGGCCGAGGTTCGGGTGGACTGGTATGCCCACGATCCAACTCGGGCGGCTACCAGCAGGGCGAATCGCGAGATTGAACACACCGCACGGATTTTCGGAGGGCTGCTGCGAGGGCTGGTTCCCCGGCGGGTTCGATTGGCAATTCTTGCTCCATGCACGTATATCGCTGAATTCGGTGGGGACGGGCTGGCCGGAAGTCAACAGTGTTCCGCGGAGTTGGCCTTTCTGGCCCTCCGCGGGGCACTGGGCGAGGCCGGCGCGCTGATCGGTATCGAGTGGCGGAATGACGATGTGGCCGTTGGCGCGGCCCTGGGCCGGCTGCGGGCGCTGCATGCGGCCCGCCACGATGTCAGACCGCGGTCCGGCGCGACCGCGTTGCTGGCCCAGTGGGCCGCGATGGACGAGTTGGAATTGGTGGCGACCGAGCCGATCGACCCGCTGGCGGCCGAAACCGCCGACCACCTCAACGCGGTCATGTTCGACGCGATTCGGGGTGCCCTGGATATTGCACCCGCCAATCTGCCAGGGGAGGAACCGTCCGGCGGCGCGGAGCGCCCGGCCGGGCGGTGGGAGAGCCATGATCAGCAGGAATGGCTTGGCGAACTGGTGGTCAGCGCGCCCGCCGCGCGAGCGCCATACCTGCCCTCCTGGGATTGAAGATCTCTTGACTGAAGATCGGCACATTGGAGACGGTCGGCTCTGCTCGGAGTATTCATTGATATCGCTGTCAATGGATGCGTCCCCTATGGCGTTCGCGCTATGCTCCGCCCGCCTCGGCCGTGCGGTTGCCCGCAGACCATCCGGCGTCGGGGTCGGGGGCGTGGTACCGATCTAGCGGCGAAGAGAGGGCTTGATGGCGAGGCGGATGCCAGGAGCCAGCCGGGTGCTGCGGCACCCGAGGACCATTGTCCAGCTGGCTCTTCTGCTGACCATGGTGGTGCTGCTGGTCGTGGCCATGGTGACCGGCTGGAACTCGGCCACGACGGAGGTTGACCGGGTTGCCGCCGAGCGCGGCGGCGTCGCCTACCTCCGCCCGCTGACCACGCTGATCAGCGAGCTGGCGGAGGCCGAGTCGGCCTCCGTGCGTGGCATGGAGATCCAGACGGTGGCCATCAACGGCGCGATCAACGCGGTTGACAGCGCCGACCGCGAGTACGGTCAGTCGCTGGAGGTCAGGACACGCTGGTCCGACATTCGCAAAATCATCAATGAAACCATCGAGCGGGACCAGGGCAGCCTCGAAGCCTTCGAGCAGTACAGCGAAGTGCTCACGCTGATCCGTCAGCTGATCAGGCGGATCGCGGACACCTCCGGGCTGCGGCTGGACCCGTCGCTGGACACGTCCCACCTCGCGCGAGCGGCCTTGGTCGAGTTGCCCGACGTCATCATCGGGGCGGGTAAGGCCGCCGATCTCGCGGTGCTCGACAACACCGGCGGCGAGGCGGAGACGACGAGACTGACCAGGGTGGCCGTGGCGCGGTATGAGATCGCCGTCGCGGCGGAAACCGTCGGTATCGGGCTTGCCCGGGCGCAGGACGAGACCGCGAGCAGAACACTCGGCACCACAATCCCGGCGCAACTGGACGCGTTCCGGTCGGCTGTCGACGCCTTCGTGCCGTCCGGCACCCGTCTGCGTGGCCTCGGACCGTCCGATCCGGCCAGCATCACCCACCTGGCGGAGCTGGTGCGGCAGGCCGCACGCCCCCTGGCGGAGGCCGTTCTGGACGAACTCGACGACATCCTGCGGCAGCGGCAGGACAGCCTGTGCACCCGCCGGCTGCGGACCTCGGCACTGCCCGGTCTTGCCACGTTGCTGGCGGTGGTGGTGGCCTGGCTGCTGCTGCCTCCTCCGGGGAACGCGGCCCACCGCGGGCGGGAGCGTGCCGACGATGCTGGCTAGGTTGGGCTTCAAACGCGGGCTGGCGCTGTTGCTGGTGCTGCCGCTGCTCGCGGTCGTCGCGCTCAGCGTTCCACTCGTGGCTGGCCGGCTGGCGAGCGCCAGTTCCGCCGACTCGACGGCCGATCTCGCACAGCGGGCCCGGGGCATCTCCGGGCTGATTCACGATCTTCAGAAGGAGCGGCTGCTGACCCTCGCCTACCTCACCACCCCGGAGGCCGAGCGCGAAGCGGTCCGCGTCGCCACGGCGGCGGTCTCCGACCGGGCCGAGCTGGTCCTCGGCGCATCGCGAGCGCCCGGCGACGACGGGCTGATCCGGGCCGTCGAGCACCTTCGAAGACTTGATCCGTTGCGGTACGAGGTGTTGCGGCGGAATGCCACGACCGTCCAGGTGCACGCCGCCTACCAGGACGTGATCGCGGAGCTGAGCGGTGCCCTGACTCTCACCGGCCGGGCCGGCAACGACCCGGTCGGCCTGCGGCAACTCGACACGTTCGACGCGTTCCTCCGGGTCGGCGAGGACGTCGCCAACTACGCTACCGCGCTGCTCGTCGGGGAGGAGGACCCGGCCGAGGGCCGGGCCCTCGCCACAGAGGCACTCCTGTTCGCCGACTGGGACATGGCACGTTTCCGGGAACTGGACACCACCGGCCAGGCGGCGGAGCTGACCCTGATCAACCAGAGCAAGGCCGTCCAGCGGCTGGACGCGTCCGCCCGCCAACTCGCCACCGGGGTCAGCTTGGAACGGCAGGACAAGACGCTGGCCGCGGCGCAGACGACGCTCATCCTGACGAGGATGATCTATCAGCGGATGACCCGGGACATTGTGGCGGACTCGCGCGATCGGGCGGCCCGCGCCCGTACCGCTGCCGGTGTCGTCGCCGGCCTGTGCGGCCTGCTGGCAGTGGGCATGATCGCGGTCGGCGTCGCGGTACTGCGGTACGTCGTGCGCACGCGGCAGAACCTGACCCGGGCGATCGTGGTCAATCGGCATGTGGCCGCCCTGGTCGCCGCCGCCGCCCGCCGTCTGGTCGGCGCCACTTCGGCCCAGCGGGGGGCCATCGACGAGCTGCGACGCTCGCAGCCGCTGGACTCGGCGGATCCCAGACTGCACCAGCTCGATCACCTGACGGCGCGGCTGCGCTGCGTCTCGGCCGCCCTCCTGGTCGTCGCGGACGTGGTGGACGAGGCCCCTCCTCCGGACCGGGCCGCGCTCATCGAGGTCATCGAGGAAGCCATCGGGACGGTCGAGGACCGGCAGGCGGTCGAGACCGGCGTGGTCTGCGACGTGACGATCGTGCCGGAACTCGTTGCCGATCTCCGTCTGGTCATCGCCGAACTGCTGGAGAACGCGACGGCCGCCTCCGCGGACGGGACCGCTGTCAAGATTCGCGCGGCGGTCGGCCGGGACGTGCAGGTCCTGGTCGTCGACTGGGGGACCGGCATGTCCGGCGACCGTCTCGCGGAGGAGAACCGGCGTTTGGCGGAGTGCACCCAACCGGATGCGGCGCCGGCGGCCACGATGGGTCTGCACGTCGTCGGGCGGCTGGCCGCGCGGCACGGGCTTCAGATCACGCTGGATGAGAACTTCGGCCCGGGAATCACGGCGAAGGTCGTCATCCCGCCGCGGCTGTTCTCGACGGTCCCGGCCGCACGCTCCCTGCCCCCGGCCGCCATGCCGAGCCTCGGCCCGGTCCGGCCCTCGCTGCTGCCGCTACCGAGGTACCCCGAGCCCAGCGCCATCGCCCAGCTGCCGAGCGTGCCAGACATTCCCACCGTCGAGGGGCGCTTCGGCTGGTTCGACGGCGCCGAGTGGCGGTATCTCGACCGCAGAGCACTGCCCTCGTCTCCCGAACATCCATCGTCGCCAGACCCGTAGCGCACCTGGCCCGGCCCACACCCACCGCTGGGAGACCATCCAGACCCGCCAGTCCTCAGGACGCCGCTCCTCCGGACCGGATTGCCTCGATCAGCTCATCGACGTCGTACCGGGCCAGCTGCAACTGGAGATCGAGGATAGCGAGGGCGTAGTCCGCGACCGTGCCGAGTTCGAAGCAGCGGCGCGGGGCGAGGGCGACGTCGAAGGTCGTGTTGATCCGGTCGATGAGTCCGATGGCCAGCAGCGAGTCGCCGCCGAGGGCGAAGAAGCTGTCCGTGACCCCGATGTCCGGCCGGCCCAGCAACTCCGTCCAGATACCGCAGAGGACCAACTCCATGGGGGTGCGGGGCGCGACGTGTCCGGACACCGGTGGGGGCTGGGCGGTGGGGGCTGGCAGCGCTGCCCGGTCCAGCTTGCCGCTCGGCAGCACGGGGAACCGCGGCACCCGGACGAACGCCGCCGGGATCATCGACATCGGCAGGCGCGTTCGCAGATGACCTCGTAGAACGTCCGCGAGGGAGTCCGGCGCACCCGTCCAGCGGACATAGGCGACGAGCCCCGGACCCTCCGGTGCGTCCTCACGGAAAGTGACCACGGCCCGGTCGACGTTGGGGTGCGACTCCAGGACCGCCTGCACCTCGCCGGGTTCGATCCGTACTCCACGGATCTTCACCTGATCGTCGTCACGGCCGAGGAACTCGACTTCGCCGTTGCCACGCCAGCGGGCGAGATCTCCGGTTCGGTACAACCGGGTCCCGGGAGGTCCGCATGGATCATCGACGAAGTGTGCCGCGGCGAGATCCGGCCGCCCGATGTACCCCTCGGCCAGCTGGGCACCACCGACGTACAACCCGCCCACGGCGCCGATCGGGACCCTGCGCAGACCCTGGTCGAGCACCTCCAACCGGGTGTTGGCGACGGGACGGCCGATCGGGATCCGCTGCTCTCCGGGCACGCACCTGTGCCAGGACACGTCGATGGCGGCTTCTGTCGGCCCGTAGAGGTTGTAGAGCCGGACGCCGGGGAGGCGCTCGAAACAGCGAGCGGCGAGTTGCGGGCTGAGAACCTCGCCCGAGCAGATCACTCGATCGAGCCCGAGGAGATCGGGGTATTCGAGGAAGGACTCCAGCCGGCTCGGCACGAAATGGGCGACGGTGACGCGTTCCCGGGTTATCAGCTGGGCGAGGTACTCGGGATCGGCATGTGCACCCGGAGCGGCGATGACGACACCAGCGCCGGCGAGCAGCGGCCAGAACAGCTCCCACACGGACACGTCGAAGGTGTACGGGGTCTTGTGCAGCACCCGGTCGACGTGGTCGAGGGCGAACTCCTCCTGCATCCAGCACAGCCGGTTGAGGATGGCCGTGTGGCTGATCCCGATGCCCTTCGGGTGTCCGGTGGACCCCGAGGTGAACATGACGTATGCCAGCGAATCCGGGGGGACGAGGACCTCGGGAGGGGCGGGGCTCTGCCCGTCAATCGAGGCTCGGGCGGTGTCGAGGAGGAGGATCCGCCGGTCGTCTGCCATCGGCAGCCGGGCCGCGAAAGCCGAGGTGGTGACGATGTGGCGGGCCCTGGTGTCGCTCAGCATGCCGCGGAGCCGCTCCGCCGGATGGTCGGGTTCCAGCGGGAGGTAGGCGCAGCCAGCGGTGAGGATTCCCAGAATCGTCGGCAGCAGATCGGGACCGCGCGTCAGGCAGACCCCGACGACCGTGCCGGGCCGGACGCCAGCCAGGCCCAGCCACCTGGCCGTCCGGCAGGCGCGGGCCGCCAACTCGCCGTAGGTCAGCCAGCGGCCGCCGTAGCCCATCGCTGGGGCGTCGCGGCAGGCCGCGGCCTGGTCCAGCACGAGGCGGTGCAGGAGGCCCCGGGGATACCGGCGGCTCGGCCCGGCCCAAGCCGACAGGAGCCGCCGCTCGCGTTCCGGGAGGACGTCGAGTACCACCACGGTTCGGGTCTCGTCGGCCGCCGCCGACGTGAGCAGGGTGCGGTAGGAGGCGCTGAGGCGGGACACGGTTTCCGCGTCGAACAGATCGATCGCATACTGAACGGTGATGCGTGGTGGTCCACTGTCCGCCGGCGTGACGTCGATATTGAGATCGAGTTCGGTGGTCGCCGTGCTGATGCGGTCGCTGGCGCAGGGCGGGAGTGCATTGAAGCCGATCTGATACAAGGGTGGTCGGCTGAGATCGCGTTCGGGATCGACCGCTTCAACGACCTTCGCGAATGGTATGTCGCCGTGGCACTCGGCTGTGCGCACCCGCTCCCGCACCTGAAACAGGACATCCGCGAAGGTCAGGTCGTCTCGAATGTCGAACCGCAGGACAAGGTTGTTGGTGAACGCGCCGAGGAGGGCTGCGGTCTCCGGAGACTCCCGTCCGGCGACCGCCGTTCCCAGGACGATGTCGCGCTGGCCGAGGTACCTGTGCAACAGGGTGACGAACCCGGCGAGCAGCACGATGAACAGGGTCGTTCCGTGCCGTTGCGCCAGAGCGGTCAGTTCCTGGGTGAGTTCCGGGGACAGCGCCAGATCGAGTTCGTTGCCGCGATAGGTGCGCTCAGCCGGTCTGGGCCTGTCGGTCGGGAGTCCCGTTTCGACGGGCAGTTCGGCGAGGGCGGCTCGCCAGTACTTCAGGTGTGGCCGGAACTGGTCGTCGGCGAATGCGATGCGCTGTTCGGCGGCGTACTCGAAATAGGTGGTCGGCAGCGGTGGGAGCTTGGGTGTTCCGGTGGTTTCGGCCGCGAGATAGGCCGCGAGTTCGGTATCGAAGTTGACTGCGGACAGCTGGTCAAAAATGATGCGATGCGCTACGTAGATAAGACGCCAGTCACTGCCGGACATGCGCACGAGACGAAAACGCCAGAGTGGACCGCCGTCCAGCTCGAACCGCTTGGCCGTCTCCTGTTCCGCGACGCGTTTGAACTCCAGTTCGCGAATATCCTCGTGGACGTCCGTGAGATCCGTCTGGGCAAGCTGGAACGCGGAAGCGGGCGATACCACTCCGGTGATTGTTCTATTGCGTAGAGTGAAGCTGGTTCGCAGTGGTTCGTGCCTCTGTGCGATTTGTAATATGATATGTCTGAGTTGCGCCGGGTCAATAGTGCGGTCGAGTGTCGTCGACCAGCCGAGGTTGCCCATCGGGACCTCGGGCCTGACGTGAGCGAGCAGCCAGAGACGCTCCTGCGCCAGCGATGCCTGGACAACGCGTCCGGCATGGAGGCCCACTGTTCACCACCGACCATCCGTGGTCAGGAAAAAACACCTCCGAAGGCGCGCACGGGGTCAGCCCGCCGAGAGGTGAGGTGCATTGCGAATCCGTCTCCACGGCGGTCGCCGGGGCCACGGATTCGAACATTTCCTGGCCACTCTATGGCGAGTCAGGATAGGTGTCTAGCGCGATATCCGCAGTGATTTCTCATTGCAGTCTTTCGGGCACACTGAGTCGGCATGAATTCGGATGGTGATTTGCGATGTGCTAGCGGTAGCCGAAGGTGTTGGTGGATATGTGAATTCGCGACCTACTGCATAGCCTCGGTGATGGCGGCCTCGACCAGCTCGGAGATATCGATGACACCGATGGAATGCCCTCGGGCGTCGACACAGACCAGGGAAACGCCACGATGGCACGCGGCCCGGGCCATCGCCCGTTTGACGACCTCGATCGGAGAGGCCGAGGACGTGACGGCCATGACCGGGGCGAGGTACCGGTTGCCCTTCGCCTCTCGCGCGACAATCCCGATAGGGCGCCCGGAGCCGTCGATGACCACGGTTTCCCGGCGATCGGCGTTGGGCGGGGCGGCATTGGAGGCGCACCACACCGACCGATCCACCGTGATGCATTTCCGGACGAGCGGAGCCAGCTGGTCGGTGAGCCTGGACTGGGCGACCGTCGTGTGCACCGTGTCAACGGTTTCCGGATCCAGGGACGGCCACGGCGGTGCCGGTTTCGCCAGGAGCCAGCCCTGTGCCAGCGGGACACCCAGCGATGCCAGCACCTGAAGCTCGCCGAGGGTTTCCACGCCTTCCGCAAGCATCTTGGAGTCCATCCGACTGACGAGGTCACTCAACGTTGTCACGGCTCCACGCTTGATGGGGTCGGTGTCGATACCGGCGATCAGGGTTCGATCCACCTTGACGATGTCCGGTCTGACGGTGAGGAGCTGCCGCAGACCCGCGTACCCCGTCCCGGCGTCATCCACGGCGATCAGTCCTCCGGCAGCCCGGATCCACTCGACAGCCCCCTGTAGCGCCCGCTCGTCGCGTACCGGTGTGTGCCCGGTCAGTTCGATGACGATGTGGTGGAGCGGGGGACCAGACCGGAGCGCATGCATGATCGCTGGATCTGAGAGCAGATGCGGTTCGACGTTGACCGCGAGGAAACAGCCCGGTGGCAGATGCGGACGCAGGGCAAACGCCTGATCGAGAACCCGGGTGGTCAACGCCGTGGCGAGTCCGAGCCGATCGGCCTGACGAAACCAGACGTCCGGCGGGGCCTTGATGGAACCGCCGAACCGGGCAAGCAACTCGTAGCCCGCTATGCCGCCGGTCGCGAGTTCGACCACCGGCTGTGCGACGAGTGCGGGGCGGCTCAGGTCGCGCAGCACGCTGGCGATGGCCTGGCACCAGTCCACCTGGCTCCAGCTGTCGCTGTCATCGGCGGACCGGCTTTCGAGCAGACCGCTGCGCGGCCTCATGGCTTCGGAAGGCTCCGGGGCGAAGCCGTCATGAGCCGATTTGCGGCGATCTAGTTCGGCGATGTAGCCGCCGGACGGTCGTATCGGGGCACCCACGATGGGTGCGTCGGCCGTCAGCGGTTCGACCTGAGGGGAACAGGCGCGCTTCCTGGGCCGGTGGGCGGCCTCGACGGGCCTTATCGCGACGATTGATGGGACGTGGGTCTTTCTGCGATCTGATCATCGTTGTCGAGGGGGTGCCGGGGACGGCTGGCCTGGTTCGGTGGGAAATGCGATCGCATTTCCCACCAGTGAGGAGCGTCACTGTGCGGTCTCCGGGTGCGGTTACTGATTTGCAATCAAAAATATTCGTCAGTGTGCCGGTACCTGGGCATGTGCGGTGGGCATCGGAACGGTAGCGTCATGGTCGCCAATGATGGCTTGCCGACACGTTGCCTTCTGCCGCGTGACTGCCTCGGGCTTGGCCAGTTGGCGCGAGGCGATATGCGCCCACGACCATGGGGAGGACCTTCAGTGGGTAGGGATTTGTATACACGGAGTAGAGGACTGCGCGTGGTGACGCGCATCGGCGTAACCACGGCCGCTGTGGGGCTGTCGACCGTCACCGCGAGCGCCGCGTTCGCAGCCGCCGCGCCGCAACTGGTGCCGGTGGCTGGTCCGGTGCTGACCGAACCGGTGGCGGACCCGACGGACGATCCCACCGACGATCCGACGGACGACCCCACCGATGACCCGACGGATGATCCCACCGACGATCCGACGGACGATCCCACCGATGACCCCACGGACGGGACCGGCGGGGACGGGAGCGAGTCGGGCACCGACGGCCAGGCCGCCGAGAACACCGGGGACCAGGTGGATACCTCCACCACGACGAAGACGGTCAAGGCCAAGAGCACCAAGAGCACCAAGAACGGTGGCCTTGCCATGACCGGTGCCAACACCGCGGCGATCGTTGGCGCCGGCGGTCTGCTGGTCGTTGGTGGCGTTGCGCTGATGCTGGTTACCCGCAAGCGCCGCGCAGCCTGACCGATGTGGAGTGCATCGATGCCCGCAATGGCCATGTCGTCGCTGCGGGCATCGATGTTGCTGTGCCGGTAGCGTTGCTGCTTCCACCCGGCCACGGAGTGCGTATCGCTGGTAATCTGCCTGGCCGTGAGCGAGGTTTTCGGGCCGGACCAACCGGAGCAGGTCTCCCCAGCACCACCGTGGCCCGCGACGTCTGGTACGTCGAGCCCATGGTCGTCCCCACCAGCCAGCCCGGTCGGACCGGCTGGGCCCGGTCCGACCCAGGAGCAGGTGTCATCTCCGCCCTACGTCCCGCAGCCGGTAGCGGCGCCATCGGCGGACCTGGTGCCAGTCGGCGGGGATGCACTGATCGCGGCGGACTACCCCCGGCGGATCATTCCGAGTCCGCCGCCGCAACGGGGGCGATTGATTCTCGGGATCCTCATCGGCCTGATCGTCGGTCTGGTGCTGTTCGGCGGGGCGGGGTTCGCGATCGCCCGGGTCACGGACAGACCGATTGACGCCGGCCCGGCGCCGTCCGCCTCGGCATCCGCGTCCCTGTACGAGCGAAGCCAACTCGCGCTGAGCCGCACCAAGGTCACCGGCAACCTGATCGCCTTCTCCGAGACGTGGCTGCCGTATGTGTCTGGCTGTTCCAGGGACGGCGACCCCAACGGTCCGAAGCTCAACTCGGGGGAGGTCTCCCGCGTCGCCTGCGAACGGGGCGCCGTGCGGGTGACCTTCGTTGAGTACCGGTCAATATCCGATCGCGACAAGATGCGGACGCGGGTGCTCGGCCAGAACGTCGACGCCAGGGCCTTGGCGCCCGGGGTCGCCAATCCGACGGAGGGTCGCGAAGAACCGCGAGGCTATTACATCGAATATGCTTATAAGACCTCCAGCGAGACCTCGAACCGAGTTTATGTCGGAATATGGTGGGATAGTATTAATGATCCAGTTGCCGGCTATATCCTTACTTCGTGGGAAGAGGGGCTCGATTCACACTGGGAGCCGCTTCGTGATCTCTGGAAGAACCCGCGCTAGCGCAGCGCGTGCCTGATCAGCAGAGTCCACCAGTCGGGGGAATCTGTTCCTGGCGGCAGGCGATACGTCACCCACTTGGGCGATCTTCGGGCACCGGCGGAACGGCGAGGCCGGGGTTCCCGGGTATGGTCGCGCGAAAGTCCGTTACCGCAATGCGGTTGAGGGCGCCGGTGCGCAGAACCCCGATCGAATGTCCGATATAGGTGGAAGCCCTTCTGTGACGGTGGGTGTTCCGGGCGCTGGGCCTTGCGGTTGCCGGCCGTCGGCGTTCCCACCGCCCAGGCCGTCGGAGGATTCGTAATGCTGACCACCGGGCGCGTCCAGGGAAAGGGCGGCACCGCGATGGCTGGAGAACGAAGCGCGGCGCTGGCCCGCCAGATCGATCGGATGGCTCGCGCTACCGACGGATCGCCGGTCGGATTCGCCGTGTTCGACATGGACGGGCGGTATCGGTACGTCAACCAGTCGCTGGCCGCGCTGCACCGCAGACCCGTCGCGGAGCACCTGGGCCGGACCGCCGTCGAGGTGCTGACGGACGCTGGGCTTGAGAGTCTGCTGCCGGGGCTTCGGGAGGTCCTCGCAACCGGCATCGCCCGGGTCGGTGTCGCCGGGAGCGTGCGTACTCGTGGCCAGGTCAAGAACGTGACCGCCAGCCAGTATCCGGTGCGGGACGCCGACGGGACGGTGCTTGGGATCTCCATGACCTGCATCACTGTATCGAAGTACGTGGATGTTGTGGAATTGGAGGCGCCGGCCGGCATGCCCGGGGCGCTGCTCGGTGCGACGCATCGGCACGAGGCGGAACAGCGGATCGCCCGGCTGGGCTCATGGGAGGTCAATCTCGCGACAGGCGATCGGCTCTGGTCGAGGCAGTTGCACGAGATGCTGGGCGTCGATGAGGCAACGCTGGCGGGGGCCACCTTCGGGGCGTTTGTCCATCCGGACGATCATGGTTTGGCAATTGAATCCTACGAATGTCTTGTCGGGGCTGGAACGCCATACAAGATTGCGCTCAGGATGATGCACGCGGCCGGGCATCTGCTGCACGTCGTCTGCACCGGTGAGGTCGTGGAGGACACGGACGGAGGCCCACCGCGGCTCTGGGGCACCGTCCGGGACGTGACGGAGGAGGCAGCCGAACGGTTGGAAAGGGACGCCGCGCATCGGGCGGCGGTGCGCGAGGCCACGGCCGCCCGGGCCCAGGCGGAAGCCGGGCAAGCCGCCTTGAGCCTGGTGCGCCAGGCGATCCTGCCCGACGTGCTGCCGAGCGTGCCCGGTGCCGAGATAGCCGTCGCCTACTACCCGATGGAGCCCGTCGCCAACATGGGGGGTGACTGGTACGACGCCTTTGCCCTGCCAGACGGACGGCTGGCACTCGTGGTCGGAGACGTGGCCGGCCATGATCTTCGTGCCGCGACGGTGATGGCCCACGTGCGCAACGCGATCAGAGCGTACGCGGTCGATGGCCCGGATCCCGGGCGGGTGCTGAGCCGCGCGAACAAGCTGCTGATGGCACTGCCAGAAGTTGACCTTGTGACGGCCGTGTTCGCGGTGTACAACCCGGTCGCCCACGATCTGACGCTGGCCCGGGCCGGCCATCCCCATCCCCTGCTCCGCACGGGGCAGCAGACCAGCACGCTGGTCGAGCCCCGCGGGATCGCGTTGGGGGTGAAGGTCGTCGATGGTCCGTATCCCGAAACGACGGTTCGGCTCGGTCCGGGTGACGCCCTGGTGCTGTACACCGACGGGCTGGTCGAGCGCCGAGGCCAGGACGCGGCGGCCCTGGCCACTCGCCTCGGTGCGATCGTCAGCGCGGTGCCGGAGCCTGCCGGTGCGCAGGGAATCGTTCAGGCCATCGTGAAATCCATGATTACCTCGGCCCCGTTGGAAGACGATACCTGCCTGCTGGTGCTTCACCGCCCCCCAGCGCTGCCAACCCTCGCGAGGGATTCGGGGGAGCCGGCGGCCGAGGCCGGCTGAGCCGGTACGCACCGGGGGCGTGCCTGAACGACGAGGCCCGGCAGTTCCTGGGTCGGCGCCTGCGTCCAATCCTGCTCCGCGTCCGCTGGGCGCGGCCGTGAGGGGGCGTCCCCGTCGGCGGTCTCCCGCACCAGTTGCTCGAAGATGAGCGGAGAGTCCAAGGCCTGGGCCGGTTTCCAACCCTGGCCCGTGGCCATGGGATGGGCCTCGCCCCCCGCCGCTCGCCACGGCATCTCCGGCAGGGCCGCACTCGCCGCGAGCAACGGCGAACTCTCCCAAGGGATGCCGTTCCCGAGTGGTAGTCCGCCAACCGAGCCCTTGGAAATCATGATCTTGTTCAGTCCTCACCGTGGAGTAGCCGTATCCGCGCAACCCTTTAACGGTGAAACGAGCTAGTAATGACGTATGTCCCCCCGAAAGGGAACCGGTGTCCGGACAGCGCGATGTCGATCTGACGACCGTCGCGGACCGGCGATCCGCTCGCTGGCCAGAGCCCAGCCCCGGCCCGGCCCCGGCCCGGCCCCGGTCCCGGGCGGAAGGCAGGATGTTCCCACCAGGGAACAGCGAAGGAGCGTCACTGTGCGCGTGGCCCGTCAGTCGCCGTGTCGTCGGATGCCGGGAGGGTGGCCGCTCGATGTCGCGCTGGTTTGTGGTCTGATCACGGTGACCGTCGCGCTCGCGGCCAAGACGCCGTTGCTCAGCCTGGACGTGATGGTCGCGAACTGGTGCGACGCGCACCGGCCGACCGCCGGGTACTGGCTTGCCCGAGTGCTGAACGTCGTCGGGCAGGGCTCACCGCTCGCGCTGCTGACGCTGGTCCTGGCTAGCTGGCGTACGTTCCGGTATCGATCCGTTCGGCCGCTTCTCGTGTTTGTTGTGTCATATGTGATGATTTATCTTTTCGTTGGACCGGTCAAGCTGATCAGCGATCGGGCGGCTCCGCACGAGGCGACGCTGGAGCATCCCGAGTGGCTACTGTCCAGCGTCGCTGGCATGTCGTACCCCTCCGGACACGTGGTGAACGCCGTGGTCTGGTACACCGCCCTGGCAATCCTGCTGGGCGGTTGGCTGCCCCGCTGGCTGTGGACGGTGCTGCGGACCGTCCCCGTGGTGCTGGTTGCCGGAACCACCACCTACCTCGGGTACCACTGGCTGTCCGACGGGCTCGCGGGGGTGCTCATCGGTCTGCTGATCGCCCGCATCCTGCTTCGGGTGGACTGGGATGCGGCGCCGCTGGGCGGACGGCTCGCCGGCAGCGGCTGGGACCGGCCGGTTGGCCTCGGGGCGGCGGTCGAC
>JABDRL010000397.1 GCA_013041765.1 Dactylosporangium sp. | reverse complement strand
GCGCCGCGGCGCTGGCGGCGGCCGGATCGGTATGCCTCAGCCGGCGAATGTCGTCGGTGGCGGCGCGCACCCATGCGGCGGCCTGCTCCCACCGGCGGGCGTCCCCCTCCGGCGTCGTCACTGGGCCGTCGGCGTCAACGGCACACCATCGGGTGCGCAACTGTGGCAGGGTCAGGTCCGGGGCCAGGCGTCCACCGCCGTACCACACCGGTCGTCCTGCGGCGGTGGTGTGACCATCGACGGCGACCGCGTAGCCGGTGATCTGTTCGGGGTTGACGGTGCTGTGGCGCAGCCGCACCTGGACGCCCGCAGCCGCCAACAGGGCGAAGAACTCCTGGGCCGATGCGGAGACCGCCGCGGCGTAGCGGACCTCGCGGCGCAACCGGTTCCGGGCGGGCTCACGCTGCCCGATCCTTCGTGCCTTGTGGACCTCGATGTGATGCGGTCGCTTGTGGGCTGTGCGGTCGGTCGGGCCGACCCGGTACAACCCGTAGCGTTCTTCCAGGTCGCGGCAGGCGGCCTGGACGCGCCACCGGTCGTTGCGGCCCCACACCGTCCGCCGGTCCTGGCGCACCAGCGTCGCCACCAGGTGGATATGGTCGGCGCCGTGGCGCACGGCCACCCACCGCACCGCCCGACCGTCGCCGTACGGCGCCAGCCCGGTGGCGGCCATGATTTCCTGGGCGATGTGCGCCCATTGCTGGTCGGTCAGGACCCGGTCGGTGGGGTGGAGGCGAAGCGAACAGTGCCACACCGGATTCGCTGGCGGGTTCCGACCGGCGCGCACCGGCTGTTGCAGCAGAGTGGCGAGGTTACGGACATCACGCTTGCCGCCCACGCCGATCGCTGGCTCCAATACCGACAGTGGTCGGGCACCGTCCCAGGCCGTGACCAGGTGCGGGTTGACATGTTCCTCCCGCTTGCCAGCCCCGTACAGGTAGCGCAGCAGCCCACCGACCCGCGTGCCACGAGGGGCGATGTTGGGAATCACGGCAGTCGGTCGTGAAGCGAGGCCACGGTCTCGTCCAGTCGCCGCATCCGCCGCTCACATAACGAGACCGCACGCTCTAACCATGGTGGTGGCTGTCCGGTGACGTGAAATGCCGCGACCGCCTGGTTGAGGTTCGTACCGATCCGGTTGACCGCGACCACCGCAGCGAACAGCCGCGTCTGTACCTCGGCCAGGGTCTCCCTCTCCGGATCCAGCGCCGTCGACCGGATGCCATGCGCTGCGGCGAGAGCGGCCTCGGCGCAGAATCCGGTCGGGGTCAGTCCCACAGCCGCCGCGGCGCTGACAATGCCTGCCCGCTCGGTCTCGGTGAATGTCGGCGCGATGCGCGCTCGGCGGCCAGGGTAGAGATGACGACGGTCCCGGCCGCGCTGCCGCGCTCCCGCCTCTGGTGTCGGTGTCGTCTGGTCCGCCACACAGATCAGCGTGATCGGCTCACGTTGCCGGAAGCGTTGGCGATCGTCGACGTCGGCGTCTCGTCGGCGACGGGTTCGTTGCCTTTGACCATTGCCGACCGCGCCCGGTCGCACGCTCCTGGAACAGGAGCTATAGCTTGCTCCCCCGCTCGGGCCAGCCGGTTGGCGCAAGGTGGGAAGCGAAATGTCGCTTCCGCGCGGGCCTTGTGGAGTCCGGACCTACTTTGTGGATGATCTTGTGGAGTCCGGATTCACCTTGTGGAGTGAACGACAAGGGCGTCGACGACGGCACAGAATTTGGGCATGGCTGTCGATCGCCGAGGTGGGCTGGTAGCGACGCCGGCCCGCAACCGGGCGCGGGTGCCGAGAGGGCGGTCCTGCAACGTGAAGGTTCGTCTGACTGCCGAGGAGCTGCGGGATGTAGCGGCGGCTGCGGCGCGGGCGGGGTTGACGCCAACCGGCTATACCGGGGAGATCGTGCTCGCTGCTGCCCGCGCCGGTGTCGAGACGGCGGGTACCGGTGCGAGCCGGGCTGAGCTGGCGCGGGTGCAGCGGGATCTGTTCGCTGCCCGTACGGCACTGGTGTGCGCCGCCGACGTGTTCGCGGCTGTGCAGGGTGGAGTGGCTGGGTACGACGTTGCGGCGTGCGTTGCGGCGGTGGCTCGGTTGGACGCGGCGGTGGAGCGGCTGCATGGGCGTCTGCGGCGGGCCGCGGCGTGATCCCGCGAGTCCGGCCGCGCAGCGTGGATGTGCGTGACGTGTTGCGGTATCTGTTCGGGCCGGGTGACGACGGCGAGCATCGGAATCAGCGGTTGGTCGCGGCGTGGGCAGCGGCTGCGGTCGGCGGGGTGGCCGGGTTGCCTGCGGCGTCGGCCCGGGGCGGGGTGGGTCGGTTGGCTGGGCTGTTGGAGCAGCCGGTCGCCGCTGGGGTCAATCCGCCGGCCAGGCCGGTGTGGCATTGTTCGGTGCACAATCACCAGGACGATCCGGTGCTGTCCGACGTGCAGTGGGCGCAGGTCGCGGCCGTGTTCCTTGATGATGTCGGGTTGGCCGCGGCCGGGGATCTGGCGGCGGTGCGGTGGGTGGCGGTGCGGCACGGCGACGACCATGTGCACCTGGTCGCCACGCTGGTACGCCAGGACGGACGCACCGTCTGGCCCCGTAACGACTACCGCCGCTGCCAGAGTGCGGCCCGCGGAATCGAGCAACGCCTCGGGTTGCACCCAGGCATCCGGACACCGGCCGAGGTCGGGCATGGGTGAGGCGGCGCTGCGGCCGGTGCCGGGTGGCGCGGGCGGTGACCCGCTGGAGGGGTTCGAAGTCGGCTACGTCGATCTGGACGGTGTCGAGCGTCGTGTCCGGTGGGCCGACGCGTGGCCGGTGCGGTTCGAGTTGTGCCGCCCGGCACGACGGTTTCCGCAGTACAAGGGTCAGAAACACCATCCGGGGCGTTGGTGGACAGCAACGATGGGTGGCCACGTCGGCTACGAGTCGTGGCTGGAACGCGGTCATCTGATGCTGCTGGACTTCGACCCGGCTGTGGTCGCGGTGGCCTCTCAGCCGTTTTGGCTGTTCTGGGCGAACGAGCAGGGCAAGGTTCGCTCACACGCCCCGGACTACTTCGCCCGGCTCGCCGACGGTGGGGCCAGGGTGGTCGATTGCCGCCCGATCGAGCGGATCAGATCGGCGGACGCGGTGAAGTTCGCCCGGACCCGGACGGCCTGCGAGCAGTTCGGCTGGGACTACCAGGTAGTCGGCGCTGTCGATGCGATCCTCGTGCGTAACGTGCGCTGGCTGGCCGGCTGCCGCCACCCGCGTCACGATCTGCCGGCGGTGGCGGACACGCTGCGGCAGGTGTTCGCGGAGCCTGCGGGACTCCTGGCCGGCGCCGAGAGAGTCGGAGACCCGATCGCGGTGCTTCCCGTGCTGTTCCACCTGCTCTGGCGCCACTGCCTGCGCACCGATCTGTCAGTGCCGCTGCACCCGGACACCGTGGTCACCACGGCGGTGGCCGGATGACGCTGCGGATGGTGTTGCGCCCCGGCGACAGGGTGCACTTCGACGGCCGGGAGTATCAGGTGGCCGGGCTGGCGGGCACGTCGGTGCGGCTGCGCTCGGAGGAGGTCGGCGCCGATCAGGTGGTGCTGGCCGGGCACCTGATGGCGTCGCCCGACTTCACGCTCGTCGGCGCTGGCCCGGCACCGCAGGTGGAGCCGTTCGGGTTGCTCGACGCGCTGCCCGCCGACGTGCTCGCCGCGGCCAAGCAGTGGGAATGCCACATCGTGGAGGTCGAGACCGGGCTCGAGCCGCACCCTCCACCGGACGCCATACCGAAACCGGAGTACGACCCGGCACGGCACAGCCTGGCCGAGCGGCAGCGGACGAAAGGCGCTGAGCTGGGCGTCAGCTACCGCACGGTGGAGAACCGGCGGCTGCGCTACGCCGCCCAGGGGTTATGGGGGCTGGTCGACCAGCGGGCGGTGCGGCCCTGGGAGATGACCGGCCGCGCCGACGCCCGGCTGGTCGAGGCGGTCCGGGAGATCATCGCTGAGCAGACGGACGCGTCGACCGGCACCCGGTCGCGGTTGATCCGCCGGGTGGTCAAGCGGGTCGAGCAGATCCACGGGCCGGGGGTGGTGCCGCTACCAGGCCGGACCGCGTTCTACGAGCTGGTGGACCGGCTGTCGCAGGGAAGGCACACCTTCGGCTCCGCGGTCACCCGCCGGCAGATGGCCAACCGGCCGGCCGGGCTGTTCACGCCGACGTTCGCGTCTCGGCCGGGTGAGCAGGTCCAGATCGACTCCACCCCGATCGACGTGATGGTGATCCTCGACGACGGTCTCCCGGTCCGCGCGGATATGACCTTGGCGGTCGATGTCGCCACGCGCACGATCTGCGCCGGGGTGCTGCGGCCGGTCGGCACCAAGGCCGTCGATGCCGCGTTGCTGCTGGCCAAGATGCTGGTTCCGGAGCCGATGAGGCCGGGCTGGGCGAACGCGCTGCGGCTGTCCGCGTCCCGGATGCCTCATGCGCGGCTGGTCGACATCGACACCCGGATGCGGGAGGCAGCGGCGCGGCCGGTGATCGTCCCGGACCAGATTGTCATCGACCACGGCCGGGTGTTCGTGTCGGAGACCTTCATCCGGGCCTGCGACCGGCTCGGCATCTCGGTGCAAGCTTGCCGGCCGGGAACCCCGACGGACAAGGGTGTCGTCGAGGCCACCAACGCCTCAGTAAAAACGCTGTTCGCGCAGCATGTCGCCGGCTACACCGGCGGGAACCCGACCATGCGCGGCCGTGACGTCACCGGGGAGTGGACCATCGGCGAGTTGCAGGACCTGCTCGACGAATGGCTGATCTGCTGGCAGCACCGGCCCCACGACGATTTGCGGGATCCGTATCAGCCTCGGCGGGTCCTGACGCCGAACGAGAAGTACGCCGCGTTGGTCGCCGTGGCCGGCTACCTGCCGCTGATCCTGTCCGGCGAGGACTACCTGGAACTGCTGCCCGTGGAGTGGCGGCGGATCACCGACGAGGGCATCACCATCAACAACCGCACCTACAACGATGTCGCGCTCGGCCCCTACCGCAACGACCGCTCCGGGATCGTCGCCAAAGGCAACCGCTGGGAGGTGCACGTCGATCCATACGACGTCTCGCAGGTCCACCTGCGCACACGGGACGGCTGGATCACCGTCCCGTGGATCTACCTGCCGATGGTGTCCGCGCCGTTCGCCGACTTCACCTGGCGCCACGCTCGCCGCCTGGCCGGCAACGGAGCGACCGAGGCCGAGATCGCCCGGGTTCTCGACGACCTGCTCACCCGCGCCGAACACGGACCGGACAGGGCCGGCGCCCGGATCACCGCCCGCACCCGGGCCGGCCAGGCCGCCCACCGGCCACCGCTGCCCGAGCCCGACCCCGGACCGGTCGCCGAGGAGGTGACCGAGCCGGACGCGGAGGTCATCCCGTTCGGGATCTTCGACGCCGACGCCGAAGCAGAAAGGTGGATATGAACGCCGTTCCCGACGATGTGATCACGCCGGAGGACCCGCCGACGACCAAGGAAGGCTGGCGTCGGTTCGTCGACTACCAGCCCGAACCGCCTACCATGCTCACCGCCGAGCAGCTCGTCGCGCTCGATCGTCGGCAGCGGGCCGCGCACGACGAAGCCCGTCGCGACTACCACGCCGAACTGCCCCTGGTGCACACCCCGACCATCCGGCAACTGCTCGGCACCGGCCGGCTGCTGGTCCAGCTCAACCGGCGGCAGGTCTCCGCCCGGCGCGGCCTGATCCTGTCCGGCGCGTCGGGCACCGGCAAGACCACCGCGCTGATGCAGCTCGGCCGCACCCACGAACGCGCCGTGCGCCGCCGCCACCCCGACAGCCGGCACCGGCTCCCGGTCGCCTACGTCACCGTCCCACCGGCCGCGACCGCGAAGATGCTCGCCGTCGAGTTCGCCCGCTTCTACGGCCTGGAGTTCTCCACCCGGGCCAACATGCCCGACATCGTCAACGCGGTCTGCGCCACCGCCGCCAACACCGGCGTCGAGCTGGTGCTGGTCGACGAGATTCATAACCTGAATCTGGCCACCCGGGCCGGTGCCGAGGTGTCTGACCAGCTCAAATACTTCGCCGAGCGGCTGCCGGCCACGTTTGTTTACTCGGGCATCGACGTCGAAGACGAAGGGTTGTTCGCCGGGGTCCGGGGACGGCAGATCGCCGGCCGGTTCACCCTGATCGCGTCCACCCCGTTCGCCTACGGCACCACTGAACAGCGCACCGCATGGCGGTCTCTGATCGCCACCCTCGAAGCCATGCTCCGGCTGCACCAGCACAGTCCCGGAGCCCTGGCCGCGCTGGACGAATACCTCTACCGCCGCAGCTCCGGCATGATCGGCAGCCTGTCCCAGCTCGTCCGCGGCGCGGCGATCCTGGCCATCGAGGACGGCACCGAACAGATCACCCGCGAACTGCTCGACCTGGTCCCCGTCGACTTCGCCGCCGAGAAAGCCGCCCGGCCCACCCCGCCCCGCCAGCGCAAACGCCGGAACGCCAAGACCGCCGCCGCGACGGCCTGATGCACGCCCGCCTGCCGATCGCGGTCGCGCCCGCCCACCACGAAACCGCCGCCTCCTACGTCGCCCGGCTCGCCAACCTGCACGGCATCCCGTTCCCCGAGCTCTGGCGGCAGGTCAGCCGCCCCCGCCAACCGGCCAGCACCACTATGGTGATCGCCGGCGACCGGCTCTCCGCCGTCACCGGCATCCCTGAGACCCTGCTGGCTCGCGCCCTCATCGAGATCCGCCATCCCGAACCCGACTGGCTCGCCTTCCGCCACGAACCCCAGCACGGATGTCCCCGCTGCACCGCCCGCCACCCTGGCGGCCCAGTCCGGCAACTGTTCCCGCACCACCGCTACGTCTGCACCCGGCACCGCATCTGGATCGGCCCGCCCGACCTGCTCGACCTGCCCTACCCGTCGCTCGACACACTGCCCGAGATCGTCGCCGCGCAACGCGCGCACCTGCGGCTGCTGCACCGCCTCGGCCCGGCCGCCACCTACGACGCCGTCCTCACCGGCTTCCTCGTCTGCGGCCACCGCTGGGACCAGCCCGCCCACGACCCCGACGACGCCCGGCTGACCTGGCACGAACGCGTCGGCGCCCTCATCCCGTCCGGAGAAGAACAGGACACGTTCAGCACCTCCCGACTGTTCGCAGCCGTCTACCCCGAAGCCGTGAAGACCGCCGCCCTGATCGGGTTGCTGCGCTGGCGACGCCTCGCAGCCGGCGCCCCCCCAAGAGCAGCGCCGGTTCGCCGCCGAGATCGGCCGCCGCCTCGGCGAACCCGACTACCGGCCCCACATCGCCGAGGACCCGATCGCGCACTGGATCGACGAGGACTGCTGGCACCCGCCCAGCCCACCGAAAACCACCTACCGCACCGCGCGCAGCTTCGGCAGCAGCGCCATACCCAAGGCCAACCAGCAGAGCATCGACCGCAACCGCCGCAGCGCCACCTGGTTCGCCCGAAACCACCGCGGAGGCCGCGTCATCCTCTACCACCGCCACATCGGCCCAGTCCTGGTCCGAAACTGGTCCACCCGCATGGATCTGTTCACCGACACCGTCGCCGCCAGCGCCAACACCTTCGGCGCTGACGCGGCCCGGTCCCCGACGTCCGCGGACACTGGCGAGTTCGTCAACATCGAGTACCTTCGGCCCCTCGCCGCCCCGTTGGACTACCTCGACACCGTGACCGCCACGCAGAACATCGGGCAGTGACGTCGACTCATCGACAGCAAGGCGGATCATTCATCACGCTGGGCGAGGCTTGTCTGGCCCCATGGGTTGCATAGGAGGGAGTGGAACCGGCCTGTTTCGTTCGAAGTCCCCAGACGAATGAGCTCGACGGGTTCTTGCCCGAGCTGCCTCGGGTATCGGAAGACCTGCCAGTACGACGTGCCGCAGGCGCCCTGCTGGCTGGCGGTGACCAGATCTCCGTCCTTGGTCTGGTACGCCTCTTCGCCGTGTGTCAGCCGGCCAGCCGGGCGCACCTTCACGCCGTACACCTTCTTCATGAAGGCAGGGAAGTTCTTCGGCACCGACGGCCGTTTCACGAACATGGACAGGATCTCGGACGTGCCCATCCGTGCCGGACTGCGGCGCTGCGCCCGCCGCGTGGTCGATACGGCCTGTCGGGCCGCCCATCGGCCGAGGCCCACACTCAGGAACTTTGCGGCAAGGATGAGCCGCCAGATGTTCCCCGGGCAATCGTCGACGTCCCGGCTCCATGCTTCTCGGTAGATCTCCCGACGTGCTGTATCCGTGGTCCAGAGCCGCACGGCGGCCGGGATGATCTTCTGGGCCAAGCGGCCAGTCCAGCCGAACGCCTCGGTCGCAACGAGGCCACCGATCACGCCCTCCAGGAATTCTCCGAGGTTCACGCGATGCCACCCGCTGCGCGGAGCCGGCCGGGGATGCGCGCCTGTCGACGCTCGGCCAGTAGTGCCCGCGCTCGCGCTGCACCATCAGGGCTCAGCCTGTATAGCCGGCGGCGTGGCTTGCCCGGTTGGGCGTCCTCCTCCCATCGCGAGGACACGAGTCCGGCGTCCTCGCACCGTTCGAGGATCCGATACACCGACGGGCCGCCGAGTCCGGTGGCCTTCATGAGCGGCCAGCCGTGGGTTTCGTAGTCCGGCGCATCGAGAAGGGCCGTCAGGACGGCGAGCAGTTGGGGTGTGATCCGTTGGAAGTCGTCTGCCACGACCTAGATGCTACTGCACCTAGTTCCAATAAGCCATTCCTCCTGCGTATTGGCTTGCCGCAACGCCGCCTGCTCGCCCGCAACCACCGCAACGGCCGCACCATCCTCTACCGCCGCCACGTCAGCCTGGTCGTGGCCCGTGACTGGCCCATCCGCATGGACCTGTTCACCAGCACCGTCGCGGCCAGCGCCGGCCCTCGGAGATCTCGCGACGTCGCCGCCCAACGGACCACCCACGCCGACACCAACGAACCGATCATCGCCGCGTACCTGCAGCCGTTCCCAGCCCCGCCCGACCACCTCGACGCCACGACTACCTCGGCGCCCAGGCCGCAACCCCACCGACCAGGTTCGACAGTTGGGTGAAATGATCTCAAGAATGGAGGCCCGAAAGAATCCCGAGTACTTGAGATCCGTCGCCCAAGCGGTCGCAGACTTCCGTGATGCCCTGACGGCCTTCCTTGGGCTGCACGTACTCAACGGGGAGCCGGGCCGGCTTGGCGGCGTGGCACGCGGGATCGCCCCTGCCGTGCTCGTGCGCGATGGCACTGACCCGGAAGAGCTTGAGCGCCGGCGGACGCGAGTGGGCAGGGCTGCCGGACTGGCAGTCAGCGCGACGCCGTTGACCGATCTTGCGCTCACTGTCCAGGGCATAGGGACGGTGGACCCAATCCGGAACTGGGCGACGATCGCCCAGCCAAAACCTGTCCTGGAGCCGGCCAACATCCTCGATGCATATGATCACGCAGCCGGTCGTCTCGAAGGCCTGATCATGCAAGCCGAAGCGGAGCGTCCGCCCAGTGTGGGCGCTGAAGCCATGCATCCAGCTGTGTGGAGTGCGGCAGGGCGTCTCTGGCGTGACGGGCACTTTCGCCAGGCGGTGACAGCCTCCGCCGAGGCGGTCGTCCTCATGGTCAAGAACCGGACCAGACGAAACGACATCGCCGAGACCGCGTTGTGGCAGGAGGCGTTTTCCAGCAAGGATCCGCAACCTGGGAAACCGAGGCTGCGGTGGCCCGGGAATCCGACCGATCGAGACGTCACCACGATGACCGACGGACTGCGTCAGTTTGCCCCCGGCGTCCAGATGACCATCCGCAACTCCGCAGCGCACGGTGTTGGCGAGTTCGGCGAGCAGGACGCTCTTGAGCGGCTTTCGGCGCTGAGCCTGCTCGCCCGGTGGGTGGACGAATGTGAACTCGTCGAGGCCATCGAAGCCGAGAGTCCTCCGTCCGGTGGGTCCGGTAACTCCCGATAGCGGGATCAGCACTGCGTAGCTGCGGCCAAGGGATGGGAACCTCGGTGCGCCAGGAATCCACAAGGTGTTTCCGGACGCTCTGACGCGCCGCCGTCTGGTTTACCTTGTGGATGCCTGATCAAGCTCTTGACCATCCACAACCTTCGTTCGGACGCGACACGAAAAACCAGCGCCTTGGGCCGCACTGTCCTCGGCGGCGCACAGCACGCCGATGACCTATTCCACAACGCCGGTTTCCCGGGCTCGGCGTAGCAGGCGTCGGACGGTCTGCGAGCTGACGTCGGTGCCGAGTCGATCGGTCAGGGCCGCGGCGAGTTGCCGCACCGTGGGGCGCTCCCCCGGGTCGGCCTCGTCGAGGACGTGGCACAGGTCGTCGATCTGGGGCCTGTGTCCGGGTTTGCGCCCACCGGTACGTCGCTCGGTGGGGAAGCCCCAGGCCACCGCCGTGCTCCGCCGCCATCGGTAGATGGTGCCGCGAACCGGGCCAGGCTCGGCGTCGTCCGGTCGCGGCAGGTAGCCGTCCTCTCTGCGGTTCCAGGCACTCACCGAGTCCTCGACGTACCGCTTGAAGGTGTCCCGCCTCGTGCCGGTCAGAGCTGCGAACTCGGCGACCCCGATCAGGTCGTCGGCGTCGCCGACCGGTGGGGGCGGTGTGGCCCTGGCCGCGGTGCGGGAAGCGGCGAACGCGTCCAGGTCATCGAGCGCGAACACGTCGCACCCTGCGGTGGACCCGGTCAACGGTTCGGGGAACCCATAGGTACGCCGGCCGAAGGGTGAGGCGTACTCATTGATGGTGGCCGGCGCCAGTCGCAGGTACTCGCCAGCACCAGCTCGGTTGGTGGCGTTGCGTCCTCCAACGACCCAGATCTCCACGGGCTCCTCAGCAACGGCTGGCGTGATGGTCGAAGCCAGATACCCGCCGCCGAATACCGGCACAAGTCCCGGCCACCGCTGGGCCTTCCCGACGCGGGGAGACCCGTGCCGGGCCACGCCACTGTACCGAAGCCCAGGACAGCAGCAGAACCAGCAGGCTGTGGGCGTTCCCCACGCGGCCATGCCGGGGAGTTGGAGACATCCTCACCGCAGCTCATCTCTTCGAACCCGGGAGGACCATGGGCCGGGTTGCCACACCACCCCAAAAGGCTATAATGATACCCCATGGCCATCACAAGCGACCGCAGCAAGCCAACGTCAGCGGCCGTCTCCGTGGCCGGCATGTCCCACCGCCCGTAGCGGGTCCGCCAACGCCAGACCACGACCATGAATTCGTCCTGTTTCACCAGACGACCAGGCCACAAGGCGTTGGCGGCAGCGTTACGGCCACCGGACCACAACCGTGCCTGCCCAGGCCAGCACCCACCCCAAAGACGGCCTCGAACCGGCGCTGCGCCCACCGTTCCGAGGCCTCGATCGGACGCTGGAGGTCCGACCCATGACCAACCGTACGACCTGTCCCGTCGACACCGATCTTCCCGGCTCGACGCCACTGCCGACGCTCGCCAGCGGTGTTCCCATCGGCGATCTCCGTACGATCCGACACGCCTCCCGCGCCGAGCAGCAACGGCTCAGCGCCGACGCCGAAATCGAACGGCGGGCCCGCGCTGCCCGCCTGGAGTTGGAACTGCGCGAGGAGCGGCGGGCCGCGGCCCGCAGGGAACGCGAAGCCAACACGGCCGAGCAGCGAACCCGCGTGGAACTGCGGCGTGTCCGTCGCGCCGCCGCCCGCACCAGACTTCGCGCCGCCGCTCCTCGATGGGCAGAGCGGGCGTTGTTCGTCCTACCGATCCTGTTCCCCATGGCCGTGGCGTGGGTGGGACAGATGCGCTTCGCCATGACCATCATGGGCTGGCCGTTGCCGGCCGCGATCGTCTTCGCCGCCGGGTTCGAACTGTCCACCGCATACGTAGCCAGGCTGGACTGGCTGTCCAGAGCCGCGGGCGACCACGCTCTGCTGTTCCGTGTGGCCACCTGGGGCTTCGCCACCGGCGCGGCGGTCATGAACTACTGGCACGCGGCCGACCCCCACTTCGCGCCCACCGGCGAAGCCGTCTCCTATGGTCTGATGTCCATCACCGGCGTGGTGCTCTGGGAGTTGCTGTCGACCTACCGCCACCGCACCGCCCTGCGCGCCGACGGCAAGCTCCCCGCCGCCCGGCCCCGCTTCGGCCTGGCCCGCTGGATCTGGTTCAACCCGCTCACCCGCCTGGCCTGGCTGCTGACCCTGCGCGACGGATACCCCACCACGGATCTGGCCTGGCGGGCCGCCGTAGACGCGGTGGGCATGTACGGGTCCACGCGAGCCGCCCGCAGGGCCGTCCGCGCCGGACGTCCCGTCCCGCGACCCGAAGTTCCCGATATCGACCAGCGGGAAAGCCAAGGCCAGCGGGACGACGAGAACGCGGCCGCAGACCAGCGGGACGCCGCCATCCGAGACGCCAAGCCGGGCCTCGTGTCCCGGGCCACCGCGCTGGCAGACCACCTCGACGAGGAGCGGGGCGCTCATGACGAACCCAACGGCGGGGTCCCCGAGACCGACCGCGATCCCGAAGACAACCGTCAAGGCGCCGTAGGTGGCCGGATGCTGAGCTACGCCCGGGAACGCCTGGCCGAAGGCGTTCCCGTCACCGGCGCGGACCTCGACCGCCACTTCGGTACCCGCGACTACGGACGCAAGGTACTCCGCCGATTGTCCGACGAGTCCCGCAGCGCTGACCGGTCGACCTGCTTGGGTGTCCCGGTGAGCGGACAGAACGAGCCCCACGTGTTCGGGACGGGACGATGTCTCAGAGCCAACTGAGCGAGGGGCCCGCTTGTCCCGCCTCCCGGGTCCCGACAGCGGGAACAACGACCCGGTTCCTTCTCACCGGAACCTCCCAGCGTCCGGATGTCCCGCCGGACACGTCCCGCGACGCGACCCCGGATGGTCAAGCGCACACCACCGTTAGCGCTCCCGCGCCCCTCACACCAGGGGCCATAACCGTCGCGTCCGCACCAGCCCCCGCCCGGCACCGTCGAGCTAGCACTCACCGATGCCGGCGCACAGCCGGCCATGTCGGAGGGGACCGAACATGACAACCACCGCCATCACAGCGCGGTCCGCCGAGCACGCCCCGGCCCGGGTTTGGACGATCGACGAGATTCGCGGCTTGGGCACCACCGTCAACGTCGCCACCGCCGGTGCCATTCTGGGCATTGGCCGGTCCAAGTCCTACGAGTTGGCCAAGAACGGTGAATTCCCCGTTCGGGTACTCCGCATCGGACGCCGGTACCTGGTACCAACGCTACCCATCCTGGCCCTACTCGGGATCGACTAGTCGCTCCGAAGCCACTGGGGACACCTGGCACCTCGCCGCCCCCGGTCGTGAATATCACGGCCGGGTGCCGTCGCCGACGATCTGAGAACGGCTGACGGTTGCCGCAGCCGTGGTGTCGTCGCCGTAGCGGCCGAGCAGGTCGTTGCCGCCCATAGTGATCGTCACCAGGTTCGGAGCCGTAGTCAGCTGCGGCAACTGCCTGTCGAAGACATCGAACGCGGTGGCGCCGTCACAGGCCAGGATCGTGGCGGTGAACCCGGCTGTGGCGAAATCGCGTCCGGCCCAGTCGAGAAAGCGGGCAGAACTCGTTGCGCGAGCCGACCCTCGCCTCGGGCTTCTCGGCACGCCGCCGGTAGCGCGCGCGGCCGAGAAACGCCTCGACCTCGGCTTCGCGGGCGTGCTGCATGATCAGGCGGGCGCCGAGACGGGCAACGCTCTCTAGGACCTCGACGAGGTCACGGCCGGAGGTGAACAGCGCGTCGATCTCGGCGTGGATCTGCTCGGTCGGGGATACTCGACTGGACACGGGAGTGGGACCCTTCAGGACGACTTGGCAGTTTTCTAGAAGAACCTATGCTAGCTGCCACTTACACCGCATATCGGACATAACCCTCGAGCTGCGGCTTCACGCCACCGATCATCCAAGACCGCCGATCGCTCGCGCTTGGCGGACACAGCTATTGCTGATCCTGAACGGGGCGCCTGGTGTAGGTTCTCAAACCTGATGGCAGTTCGTCTCAGCGTGACCAGCGAGTCTGTTGTTGCACCTCTGTCGTTGCGGACGTCGTTCGTCTCACGATCTTGGCAGTTCCTCGCGAAACGACCGCAAGACGCAGGCCCACCGGAGGCCGAAGCGCGGCTCTGACCAGGCATTCTGTGTCGGGCATCTCGCGGGCGTGGCAGATCTGCCGCACCCCTGCCATCAGGACTGAGAATCTGCCACGGAAAGTGAGAACCTACACCTGGCTCGGGCGGCCGGTCTCAGCTGAAGTCGAACTCTCCGGCCTGGACGCCATCGAGGAACGCCCGCCATTCCTGCGGGGTGTAGACGATCGCCATGCCCTTCGGATGATGGCTGTGACGGACCGCGACACGTCCGCTGCCGTCGAGCAGAGGGCCGGCCTCGACGCAACTGCCGCCCACGTTCTCGCTCCGGGTACTAGTACGCCATGCGACGTCAGGAAGCTCATCGCTTGCGAATGCGCCAGTTGTACCGGTAGTACTCAATGGAGTTCCTTTGCCAGTGCCAAGATCAATTCGATTGATTCATCGGGACCTAATGCTGCGTCCCGTAACCGAGCGTACGCCTGGGCCAGTCGCTCGACGTGGGGTGACTCGACGTAGACGGCTCCGGTCAGGGTTTCGGCATAGGCGACATCGGGATAGGGCTCTGGCATCACCAGGATTCTAAATGTGCCGATTGGGCTAGTATGGGCGCCGGCCTGGAACGGCAGAACCCGGATCTCGACATTCGGCTGTTCGGCGCACCCGGCAAGACGGCGAAGCTGCGCTTGGGTGATCTTCGTCCCGCCGACGATGCGTCGTAGGACACCTTCATCGATGGCCGAAAGGAGCTGTGGGGGCTTCTCACCGTTGAGGATGCCCTGCCTGGCCATCCGCAACTCGACCCAGCGTTCGATTTGGTCCGTGCTGGCGTCGAAGTCAGCCGCGACAATCGCCTCTCGGGCATATTCCCTGGTTTGGAGCAGCCCGGGCAGGAGCGTGTTGTCGAACGTGTGGATAGCCCGGGCTCGGGACTCCAACCAGACGTAATCGATGAGTCGGTGGTCCACATCTTCGGCGTACCCGTCCCACCAGCCTTTGCGCCAGATATCCTCACGCAGAGCAAGGAGCGCGTCGCGACGCTGGCGATCGGAAACCGGGTAGAAGTCCAACAGAGCCATCAGGTCGGCTCGGCGGACGGGGTATTCCGCCGACTCTATCCGGCTGATCGTTGACGGGTCACGTTCGAGGAAGTCGGCGGTCTGTCGCAGGGTGAATCCCGCCCGTTCTCGCAGCTCCTTGAGCTGTTGACCGAGCCACTGCGCGCGAAGGGTAGGTCCCTGCCTGGTTCCCACTCGTTCATGATTGTCCACCCTGCATGAAGTGCGCAAGTAGTGACCGGAACATGTTCGTGTTCGACAAGACTATTCCAAGACGAGAATAGGTTTGACACAATATTGTGTTCTTCATAACGGCATCAGTACGCTGGCCTCATGGCTCGCAATCGGCGTAGTTCATGGGGTCGGCGAACCATCCGAAGGCTACGGATCGTCGTCTGCCCAGGCAGGAGGCACTATGAAACTCACGAAGGTCAGCGGTGTGTGTGGCAGGGACGACTGCCCAACCGTCTACGCGACAGATCACGGAAGCGTCGTTGTCCAAGGGCTCTTGATCACGGACGCCGAGAACGTCGCACCAGCCCTCGACGAGGCGTTGGTCGAGATTCCCTGCTCTATCCTGTTGGAGGCCGCTAGTGTTATTGGACGGTAGCGCGTGGCGGGAATTCTTCGATGCGTACGAGAGGTCGGCCTTTCGACTGGAAACGCTGCCGGTCTACGCCGTGGCAGAGGAGGAAGACGAATTCCGACAATTCCTCGCTGGCAAGAAGCCTCCGAAAGATTCACACTATCCGTGGCTCGACCGGGTGGCACGATTTCGTGCCACGGGTAGGAGCATTCAGCGGGTACATATCGTCACCAAGCCGCTGTCTTCCTATCTCAGATACGAGTTCGATTGGGCATACGTGTTCAACGTCCGGGCTGGGGAGGATATCCGCATCCTGGATCTCACCGGTCGGGAGAACCCTGGCCTGCCGAACGAGGATTTCTGGATATTCGACGAATGTCGGGTTGTCCGCATGATGTATCGACCGGATGGCACGCAGATAGGCAGAGAACTGCTTGACAATCCCAACACTGAGATGTATCTGCGGTATCGAGACCTCGCTCTCGCTGAAGCGGTGGGCTTCGAGGAGTACTGGACGGGATAGGTTGTTCGAACCTGGCGAGTTGGGTGGGCGCCGTTTCGAATTGGCGACGGCGCTGCGACGGCTGCGCCAGGAATCCGGGCTCTCCGGCAACAGGCTCGCGGCCCGGGTCGCGATGAGCCAAAGCAAGATCAGCAAAATCGAAAACGGTCGCCTCACCCCAACCATGTTGGACGTTGACCGAATCCTGAAGGCACTGGGTGCCCCACCACAAGTCGTCGATGAGCTGCTGGGACTAGCCAGACTCGCCCATACCCACTTCCATAGCGTCCGCTCATCGCTACGGCGGGGCCTGCACCACCGGCAACGAGACCTCTCGGCGTTGGAGCGGGAGGCAGGCATCGTTCGTTTCTTCCTGCCAGCCATGATCACAGGGTTGCTTCATATCCCGGAGTACGCAAGACGGAGTCTTGGAAACGTCAGCGGGGACCTAACGCCAACCATTTCGCGACGACTGGAGCGCCAAAAAATCCTGAATGACGAGACAAAACGATTCGTATTCCTGGTCACCGAAGCCGCCCTACGCTGGGCTCTCTGTCCACCCGCGACGATGGCCAAACAGGTTGACCACGTAGCCTCAATGTCACGCCGGCCAAACATCGTGATCGGCGTCATCCCACTTGGCGCTGAAGTGCCTGACACTCCGCTCAACACGTTCACTATCTACGATGCACGTCTCGTCACTGCCGAGACTATCGGTGGTCTCATCATCATGCGAGATCCCAGAGATGTGGAACTCCACCTGGAATCGTTCTTCAGTTTCGAACAGCACGCGGTCTGCGGCCTCCGGGCAGATGAAATTATGCGAAGAATTGTCGATGATTTCCGCGCACGCGCGGGTCTCCAGTAGCGCCTGTTTCTCAGGCTGGCGACAAAGTATTCAACAACAGGAATAGGCCTGGCAACGGATTTCCAAATCGGAGTACTTTCACACGTAATATCAGACAGCCAGACCGGGAACGTGCCTATCGAGCACCTCGGCACTAGATGACCCGGTGCTGCGCGGTCGTCGACAGCAACACACCTTCCGAGGAAGGCAGATAACCATGACCTCCGCTGATGTCCCGACGGCGCGAATCGCCACACGGTTCGCCGGATGTGGCACGACCATCAGGCTGACCGTGCCTGGATCGAGCTGGGGTTCTGCTGGCCGCCGATATTGATCCGGCGTCCCCGGTGCCTGGCCTGCACGGCGGCGTGGCCGTGCGGTCCGGCACTGGCCGCACATGCCGTGTTGACGTCTCCGGGGCGGGTGAGCGGTCAGACCCCGCCCGTCTCGGAGCCTTCCATCCACCCGTAACCGTTGAAGGGAGGTCGTGGCCATGGTGCCAGCGCTGGCCGACGAGTTCTTTCGCCTGGCCCACCACGACACGACGGGCAGGCCGCTACTGCATCCCCGGGCTACCAGCCTCGGCCTGGCGACGGCCCTGCTGGGCGAGCTACTGGGCTCCAAGAAGATCCTCGTCCAAGAGCGGCACGTCTATCCGCTGAATCGCACCCCACCCGACGACGCGCTCACGCACGCCACCCTCGATCAGCTCATCGCGCAGCCCCAGCACACGGACGTACGTACCTGGCTGGAGTTCCTGAGCGCCAGCGGATACGCCGATGTGGCCGGCCGGTTGTGGCGGGCCGGGCACCTGCGGCCGGTGGCCGGGCGTCGCCGGCTGCGCCAGACGGTGACCTACGTGCCCACCGATCTGCTGGTCGCCGCCGGTCCGTGGATCCGGTTGACCGAGATCCTGCGCCGGGGCGAGGCGGTCTACTGGGCCGACGGGTTCCTGCTGTGCCTGGCCGCCGCGACCGGCCTGGATGCCCACCTGCTACGTGATGGGCCGCCGAAGGCGGCCGAGCACCTCCAGCGGCTGTGTGCGGCGGCCCCCGGCCAGATCGGCGAGCTCATGGCGATCACCGCGGCGGTCGTCGGCGACGCCGTGCTGTCGTATCGAACCTGACCACCCACCTGATCCCGAAATTTCGATTCCCCTCATTGTGGAGGCACCCCCGATGCCCACATCCCCACCAGTACCACCAGTGTTCAGTCCGGTCTCCGACACCCTGGCGGCCAACCGTCTCGGCGTGCCGTCGGTGGTGTTCTTCGTGATGTCGGCGGCCACCCCGCTGACCGTCACCGCAGGTGTCGTCACCACCGCGTACGCGGCGACGGGCCTGCTGGGTCTGCCCAGCGCGTTCGTCGCCGTGGGCGTCCTCTTGGGACTGTTCAGCGTCGGCTATGTCGCTATGGCCAGGAAAGTGGGCAACTGCGGCGCCTTCTACGCATACCTGGCACGCGGGTTGGGGCGGCCGGTCGGCGTGGCCGGGGCCTGGGTGGCCCTGCTGGCCTACAACAGCCTCCAGGTCGGCCTCTACGGAGCCATCGGCGCGGCCACCAGCCCGTTGCTGCGCCAGTGGTTCGACCTGGCCCCACCCTGGTGGCTGATCGCCTTGGCCGCCTGGGCGCTGACCGCCGGTCTCGGACTGCTGCGGGTGGACGTCAACGGCCGCGTCCTGGCGGTCCTGCTGGTCGCCGAGGTCACGGTGATCGTGGTCTACAGCCTGGCCAGCCTGACCCACCCCGCCGAGGGAACCGTCAGCCTCACCGCCCTGTCGCCGGCCCACCTGGTCGGCTCCGGAGCCGGGGCGCTGCTGGTCCTGGCCGTACTCGGCTCGGTGGGATTCGAATCGGCCGTGGTCTTCAGCGAGGAGAGCCGGCATCCCCGCCGGACCGTCCCCCGGGCCACCTACCTGTCCGTCGGGCTGATCGCCGCCCTCTACACCCTGGCCTCCTGGGCGATGATCGTCGCCGTCGGCCCCGACCGGATCGTGGCCGTCTCTCGCGAGCAGGGTACCGAGGTCATCTTCAACCTCGCCGATGCGCATCTGGGGGCGATGGCCGCCACCATCGGCCAGGCCCTGTTCGTCACCTCCCTGATCGCCGCCATGATCGCATTCCACAACACGACAAGTCGGTACATGTACGCACTGGGGCGGGAGGGTGTCCTGCCCCACCGGTGGGGC
>JABDRL010000186.1 GCA_013041765.1 Dactylosporangium sp. | reverse complement strand
GGGGTATGCCGCCACCACCGACCCCGACGGGGTATACATCCACCTGTACGGCAGCGGCAGCCTGCGGGCCGACGTCGACGGCCACCCGGTGACGCTGGCCGTGCGGACCGGCTACCCGTGGCAGGGGCGGATCGCGGTGACCGTCACCGATACGGCGGTCGAGCGGCCGTGGACGCTGGCCCTGCGCGTGCCGGGCTGGTGCGAGGACGTCACCGTCACCGTCGACGGCGCCCCCGCTCCGGCCCACGCCGAGCGGGGCTACCTGCGCCTGCGCCGGCTCTGGCCGGCCGGGGCCTCGGTCGTGGTCGACCTGGGTATGCCGCCCCGGCTGGGGACGGCGCACCCCAGGGTCGACGCGGTGCGGGGCTGCGTCGCGGTGCTGCGGGGGCCACTGGTCTTCTGCCTGGAGGAGGCCGACCTGCCAGCGGGCGTGACGCTGGAGGACGTGCGGCTGGACGCCTCGGCCCCGATCCGGGTGGTCGAGCCCGAGCCCGGGGCGGGGATTCCGGTCCTGCTGGCCGCCACTGGTCAGGTCGTCGACGGGTCCGCCGATGACCTGTACCCGGCTCTCGGACCCGGCGCGCCGGCCGGGGCCTTCCTCGACGCCGGTCCGGCCGGCCGATCCGGCATCGCCCTGAGCCTGGTGCCCTACTTCCTGTGGGGCAACCGAGCCCCGGGATCCATGCGGGTGTGGATCCCGGTCGGCACCACGTAACCGCACCGGCAGTTCTTCCCGCTATCGAACTGACCTGACGACCGGCCACGATCTGGGGCGCGTCCGTATTGGCCGCGGACGCGTCCCGCCGGCCTACCCCAGGCCGTAGACCCGCCGGGCCGTTCCGGAGAAGAACTCGCGGCGCTCGGCCGGACTCAGCTGGGCCGAGCAGTGCTCGGCCAGGGCCAGGGCCTCCGGGTAGCTGGCCGCCAGGGTGCACACCGGCCAGTCCGAGCCGAACATGATGCGCTCCGCGCCGAACGCGTCGAAGGCCAGCGTCGTGTACGGAATGAGGTGCTCGGTTTCCCAGTCGTCCCAGCGGTCCTCGGTGACCAGGCCCGACAGCTTGGCCGAGACGTTGGGCATCGCGGCGAGCCGGGTGACGCGCTCGGCCCAGGGCTGCCAGGCCCCGGTGCCGATGGGCGGCTTGGCCAGGTGGTCCAGCACGAAGGTGACCTCCGGCAGGGCCTCGACCACCTCCCGAGCCGGGGCGAGCTGGTGTTCCAGGACCAGCAGATCGAAGACCAGCCCGGCGTCCCCGACGGCCCGCAGCCCCCGCCGCACCTCGGGGCGCGCCAGCCACTGCGGGTCCGGCTCGTCCTGCGTCTGGTGCCGGACGCCGACGAGCAGGTCCCCGCCGGGGGCGGCCCGCAGCTCGGCGAGCTGGTCGGCGACATCGGCGGCCGTCAGATCGACCCACCCGATCACTCCGGCGACCAGGCCGTCGCTTGCGGCGGCGGTCGCCAGGAACTCGACCGTTTCCGTCCGGTCACTGACGGTCTGCACCAGGATCGTGCGGATCGCGGCCGGGGCCGGGACCAGACGGATGCGGATCCACGGTGGATCGTCATGGGGCGGGGCGCCGGGAACCTGGTCGCTGATGGCCCTCCGGAAATCATCCAGGGTGTACGCGCGGTTGATCGGCGCCATCGCCGGATTGACCAACCATGGGTAGGCGCGGCGGGAAGGATCCCATAGATGGTGATGCGCGTCAATGATCATGAATTCACCCCTGGGGTGGGTGCGGTGGGGGACAACAGCTCGTGGTCGACCAAATCCTGCCAAAGCCCTGGCGGGGGCGGGAGCGCCAGCAACTCCGCGTTGCGGCGCAGGTGCGCCGCCCGCCCGGAGCCGAGCACGATACTCGCCACCGCCGGGTGCGCGCCAGAGAACGCCAGCGCCGCCGCCGGCAGGGTGGTGCGGTGCCGGCGGCAGACCTCCGCGATCCGCTGGGCGCGGCGCACCAGCCTGTCCGGGGCCTGCCCGTACTCGTAGTGCTGCTCGGCGTCGGGATGCTCGACGGCCAGCAGACCACTGTTGAACACGCCGACGTTGATCACCGACACCCCCCGGGTGGCGCAGGCAGGGAGCAACTCGGCCAGGGCCGGCTGCTCCAGGAGCGTGTAGCGTCCCGCCAGCATGACCGCGTCAATGTCGGTTTCCGCGACGAAGCGGGCGAGGGTCTGCCACCGCTTCGAGCCGACCCCGATGGCCCCGACCACCCCCCAGTCCCGCAGCTCGTGCAGGGCCGGGTAGGCCTCGGCCAGCGCGGCCACCGGATCGCCCTCCTCCGGGTCGTGGATCAGCGCGAGGTCGACCCGGTCGAGGCCGAGCCGCCGGAGGCTGTCGTCCAGCGACCGGCGGACCCCGTCGGCGGAGAAATCCCATGCCCGTCGCGTCGTGGCCGGAACGTCGAAACCGTCCCGATCGCGCCGGTCGGCCCCGGCGGGGTCGGGCACCAGCAGCCGGCCGACCTTGGTCGACAGCACGTACTCGTCCCGGGGCAGCCCCCGCAGCCGGGCGCCGAGCCTGCGCTCGGACAGGCCCAACCCGTAATGGGGCGCCGTGTCGAAGTACCGGACGCCGGCGGCCCACGCCGCCTCGATGACGGCGTCGGCGTCGGCGTCCGAGACCGCCCGGTAGAGGTTGCCGATTGAAGCCCCGCCGAGGCCGAGTGCCGTCACCGTGACAGCCGACCGGCCGAGTCGTGTGCGTCGCATGGCACTCATGGCACCTCCGAATGATGCGGTGGCTAGCTCCCCGTTCTGCGGATGTGCTGGTCGTCCGGCTGGCCGCGACCGTTGCCCGGCAGGCGCAGGCCGTCCATGCCGCCGTCCACGGCCAGGGCCACCCCGGTGGTGGAACCGGCCAGCGGGCTGGCGAGGTACGCGATGGCCTCGGCGACCTCAGCGGGGCTGACGATGCGGCCGGTCGGCTGCCGGGCCTGGAGGGCGCGGAACTCCGCCTCGGGATCGTCGGCCGCGGCCAGCAGCCGGCGCACCCAGGGCGTGTCGACCGTCGCCGGGTTGACGCAGCACACCCGGATGCCCTCGCCGACGTGATCGGCGGCCATCGCCATCGTCAGCGCCTGCACCGCACCCTTGCTGGCGCCGTACAGCGCCCGCTGGGGCAGGCCGACCGTGGCCGCGATCGAGCAGGTATTGACGATGGCGGCGTGCCGGGAGCGCCGCAGGAACGGCAGCGCCGCCCGGGACGTGCGGACCAGGCCGACGACGTTGACGTCAAGGACCCGCCGCCACTCGTCCTCGGGATTGTCCTCGATGGTGCCCAGCGCCCCGACCCCGGCATTGTTGACCAGAACGTCGATCCCGTCGAGCGCCGCCGCGGCGGCCTGGACGGCCGCGGTGATCGACGGCCCGCTGGTCACGTCTCCGGGCAGGCCGAGCAGCCCGGCCGGCACGGGGCCCGGGGCGAGATCGACGCAGGCGACCCGGGCGCCGCGAGCCGCGAGGAGGGTCGCGGTCGCCAGACCGATCCCGGACGCTCCTCCGGTCACCACGGCGGCCAGCCCGGAGAACGTTCCGGTCGGCGCTCCGGCTCCGGCCGAGGCCCCAGCCCCCGGGCTGTCCGGGGTCATGCCTGGCCCACTTCCTGGCGCTGCCGCCCGAGGCCGTCGATCTCCAGCTCCAGCACGTCGCCCTGGCGCAGGTACGGCTTGGGCTCGCGCTGCCCGAGGGCGACCCCGGCCGGGGTGCCGGTATTGATGAGGTCGCCGGGTTCGAGGACCATGAACTGGCTGAGGTACCGGACGATCTCCGCGACGCCGAAGACCATGTCACTGGTGTTCGCGGCCTGCCGCGGCCTGCCGTTGACCCACAGCCGCAGGCCCAGCCGTTGCGGGTCGGGGATCTCCTCGGTGGTGACCAGCCACGGCCCGAGCGGGTTGAAGGTCTCGCAGGACTTGCCCTTCACCCACTGACCACCCCGCTCCAGCTGGAAGGCCCGCTCCGAGAGGTCGTTGGCGATCGCGTACCCGGCGACGCAGGCCATGGCCTCCTCGGGGGAGCCGAGATAGCGGGCGCGCCGGCCGATGACGACACCCAGCTCGACCTCCCAATCGGTCTTCTCGCCGCCGCGCGGGATCAGCACCTCGTCCCTCGGTCCGATGACCGTCCCGGGGTCCTTGAAGAACACCACCGGTTCCCGGGGCAGCCGGGCACCGGTCTCCGCGGCGTGCCCCCGGTAGTTCAGCCCGATGCAGATGACCTTCCCCGGGCGGGCGATCGGCGCACCGATGCGATCGGCGGGCTGGTCGACCAGCGGGAGATCGCCTCTGGCCATGGCCTGGCGGGCAGGTTCGAGGCCGCTGGAGAGGAAGGCTCCGTCGATGTCTCCGGTCCGGGTGGAGAGGTCGAACAGCTGGCCGGCATCGGTGCGGGCCGCCGGACGCTCGTGCCCGGGCTGGCCTATCCGAAGCAGTTTCACGAGGTGCCTTTCCGTAATATATTCACGGGATGTCTAGCAGGTTCGCTGGCGACGGCACAAGCAGCTCCTCGCGATGGCCCCGGTGGCGGGGGCACTGGTGAACACCCGGGTCGCCATGTTCGTCACCTGCTTCAACGACACCCTCTTCCCGCAGGTCGGCAAGGCCACCGTCCGGCTGCTGGAGCGCTTGGGGGTGGCGGTGGACGTTCCGCAGGACCAGACCTGCTGCGGCCAGATGCACTTCAATTCCGGGTATCGCGCCGAGTGCGTTTCACTGGCCACGCGGTTCGCCGTGGTGTTTTCCGGATACGACGCGATTGTGACCCCCTCGGCCTCGTGCGCGTCGATGGTGCGGCACCAGTATCCAATCGTCGCCCGTCTCGGCGGTGCCGACCTTTCCACCCGGTTGGAAGCCCTGCCGCCGGTGTATGAACTCTGCGAGTTTCTCACCGACATTCTGGGCGTGACGGACGTCGGAGCCAGTTTCCCCCGGCGAGTGGTGCTGCACTCGACCTGCCATTCGGTGCGGCTGCTCGGCATCGGCGACCGACCCCGGCGGCTGCTGACCGCCGTCAACGGCCTCGACCTGGTCGACCCGCCGGGCGCGGGGGAGTGCTGCGGCTTCGGGGGCACCTTCGCGGTCAAGAATCCCGACATCTCCGTGGCCATGGGCCACGACAAGGTCTCGGCGCTCGGATCGACCGGCGCGTCGGTGCTGACCTCCGCCGACACCTCATGCCTGCTGCACCTCGGGGGACTGCTGTCCAGGCAGGACAAACCGATGCAGATCCTGCACCTCGCGGAGATCCTGGCGAGTACCGGGGAGCGAACATGATCGAGCAGCCGGACACGTTGCGGGGCGGCCCGCGGCCCGCCGGGGCGGGCGATGCCGCTGTCCACACCGACGACCACCGCGCGGACCACCGCGCGACGTTTCGGGGCACCCCGCCGTTTCCCGCGGCGGCCCGGACCGCCCTGGCCGACGAGCGGCTGCGGGCCAACCT
>JABDRL010000178.1 GCA_013041765.1 Dactylosporangium sp. | reverse complement strand
GTGTCGACCTTGTCGGTGGACACTTCGAGGAGGGGCTCGTCGGCTTCGACCCGATCGCCGACGGCCTTGAGCCACCGTGTGATCGTCCCCTCGGTGACGGATTCCCCCAGCGCCGGCATGGCCACCGGGGTCGAGGATCCGGCCGCGGCCGGATCCGCAGCGGTGGGCGGCTGGGCCGCGGGTGCCGCAGGGGCCTCGGGCGCTGCGGCGTCTTCCCCGGCCGCGGCGATGAGCGCCAGCTCGCTGCCGATGGCGACGGTCTCGTCCTGGCCGACGGCGATGGAGAGCAGGATGCCGCTGGCCGGGGAGGGGATCTCGGTGTCGACCTTGTCGGTGGACACTTCGAGGAGGGGCTCGTCGGCTTCGACCCGATCGCCGACGGCCTTGAGCCACCGTGTGATCGTCCCCTCGGTGACGCTTTCGCCCAACTGCGGCATAGTGACCGGTACCGGCATGTGATGACTCTCCTCGTCCGTCAGTGGTGGCTCAGCCGTGTGCATGCAGCGGCTTGCCGGTCAGGGCGAGATGGGCCTCGCCGAGTGCCTCGTTCTGGGTGGGATGCGCGTGCACCAGCTGCGCGACGTCGGCGGGATACGCCTCCCAGCTGTAGATCAGCTGCGCTTCCCCGACCAGCTCACTGACCCGCTCGCCCACCATGTGTATGCCAATGACCGGTCCGTCTGCCACCCGCACGAGCTTCACGTGTCCTTGCGTCTTGAGGATGTTGCTCTTGGGATTACCGCCAAGATCGTACGTGAACGTCTCGATCCTCTCCCCGTACTGCTGCCGGGCCTTCGCCTCGGTGAGGCCGACCGACGCGACCTCCGGCTCGCAGTAGGTCACCCGGGGAATCCCGCGCTCGTCGATGACCGGGGGACGCAGCCCGGCGATCTCCTCGGCGACGAACATGCCCTGGGCGAATCCCCGGTGGGCCAGCTGGATGCCGCCGACGATGTCCCCGACGGCGAAGACTCCCGGCACCCCGGTGCGCAGCCGCTCATCGGTGCTGACGAAGCCCCGGTCGAGCCGGACGCCCTGCTCGGCATACCCGAGATCGGCCGTTACCGGCCCCCGCCCGACGGCGACGAGCAGGACCTCGGCCTCGATGGTCTCGCCGCCGGCGATGGCCACGCGCACGCCGTGCTCGGTGGTCTCGACGCCCTCGAAGGGCCGGCCCACCTTGAGCCCGATGCGGCGCTTGCGGAACGCCCGCTCCAGGGCCTTGGAACTGGCCTCGTCCTCCGCGGCGATCAGCCGGGGGAGCGCCTCCACGATGGTGACCTCGACGCCGAAGGACCGCCACAGGCTGGCGAACTCGCAGCCGATGACGCCCCCGCCGAGGACAACGGCCGACGTGGGCACCCGCTCCAGGGCCAGCGCGTGCTCGCTGGCGATCACCCGCTGGCCGTCGATGGCCAGGCCAGGCAGGCTGCGCGAGTACGACCCCGTGGCGAGCACGACGTGCCGGCCCGAGTGCCGCCGCCCATCGACCTCGACGGTCGTCGGCGACACCAGCCGACCGGTGCCCTCGACGGTCGTGATGGCGCGGGACCGGATCAGCCCCTGCAACCCCTTGTAGGCGCGGGCGACGATGCCGTCCTTGTAGGCGTTGGCCGCGGGCAGATCGATGCCGGAAAACGCGGTCAGCACGCCGAACTGCCCGGCGGACCGGGCGGTCTCCGCGACCTCCGCCGTGTGCAGCAGGGCCTTCGTCGGAACGCAACCTCGGTGCAGGCAGGTGCCGCCGACCTTGTCCTTCTCGATGAGGGTGACCGTCAGGCCAAGCTGCGCCGCGCGCAGGGCCGTGGCGTACCCGCCACTGCCCCCGCCGAGGACGACGACGTCCGCGTCCGTCCCGGCTTCGAAGGTTTCACGGTCGCTCACAGAACCCCCAGATATCGCGCCGTTGCGACCTGGCCGGACGGGCAGCCCCCAACCAGGCAGGACCGCCGGTCATTCGGACGACCCCCGGACATCTTGACACCAGGTGACCTCTACGGCGAGGTGAGGGGCACCGTGACACCCCGCACGATTTGCGTCTCGACGCGGTGGGAATACCGGTGAGCGGCTGAGCACCGTACCCTGACCGCAACCGCGGACGAGCGCGGATCGGGGAGGTGGTCGTCGGTGGCATGGTTTCGGCGGCGGAAGGAGCAGGCCGCTGCCGGTGGGCGGGCGGCGGGTCGCGAGGACGTCGCGCATCTGGAACAGTTCGTTCGCAGCCGGCGGGGAGTTGAGGGGTTCATCGAGCCGAAGACGACAGTGACCGAAACCACTCTGCTCCTGGTCGCCTGGGACGGGGAATGGACGCGGCGGCGGGTGGCCAGCCCCGAGGCCGCGCGGCAGTTCGGTAACCGTCTGGCCATCCCCGTCTACGACGTGGCCCTGGTCGGCTATCCCCGGCGGATGCGGGAATACAACGCCCGCCGCAAGCGCCGGCCGGAGCAGACCTGACCCGGCCTGCTCCGGAACATCCGCTGCCGGCTACGCGCCAGCCTCCGGGGCTGGCGCGGCCGGCTCGGCGTCCAGGTGCTCGATGAGGTCGAGAATGGTCCTGACCGGAGCCCCCGTGCCGCCCTTTGACCAGTCACCGGTGGCCTCGCCGGTGTGGTAGGCCGGGCCGGCGACGTCCACGTGCGCCCACGACACCCCCTCGGCGACGAACGCCGCGAGGAACGTCCCGCCCTGCAACATACTTCCTGACCGGTCCATCCCGGCACTGACCTGGGAGATGTCGGCAACGTCCGAGTCCATGCTCGACCGGACATCCTCGGGCATCGGCATCGGCCAGGCCGGTTCTCCCGCCCGCTCGCCGGCCAGCCGTACCCGCTCGCACAGCTCCGGGGTACCCATGACCCCGGCGACCCGCTTGCCGAGGGCGACGATCTGACCACCGGTCAGGGTCGAGGTTTCGATGAGGTAGTCGGGGGACGACTCGCACGCCAGCGCGATCGCGTCCGCCAGCAGCAGGCGTCCCTCCGCGTCGGTGTTGAGCACCTCGACCTGCTTGCCGGACCGCATCCGCACCACGTCGCCCGGCCGGTAGGCCGTGCCGGAGGGCATGTTCTCGGCCATCGGCAGGTAGGCGGTGACCGCGACCGGCGGGCGCAGCTCCGCGACGGCCAGCATGGTGGCCGCGATGGCCGCCGCGCCGGCCATATCGGCCTTCATCTCCCACATGCCCATCGCCGGTTTGATCGACAGACCGCCGCTGTCGAACGTCACTCCCTTGCCGACCAGCGCGACGGTTGCCGTCGGAGCCTGCTCGGGCCGGTAGCTCACCCGCACCAGCCGGGGCGGCTGGGCCGAGCCCCGGCCGACGGCCAGGATGCCCCCGAATCCGCCGGTGGCCAGCGCCTCCTCGTCGAGGATCTCGACGTCGAGGTCCGCCGCGCGGGCCACGGTCGCGACGGCATCGGCGAACTGGGGCGGGCGCAGCTCGTTGGGCGCGGTGTTGACCCAGTCCCTGGCCCGGGTGACGGCGGCGATGACGGCGCTGGCCCGGGCCGCCTCGGCCGCACTGTCCGCCGGTGGCGTCGCCGGAACGCAGACCGTCACGGCGCCGACCGGATCCCGCTGGCCGGGCACCGGCCGCGACCGGTAGCCGGCGAACCGGTACGCGCCCAGCAGCCCACCTTCCGCAACCGCCCGCAGCGCCCCCTCGGCGGCCAGCGGCAGCGCCAGGGCAACGGAGGGAGACCCAGCGAGCGCGCGGATCGCCGAGGCCGAGGCGCGACGCAGCACCGTGGCCGGGGCCACGGCGGCAGCGGCAGCGGCAGCCGGACCCGACCCGGAGGCCTTGCCGAGGCCGACGGCCGCGATCACGGGTGCGGACACCACACCGAAGGACGCCAGCTTGGTCACCTGGCCGGCCTCGCCGGTCGCTCCCAGCCGGTGGAGGGTGCGTGGCAGGTCGGCATCCTGGCCGTCGAAGACCGCGGCGATGGACCCGGATCCCTCGGCCAGCACCAGTCGCGGACCTGTCTCGTCTTCGCTCTGATAGACACCGATAACGACCGCGTCAACGGCCAACCTGGCCGGATCGGTGTCGGCGATGCGCAGTTCGGTCACGGGTTCTCCAATGATCGGGTGTTGTTGCCGATGCTATCGGTTGACGGGAGGGCTACGTTGCCACCCATGACGCAATCGTTGTTCCAGCCGGTTCTGACCGGACGGCATGAGGGCCTCGGGGCGAAGTTCGCGGCGTTCGGCGGCTGGCGAATGCCCGTGGAGTACGCGGGCGGGGGAGTACTCCGCGAGCACGCCGCCGTGCGCGAGGCCGTCGGGATGTTCGATGTCTCGCATCTGGGTACCGTGACCGTTCGGGGCCGGCCCGCGGTGGACTACCTCAATCGCTGCCTGAGTAACGATCTTGACCGGGTCGCCGACGGGCAGGCGCAGTACACGCTGTGCTGCGACGACGCCGGCGGGATCGTTGACGACCTCATCGTGTACCGGTGTGCCGAGGACGAGGTGCTCTGCGTGCCCAACGCCGCGAACGCCGCGGCGGTCGTCGCCCGGCTGGCGGGAGACGCCCCCGCCGGTGTCGAGGTGGTCGACCGGCACACCGAGTACGCGATCATCGCGGTGCAGGGACCCCGCTCGGCCGATCTACTGCTGGCCGCGGGGCTGCCGGCCGGCCACGGGTACCTGAGCTTCGTCCGGGCCGATGACGTCGTCGTCTGCCGGAGCGGGTACACCGGGGAGCACGGGTACGAACTGATCGCTCCGGTCCGGATCGCCGGCGGGCTCTGGGACCGGCTGCTGGCGGCCGGCGCGCCGATGGGGGTCCTGCCGTGTGGCCTCGGTGCCCGGGACACCCTGCGTACGGAGATGGGCTACCCCCTCCACGGGCAGGACCTGTCCAGGGAGATCAGCCCGCTTCAGGCCGGGCTCGGCTGGGCCGTGGGGTGGGACAAACCCGAGTTCTGGGGCAGGCGGGCGCTGCTGGCCGAGCGGGCGGCCGGGCCACGCCGGCGGGCGATCGGTCTGGAGACCCTGGCGCGGGCCGTGCCCCGACCGGGGATGACCGTGTCGGCCGGGCCGCCGGGGTCGTCCGGGGCCGCGACGATGGGCGTGGTGACCAGCGGGACGTTCTCCCCGAGCCGGCGGGTCGGCATCGCGCTGACCCTGCTGGACGCCGATGCCGGCTGGCGGGTGGGCGACGAGGTCAGCCTGGACGTGCGGGCGAGACCCGTGCGGTCGCGGCTGGTGAAGCCGCCGTTCGTGCCCTCACGGGTCCGCTGAGACCGCGCCCGCCGGGCGGAGGACGCGGCGGGCGGTCAGGCGGGGCCGAGCGCCAGCCCCACGAGGGTCAGCGTGCCGGTCACCTCGACGGCCGCGCCGAGGACGTCGCCGGTGATGCCGCCGAGCCGGCGCACGGCGTGGCGGATCAGCAGGCCGGCCGCGACCAGCGCCGCCACCACCGCCACCGGTCCCTGCCAGGGCCGGCCGGGGATCGCTGAGATCGCTGCCAGGGCGATGCCCAGGGCCGCGAGGGCCACGGTCGGCGCCGCGACCGTTCCGGCGACCAGGGCTCCCATCCCGGTCTCCCGGGCGGCCGGAATACCCT
>JABDRL010000174.1 GCA_013041765.1 Dactylosporangium sp. | reverse complement strand
TGCTGGCCTCGCGCTCGGCCGTGGCCTTCATCGCTGCGGCTTCGGCACGGGCCTTGTCGGTGATTTCCCGTGCTTCCAGCCGGGCAGCAGAGAGAATGCCCTCGGATTCGCGCTTCGCGTCACCGCGATGGTCGTTCGCCTGTTCCTCGGCGAGACGGAGAATCTGCTCGACTCGGGTTCCGAGACCGGAGAGCGTCGGCCGATTGTTTTCTTCGAGTTGTTTCGCGGAATCGTTGAGTTTCGCCTCTGCGGAACTCAACCGTTGCTCGGCCTGGCGGAGACGACGCTGGGTGTCGTTCATCCGCTGCTCAGCCTCGGAACGGGCTTGATCTGTCTGGGCTACGGCGGCATTGAGCCGCTGAATGTACTCATCGACCTGATGGCGGTCGTAACCGCGCAGCACGACGCTGAACTCCTGGCTTGCGGAGCCGTTGTCGAAGAACGCGACCGGTGACTGCTGCTGGGGCATTGGCACATACTCGCAGACTACGGGGGGGAGTTCCAAGGGCAGGATGATGGCTCTTCGCCCGGCCGTGCGGGACAAGCTTTTATCCTGTCCGTACCGGCGAGCGTTGATCATCTGTGTTGTGGACGAAAGTCCGATTGTCTTTGACGGGTCGGCTTGTATAGGGCCGACCCGCCTCCGGTGTCGGTGGCCACCACAACCATGACGCAACGGCGGCCAGGGGGTTGTCAGCCGGCCGGCTCGACCAGCTCAACAAGGACGCCACCAGCGTCGCGCGGGTGAACGAAGTTCACCTTGGATCCGGCGGTGCCCCGCTTGGCGGCGTCGTAGAGCATCCGGACGCCACGGGCGCGCAGGGCCGCCGCGGCGGCCTCCACGTCGGTGACGGTGTACGCGATCTGCTGCAGTCCAGGGCCTCGGCGCTCGATGAACTTGCCGATCGTCGACTCGGGCGTCAGCGGGGCCAGTAGTTGCAGGCGTCCGCCAGCCCCCGAGGAACCGACGGCGAGCATGGCCTCGCGCACACCCTGCTCCTCGTTGGTCTCGACGTGCTCGCACCGCATACCGAAGATCTTCTCGTACCTGGCGATGGCCTCGTCGAGATCGGGTACGGCAATACCGACATGATCGATGCGGAGCAGGCCGATCCCGGCGTCATCGGCTGACGTAATGAAGTCGTTCATGGTTACTAGTGTGAACCACCTTCCGGGCGCCATTCGCGGGGCACCTCCAGCCTCGTCCGGCATCCGGGAGCGTTCCATGCGTTTGTGGGTGGTGTTTTCCGTCCCGGCCCGAGCCGAGCGTCCCGGTGCACCTGGATCTCATGGATGGCCGTGTGGGGGATCGCGACACCGCGGGGCTGACGTATGGTCTGCCCGTGGTAAACGGTGGATCGTCAAGTGCTGATCGGTGTCGCTGGAGCGCTCTCATCGCGGGCCGACGGCTGTGGGTTCTGGCATTTGCCGCGTTTTTCGTCATGGGAGCGGCGTGGGCGACGGCCGCGCCCTACAACGGTGTGGCCGATGAGATCAACCATGCGCAGCACGCGGCGGGCGTCGGGCGCGGCGAGTTCATTCCGGTCAAGGCGTCCCAGGCCGAGGGCGCTGGCGCGTTCCACCATGTCAAGGCCGGCCTGACCAAGACGGACCTCTGCTGGCAGGGAATCCCCAGGGAATCGGCGGACTGCGCCGCCGAACCCGACGGGGACCAGACGCTGGTGCGGGTCCATTCGTACGCCGGCCGCTACCCCCCGGCCTACTACGCGGTCGTCGGCTGGCCGCTGGCACTGTGGCCCGGCTGGGGCGGCGTGCTGACCGCCCGGCTGCTGAGCGCCGCGCTGGTCTCCCTGTTCCTCGCGTTCGCGGCGCACGCGCTGCTGCGGTGGCTGCGGCATCCGATGATGACGGCCGCCGTGCTGGTCGCGATCACGCCCATCACGCTGCACTTCGCGGGCAGCATCAACCCCGCGGCGTTGGAGATCGCGGCGGGCCTGGCGCTGTTCGCCGGGTTGGTGGCGCTGCTGTTCCCCCGGGAACCCGTCGCGCCCCGCGCGGCCCTGGTGCTGGCCGGCATCTCGGCGATCACGCTGGTCATCGTGCGTCCCTTCGGACCGCTGTGGGCTTTTGTGATCTTTGGGGTGCTGCTCGTGCCCTCCTCCCGGGCGGTGCTGCGCCGGGTATTCGCCCTGCCCATGGTGCGGCTGTGGGTTGCTGGACTCGCCGCAGCCTGCGTGGCGGCCCTGACCTGGATCGTGCTCATGGGCACCGGCGAGCGCGGGTGGGTCAGCCCGGTCGATCTCTCGACGATCGGGGCCCTGAAGTTTGAGCTGATCCAGCGACTGGACGAGTACCCCCGGCAGATGGTCGGCGTGCTGGCGTGGCTGGACGCTCCGCTGGCCGGCCCCTCGTACGTGCTCTGGTTCATGGCGTTCGGCCTGCTCTACTGCTCCGGCCTGGCGCTGGGAACCTGGACGCAGCGGTGGCGGCTCATCGTGTTGACCCTGGTGACCTTCGCCGTGCCCATCGTGGGCGACACCCTGGGCGCCCGCACCTACGGGCTGGTCTCGCAGGGGCGGTACGTTCTGCCCATCGCCGTCGGCCTGCCCGTCCTGGCGGCCTATGCGCTCGGTGACCGGGCGGTCTTCGTCGGTGGTGCCGCCAGATCGGTGACCCGGTTGCTCGCCGTGCCGCTGGTCCTTATTCACTTCGGTGGCCTGATCAATACGATGATCCGATGGCAGTATGGGATTCCCGGATTCCCGAAGGCCCAGCACATTGACCCGTTCGGTGGTGACTGGATTCCGCCGCTCGGACCGTACCTTCCCGTCGCCCTGGGCACCCTGGCTGTGGGATTGATGCTGGCGTATGCCTGGGCCGCGTCGGCCGAGGCCTCGAAGAACTCCCTCCACGTCGGGGGCGTGGGGCGTTCCATACCCGCGCACGTGCCCGCGAACGTGCCAGACTAGGGCCATGAACGATCCCCGCAGGAGTCCGTCGATTTTCACGCGTGGCGCTGTCGACCTCAGCGCGCTACGCGGCAGCCAAACCAGTGCCGAGTCGTCGGCGACGTCGGCCCAGGCAACTTCCCCGTCCGGGGCGGTCCAGCCGGGCCAGTCCGCGGCCGCGGGAAGCACCGTGGTGATCGACGTCACCGAGGCGACGTTCCAGGCCGAGGTCCTGGAACGATCCCTGCATACGCCGGTGTTTGTTGATTTCTGGGCGTCCTGGTGCGAGCCGTGCAAGCAGCTGTCACCGGTGCTGGAGCGGCTCGCGGTCGAAGCCGCCGGAGCCTGGGTGCTGGCCAAGGTGGACGTCGATGCCAACCCCCGCCTCGCCCAGATGTTCCGGGTACAGGGCATCCCGCTGGTCTACGCGATCGCTGGCGGGCAGCCGATCGACGCCTTCAACGGTGTGGTTCCGGAGAGCCAGCTGCGCCAGTGGCTGGACGCGGTGTGCAAGACCGCCGGGAACGGCGACGTCGCCGACGTCGCCGCGCCGGAGGATCCCCAGCTGACCATCGCCGACGATGCGCTGGCGGTCGGAGACCTGGATGTGGCGGAGGCCGCGTACAAGAAGATCCTCGCGGAGTCCCCGGCGGACGCGGTGGCCGAAGCCGGGCTGGCTCAGGTCGGGCTGCTCCGGCGGACCGAAGGGGTCGACCCTGAGCAGGTGCTGGCGGCCGCGGCCGCGGCGCCGTCGGGCGTCGCGGCCCAGACCCTGGCCGCGGACGTGGAGATGATCACCGGGCAGGCCGTGGTGGCCTACGGCCGGCTGGTCGAGGTGGTCCGGCGGAGCCGGGGCGAGGACCGCGAGCGGGCGCGCAGGCACCTGCTGTCACTGTTCACCATCGCCGGCCCGGACGATCCGGCCGTGGCGGCCGCGCGCCGGGCGCTGGCCAACGCCCTGTTCTAGC
>JABDRL010000160.1 GCA_013041765.1 Dactylosporangium sp. | reverse complement strand
GTGCTGGCCCTGGCCGAGCACACCGCGCCCGGTTGGGGGGCCGACAGCCCGACGGCCGAGCGGATGGTGCTGCAGGGCTGGATGAACGGCTGGCGGCTGCCGGACGGGGGGACCGTGACCCTGAGGTACGACCCGGCGCGCTGGGCGCGGGCCGCCCTGTTCCTGCTGCCGGTGGCCACCCTCGCCGCGGTGGGGTGGATCGCGGCGGGCTGGCGGTGGCCCGGCTGGCAACGTCGAGGCCTCATCCGGCTGATCGGGATTCGGCGGCTGGCCCGGGGCCGGCGGCTGGCCCGCACCCGGATTCTGGCCCGGGGCCGGCGGCTGGCCCGGGGTCGAAGGCTGCTCCGCAGGCCGCGTCGGAGGAATTCATGATCACACGGTGGAGCCGTTCCCGAATCATGATCGCGCTCGGGCTGGCCGGGCTCGTCGGGGCGGCGGTCGTGGTGACGCTGGTCGGGCGGAACCGCTCGGAGAGCGTGCGGATCGTCGCGGCGGGCGACATGGCGTGCGATCCGGACGATCCGAACTTCCTTGCCCATTCGGATGCCGAGGGCGATCACTGCCGGCAGGACGACGTGTCCACCATCGCGCTGCGGCTGGAGCCGGACCTCGTCCTGGGGCTGGGCGACTACCAGTACGAGTTGCCCACGGCCGACGCGTACCGCGATGTCTACGCCCCGTCGTGGGGGCGCCTGCGCGCGATCACCGTGCCCGTGTTCGGCAACCAGGAGTTCAAGGTCCGCGACGCGTACCCGTTCACCGCCTACTTCGGCGACCGCATCCGCGACGAGCGCGGTTACTGGTCGCAGGACGTCGGCGCCTGGCACCTGATCGTCCTCAACTCCAACTGCACCATCATCGCGGGCGGGTGTGCCGAGGGCTCGCCCCAGCAGCGCTGGCTGGCCGAGGACCTGGCCGCGACGGATCGGCAGTGCGTGCTGGCGTCCTGGCACCACCCCCGCTGGTCCAACGGGATCGCCGGACCGGACGACCGCACCGCGGACCTCTACGCCACGCTCGCGGCCCACCGCGTCGAGCTGCTGCTGAGCGGGCACGAGGCCGACTACGAGCGGTTCGGCCCGCTCGATCCGACCGGGCAGCCCGACCCCACGGGTGTGCGCCAGGTCGTGGTCGGCGTCGGCGGTCAGGCCCACTACGAGCCCACCGAGGACGACGTCCCGTGGCGCGGGTCGTGGGGGGCGCCCCCGAGCGAGTTCGTCGACTACGCCCACCACGGCCTGCTGGCGCTGGAGCTGGCCGAGGGCGGCTGGAGCTGGCGGTTCCACGCCCTGGCCGCGGAGAGCACCGAGCGCACGGGAGCGGTGGTCGACGAGGGCGAGGAGCGCTGCTTCTGACCGGAACGGGCGACCACGCCTCGACGGGACACCGCATCCGCCCCCAGGGTTGTCCGGACAACCGGACAGGACTACGATGACCCTTGTACCCCCGGGGGTACAAGGAGGGCATCCCATGATGATCAAGGCCATGCCGCTGGACGGGCTTCCGCCCCACGCCACGCCCGCCCCCGATTCCACCGCACCGGGGTGGTCGACATGATGCTCGTGCTGACGCTCGTCGCGGCGGCGGCCGTCGGGGTGATCCTCGGGCTGCTCGGTGGCGGCGGGTCGATCCTCGCGGTGCCGATCCTGGTCTACCTCGCCCAGGTCGAGCCCAAACCGGCGATCGCCGCGTCCCTGTTCATCGTCGGGGTGGCGAGCCTGGTCGGGCTGGCCACCCATGCCCGGGCCGGGCGGGTCCGCTGGCGCACGGGTGTCCTGTTCGGCGCGGCGGCCATGGCCGGGGCCTACGCCGGGGGCCGGCTCGCCGAGTACGTCCCCGCCACCATCCTGCTCGCCGGTTTCGGACTGATGATGGCCGCCACCGCGGTGGCCATGCTGCGTCCACGCCCGGTCGAGCCGTCGGCGGAAACCGGTCAAGCCCCCGTCGACCAGCACCTCTGGAAGATCCTGGGAGAGGGAGTCACGGTCGGCATGGTGACCGGCCTGGTCGGCGCCGGCGGGGGGTTCCTGGTCGTCCCGGCCCTCGTCCTGCTCGGCGGGCTGACCATGCCCCAGGCCGTCGGCACCTCGTTGCTGGTCATCGCGATGAAGTCGTTCGCGGGGTTCGCCGGCTACCTGCACGCGGTCACCATCGACTGGCCGCTGACCCTCACCATCGCCGGGCTGGCCGTGCTCGGCGGGATCGCCGGCGGCCGGCTGGTCGGGCTGGTGGACGCGCGGGTGCTGCGCCCGGCGTTCGGCTGGTTCGTCGTGGTCATGGCGGTCTTCGTCCTCGCCATGCAGGTCCCCGGGTCGGTGTGGAGCGTCGCGCTGCATCCCGCCATCGGCATCCCCCTGGTCGCCCTGCCCCTCGTGGTGGTGTCGGTCGCCGTGGCCCGGCGGCGGCGCGGATCGCGATCCGGATAGGACCATCGACGGCAGTACCACGGCCCGGGGCCGGTGGAGGATCCGGTCCGTCCCGCTCGCGAAGCGATCGGCCGGGCTTATGGAACACTTCATGAAGTCGACGCCTGGATCTCAATGCCGGGTGCTTTCCGACCGGTCGATGGTGCGGCGATACTTCGGCCGTCGATTCCCGGCCGCTACGGCCCGACTCCTCGGGATGTGTCCGGATGAGAAGCACCCGCCTTGCCGTCGCCGCCGTCGCCGCCGTCGCATCGGTGGCCGCCATCGTCGCGGGAATCGTTGTGGCGTCCCCGGCCTCCGCCACGACGAGGGCGCAGAAGCTGACCACCCTGTCCGCCTGGAGCCAGCCGACGACCATCAGCTATACCACGTGGAATGCGGCGCGACGGCATCAGGCGGACTGGGCCAGTTACCGCTTCGACTGGTCGACCGACTACTGCTCCGCCAGCCCCGATCGGCCCCTCGGTTTCGATTTTCGGATGTCCTGCTGGCGGCATGACTTCGGCTATCGGAATTCGAAAGCGATGCGGGTGTTCCCGAGCGGCAAGGATCGTATCGACACGGCGTTCTATTTTGACCTCAAAGCGAAGTGCGCGGCATATCCGACCGTTGTTCAACCGGCCTGCGCCCTCCTCGCCTGGACCTATTACGAGGCGGTATCGCGGTTCGGCGGCCTCTCCGCCGTCGACCAGGCCGATCTCGATGCCGCCGCGACGGTGAAGGCGAGGGCGCTGGCCAGCGGCTGACCGCTGCCGCCGGATGCCGCCGGTCGTCGAGCGGGGCAGCCGCTGGCAAACCGAAGAATCGGAACGGATCGGTCAAGACCCTGGAGCGTGGGTCGATATGGGCGGTGCTGGCCCGCGCTCCGGGGTCGTCCCTGAGCCGGCCACCCAGCGACTATGTGGTGTCGTGTCGACAGGGGGACGTCGGTGTCTGCTCGCATCGTGCCGGTCAGTCGTAGCCTTCGGACCCGGATCCTCGGCTCTTTCCTGGTCGTCGTCGCGGTCCTGATCGGCCTTGGCGGATTCGGCCTCTACCAGCAGCGACAGTTGCGGGAGCGGGCCACGACAGTGGCGGTCCGGGACCTGGTTCCGCTGGAGCACCTGCGGTCCACCCAGTCGGCCCACCACCAGGCCATCATCACCGGCACCATGCTCGAAACCATCAGTGCCCCCGAGGCCAGGCCCGGTATCCAGCAGGCGCTGGATGGGTACACCACGCAGACCCACGACGGGCTCCAGCGGCTGCGGGCGAGCGCCCCGAAGGAGCTGTGGCCGGTCGTCGACCAGCTCATCGCCAGCCGGCAGTCGTTCGAGGACGTCCACCAGGCCCGGATCGCGGCCACGGCAGCAGGTGACCAGGTCCGGGAACGGGAACTCAATCAGCAGGCCGAGGCGAGCGCGCGGGAACTGGAACAGCATTTCGAGGATCTGGCCAAGGCGTTGACCGACGACGCGACGCTACAGCAGCAGACAATCGCTGATCAGACCGCCGCCCTGCGCTGGCTGACCATGGCGATACTCGCCCTCGGCGTGCTCCTGGCGCTCGGGCTGGGCTGGTGGTTGTCGAACAGCATCCGCCGCCCGGTCGAAGCACTGATGGGTGTCATGGATCAACTGGCGGCGGGAGACCTGTCCCAGGAGATCCCGGTACGACGGCATGACGAGATCGGCCGGATGGCCCAAGCGTTGCGGCACGCGGTTGGCGAGATCCGAACCATCGTGTCGGGCGTCGCCACGTCCGCGACGGCCCTCTCCGGGTCCTCCCACGGGCTGACCGAGACCAGCCGCCGGCTGTCGACCGCGGCCCGGACCACGGCCCAGCGGGCGGGAGAGGTGTCGACCGCCGCGGTCACGATCTCGAACAGCGTCAACACCATGGCGGCCAGCGAAGAGCAGATGAGTGCCTCGCTCAAGGCCGTGGCCAGAAACGTCACGAACGCCAGCCAGGTGGGGGCCGAGGCTACGGAGGCCGCCCGGTCGACCAATGACATCGTCACCAGGCTGGGCGCATCGTCGAGTGAGATCGGCAACGTGCTCAAGGTCATCACATCGATCGCCGAGCAGACCAACCTGCTGGCCCTGAACGCCACCATCGAGGCCGCCAGGGCCGGAAGCCTTGGCAAGGGATTCGCGGTGGTCGCCGGGGAAGTCAAGGAGCTGGCCCAGGAAACGGCGAAGGCCACGGAGGACATCGGTCGACGCATCGACGTCATCCAGACCGACACGAACGCCGCGGTGGAGACCATCGCCCAGATCGGCGAAATCATTGGCCGGCTCAGCGAGCATCAGGCCGTCATCACCTCGGCTGTCGACCGGCAGTCAGCGGTTTCCGGCGAGGTTACCCGGAGCGTGACCGAGGCAGCCAGCGGCAGCACCGCGATCGCCGAGACGATCGCCAAGGTGGCCGTCGCGGCGGACGAGACCACGGATGGTGCCGTGGAAACCGAAGCAGCCGCCGTTGGGCTGTCCCAGCTGAGCGGTCAGTTGCAGGACCTGGTCACTCGATTCCGGTACTGAGCGCGGGCGTTTCCCACCGCTCGGTCCGAGGACGAATCATGGGATGGGACGAAGGGGGCATCCCGATGGGGTACTCAGCCCGCACACTGGTCGAGTCGATCCCGACCCCGGCGGCTCTGCTCGACGCCGGAGGAACGGTGCTGGTCGCCAACGGGCGCTGGCGGCAGTCGGCTGACCGCGACGGGATGCATCCCGGTACGGGGATGTCCCTGCCCGGGTCGATCGACGACCCCGCGGTGCGCGACCGGGTGCTGGCCGCCATCCGCGCGGCGGTCCCCGGCGATCCGCCCACGCTGATCCACGACCCGGACGCCGCCCGCGTCCTCCGGGTTCTCCCGGTCGCCTGCGACTGCGGCACCCCCCAGCACCTGGTCAGCACCGAGCCCCGGTCCGGCCCCGCGGCGGAGGCCCGGTCGGTCGTCGCGGCGAGATCCGAGTTCCTCTCGCTGCTCGGACACGAGATCCGTACCCCGGTCACCGGGGTGGTCGGCATGGTCGACCTGCTCCGGTCGTTGCCCGTGGACCCGGCCGTGCGCGAGGTCGTCGACGGCGTCCATCGGTCGTCCCAGATCCTCAAAACCATGATCGATGATCTCCTTGACCTCGCCCGGTTGGAAACCGGGGTCCTCGACCTCGACCAGCGCCCGTGCCCCGTCCGAAACCTGCTGGAAGAGGTCATCGAACCGTTCCAGGAGCAGGTGCGGACCAAGGGGGTCCTGCTGCTGGCCGCGCTCGATCCGCGGGTCCAGCCCGTGGTCGTCACGGACCCGGCCCGGCTCCGGCAGGTCCTGACCGCCCTCGTCGGGAACGCGGTGAAGTTCACCGATCGGGGTCAGGTGCTCCTCACCGCCCAGCGTCACCCGGACGGCCGTCTCCTGATCGCGGTGGCGGACACCGGCCGCGGCCTCAGCGATCGCGACCGGAAGCGGGTCCTGGCCCCGTTCACGCAGGCCGACTCCTCCGCCTCCCGGGCCCACGAGGGGGCCGGACTCGGGCTGGCCATCGCGTCCCGGATCGTGGCCCGCATGGGCGGAACCGTCGAGGTCGATTCCACGCCCGGGGCCGGGTCGGAGTTCCGGGTGCTGCTGCCGGTCACGTTCGCCGACGCCGCAGCGCCCGGCCCCCGGCTGCTGCCCGGGGCCGCCCGCATCGCCGTCGTCGCGCCGTCCACCAGCGTGGCCCAGGCACTGGCCTGGGTCCTGACCGCCGCCGGGGCCTCGGTGGTCCCGACGGACCTGCCGGCGGTCACCACCCGGCCTCCGGAGGTCGACGTCGTGCTGTGGTGCGACAGCGTCCGCGACCCGACCTCGGCCGACCGCGCCGCGGCGATCGCCGCGGCGATCGGCCCGGACCGGCGGGCGATCATGCTCAGCACCACGGACCCCCGGGGGGCGGTCGGGGTCGTCAAGACCGCGCTCATCACGGCCCCGGTGACGCTCCGCCGGCTGGTGGCGCTGCTCAACAGTGAGCGGCCCGGGGTGCGGGGTATGCCGGTTCCGGTGGACCGCCTGCCGGCGTGCCGGGTGCTGCTGGCCGAGGACAACGACATCAACCGCGACGTGTTCCGGCGCATGATCGAATTGTTGGGGCTCACCTGCGACACGGCTCCGGACGGCGAGGCGGCCGTCCTGGCGGCCTGCGGACCCCAGCCGTACGACACGATCCTGATGGATGTGCAGATGCCCCGTGTCGACGGGTTGGAGGCCACCAGACGGATCCGAGCGGCCGGGGTGCGGACCCCCATCCTGGCGCTGACCGCCACCGCCCTGCGCGAGGACGAGCGGCGGTGCCTGGCCGCCGGCATGGACGCCCACCTGCAGAAGCCGATCACGCTGCCGGAGCTGCGATCGGCGCTCGCCGGGTTCCTGGTGGGGCCGGATGCCACCGACCGCGCCGCGCCCGCCGACACCGCCCCCGCCGACACCGCGGCCCCCGCCGACACCACGCCCGCCGACACCGCCCCCGTCGATTTCGGCCGGTTGCATGAGCTGGAGGTGGAGCTGGCCGACCGGCCGCTGGTCGCCTCCACGGTGTCGGCGTTCCTGGAGCAGCTCGACGGCCGCCGGGCCGCCCTGGGGCAGGCCCTCGATCGCGATGACCGGGACGGCCTGCGGGCGACGGCCCACACGCTGAAGTCGGCCAGTGCCCTGCTGGGCGCGCAGGTCCTCGCCGAGGCCTGCGCCGTGGTCGAGCGCCAGGCCGCCGTCGCGTCGAAGCTGGAGCTGGCCGCGCTCGTCGCCGGCATCGAGCGGGCGACCGCCGGGGCCGAGCTGGCCATGACGGCCTATCTCGCCGGGGACGGTCAGCCGACGGGGCGGTGATCCTCGGCGGGTGCCTCCGGCAGGGTGAACCAGAAGCGGGTGCCGCCACCCCGGTTGGGCTGGGCACCGATCGTTCCGCCGTGGCGGGCGATGATCCGCTGGCAGGTCGCCAGGCCGAGGCCGGTACCCGGGTACCCCGCGTCGGCATGCGCCCGGTGGAAGCTGGTGAACACCGCGTCGTGCTGCCCCTCGGGGATGCCGATGCCCCGGTCGGCCATCTCGACCCGGGCCTGCCCCGCCAGCTGCCGGCGGGCGCTGACCCGCACCATGGCGGGCTCGCCTGGCCGGGTGTACTTGATGGCGTTGTCGAGCAGGTTCTCGACCACCCGGCGGAGCATGACGGGGTCGGCGATGACCGGCGGCAGCGGCTCGACGCTGATGATCGGCGGCGGACCGCCGGGCCCCGCGCGGTGATGCAGCAGGTTCACCCTGACCGACACCGCGTCGTTGACCAGGCCGTCCAGGTCGACCGGCCGGAGCTGGAGGGGAGCCTCGGGCGCCGCGGCGTAGGCCAGCAGGTCGTCGAT
>JABDRL010000117.1 GCA_013041765.1 Dactylosporangium sp. | reverse complement strand
GGGGTCCGCGCGGCCGTCACCGGCGACGGCCACCTTTCCGCTTCGAGGTCCGGCCGCCTCGGGAGCCGGATCCGGAGGCCACCGCCGGACGCGACGGGGACGGCTTCCGCGGCTCGCTCGTGTCGGTCGGGGTCGACGGCTCCGCCGCGGCCTCCGTGCCGTTGCTGCTCTTGCTCGTCCCGGCCTTCGCCAGTCTGGCCGCCCGAGCCGTGCGGCGGTCGGACTCCTCGCCGCGCTCCAGCGCGACTCTCCGGGTGGCGACCCGCTGCGTGTGCAGCTTGTACTTCGAGTCGAGCTGTTTGAGGTCGACCAGCCACGGCGTCGCGAGGAACAGGGAGGAATAGGCGCCGGTCATCATGCCGACGAACAGCACGAGTGCCAGGTCCTTGAGGGTGCCGACGCCCAGCAGGCCGGTCCCGACGAACAGCAGACCGCCGACGGGCAGCAGCGCGATCAGCGACGTGTTGATCGACCGCATCAGGGTCTGGTTGACCGCCAGGTTGGCGGCCTCACCGTAGCTGTAGCGGTTGTGGCCCAGGATGCCCTTGGTATTCTCGTCGACCTTGTCGAACACGACCACGGTGTCGTACAGCGAGTACCCGAGAATGGTCAGCAGCCCGATGACCGTCCCCGGGGTGACCTCGAAGCCCACGAGGGAGTACACCCCGGCGGTCAGGGCAAGGTCGTGCACGAGGGCCAGCAGCGCCGCCGTCGCCATCTTCTGCTCGTAGCGGATCCACAGGTAGATCGCGACGAGCACGAGGAAGACCACGAGAGCGACCAGAGCCTTCTGCGTGACCGAACGGCCCCAGGAGGAACTGACCTCCGAGCTGTTGACCTCGTCGGTCGAAACCCGGCCCGCGTCGGCGATCGCCTGCTTGACGGCCACGCGCTGCTCGTCGCTCAGCTCGGGGGCCCGGATGACGTACGACCTGCTGGCTCCCTGGCCCCGTTCCTGGGCAGAGGAGACCTCGACCCCGGTGCCCTCCACCGCGGAGCGCACGGTGTCCAGGCTGGTGCCGCTCTGCGCGGCGACGAGGAACTGGTTGCCCCCGGCGAACTCGATGCCGAAGTTGAACCCCCGGAAGGCCATGCTGCCGACACAGATGAGCAGGATGACGGCCGAGGCGATGTACCACCGCTTGCGATGGGCGATGAAGCCAAACCGCGTCTCGCCCCGGTACAGGCGTCGGAAGAGAGACATGATCAGGACTCCTTCGTACGCAACGTGCGCAACCGCGATGACCGGGCTGTGGCGATGTCCCTGTCCGAGCGGACATTCCCCAGACCGGAGAATCTGGGCGAGCTGAAGGCGTTCGCCCGCGACAGCAGGGCCACCAGCGGATGGGTGAACAGGAACACGACGATCAGGTCAAGGACCGTCGACATGCCCAGGGTGAAGGCGAATCCCTTGACCGGGCCGACGGCCAGCAGGTAGAGGACCAGGGCTGCCAGGATCGACACGGTATCCGCCGAGATGATCGTCCGCCGGGCACGCACCCAGGCCCGGGGCACCGCGCTTCGGACTGTTCGACCGTCCTTGACCTCGTCCTTGAGTCGCTCGAAGAACACGACGAAGGAGTCGGCCGTGATACCAATGGCCACGATGAACCCGGCGATCCCCGCCAGGGTCAGGGAGAAGCCCAGCTGCCGGCCGAACAGCACGAGCATGCCGTAGACCATCGCGCCGGACACCAGCAGACTGAGGATGACGACGAATCCCAGGGCGCGGTAGTACAGCAGGCAATAGATGATGACCAGGACCAGCCCGATGGCGCCAGCGAGCAGGCCCATGTACATCGCCTGTTCGCCGATGGTCGCCGTGACGCTGTCGACCGACTCGACCTCGAACGACAGCGGCAGCGAGCCGTACTTGAGCTGCCGGGACAGCGTCTCGACCTCTTTCTTGTCGAAGCTGCCGGTGATCTGCGCATCGCCGGAGATGACGCCCTTGATCTGCGGAGCGGACACCACCCGGTTGTCCAGAACGATGGCGACCTGCTCCTCGGCCCCGTCGTTGTACGCCTCCTTGGTCAGGGCCGTCCACTTGTCCTGACCGCCGGACTTGAAGCTCAGGTCGACCTTCCAGCCGCCCTCGGCCGGGTCGTTGCTGAAGCTGGCACCGCTGACGTCTTCACCGACGACCTTCGCGACATCGAGGAAGTGCTTGGTGCTGTCGCCGCCGCGGGTCTCGCAGGCGACGACCTTCTGCTCGGAGTCCGCGACCGCACCGGCCGGGCGCTCCGTCAACTGCTTGCACGAGATGGTCGGCACCCGGAACTGGATGTCGGCGGGCAGGACCGCGACCTCTTCCGCCGTCAGCTGGCCGAACGGGGCCAGCATCGCGACGTACTGCTCGTCCAGCGGCTGGCTGTCGTCGGGGTCCGGCAGTTGCTGGGCCAACGAGTAGAGCTCGCCCAGCTTCGTGATGACCGCTTCGCGCTGGGCCTCGGTGCCCGCGTCGATCGGTGCCTCGCTGGCGGAGGCCGAGGCGCTGGGGTCGACGCTGTCGCTGGGGTCGGCCGAGGCCGGCTCGGAGGCCGACGGATCGGTCGAAGCCGGCTCGGAGGCCGCGGGCTCCGACGCGGTCGAGGCGCTGGGGTCGACGCTCGCGGAGGGCTCGGCCGAGGCCGATTCGCTGGGTTCCTCTGCCGGCACGGCGGTGTCCGTCGCCGACTTGAGCACCTTGCGGAAGCGCAGCACCGCCGGAGCCACGAGCTTGCGCAGCTCGTCCTCGCTCATGCCACCGGCGACGTTGACCACAATGTTGCGGTCGCCCTCGATGACCACCTCGGGCTCGGCGACCCCGGTCAGGTCCACCCGGTCGGCGATGATGTCGCGCGCCTGTTCGAGGCTCTTCGGATCCTTCGGCGCGGAACCGTCGGGCTGGGTGGCCGACAGCGTCATGCTGGTGCCGCCCTGGAGATCAAGGCCCAGCTTGGGGTTCGGCTTCTTGTCCCCGGTAAAGAACACCACTGCATAGATCATCGCGATGAGCGCCAGTAGCGCGGCGAAGTATCGCGACGCCTTCAGCTGTCCGGACGGTGCGGCCACGGCGGTCGGTCTCCCCTAGCGAATGTCGGCAAAGCTGGCTGGTACGGCGAGGATCAGGACGGCTTCACAGTCTGATCGGCGGTGTCGTCATCGCCGTCCTCGGTCGAGTCTCCGTCTTCGAAGTCTTCATCTTCGTCTTCGAAGTCTTCGTCAGCGTCGGCGGCCGACACGACCACCCGGCTGATGGAGGCGCGAGCGTAACGGGCGACGACCTCCGGCGTGATCTCAAGCATGACCGTCTCGTCATCGACCGACTGGATTGTGCCGTAGAGTCCGCCAACCGTCACCACCTCGTCGCCAACACCAATTGACGCCTGCATCTCGGCCAGCCGCCGACTGCGCCTCTGCTGGGGACGAATCATGAGGAAGTACAGGACGGCGAACAGCAGCGCCAGCATGAGGAACGAGGCAAGCCCGCTTCCACCGCTTGAGGCCGTTTCCGAAAGAAACACGTGACTGCCTTCCCAAGTCGCTTCGGGCGGACATGCCTACCCCGAGCTGCTGATGTGTCTATTTTTGGGCCGCGGCGATTCTAGCCCGTATGTCCCGCGCCCCACCTGTCGGCATAGATCACGTTCCTGTTACGGCGGACCGTATCGCTACGGTGTACCGCCGAACACGTCCGCACTCGCAACCGAATCGCTGCCGACGGTACCAGCTGGAGGAACCCGCCCCAGGTGCCGCCAACCGGCCGCGGTCGACACCCGCCCCCGAGGCGTCCGTACCAGCAGTCCCACCCGAAGCAGGAACGGTTCACAGACCTCTTCTACAGTATCCGGCTGCTCACCCACAGCAATTGCCAGGGTCGACAGTCCCACGGGCCCGCCACCGAAATTTTCAACCAGGGCCCGGAGCACCGCTCGGTCGAGACGGTCCAGGCCGACCTCGTCGACGTCGTACACCCGCAGCGCCGCGCGGGCCGCGGCGCGGTCGACCACGCCGTCGGCCCGGACCTCGGCGTAGTCGCGCACCCGCCGCAGCAGCCGGTTGGCGATTCTGGGCGTGCCCCGCGACCGCCCCGCGATCTCCGTGGCCCCCTCGTCGGTGGTGGTGACCCCGAGAATGCGCGCGGAGCGGCGCACGACCAGCTCCAGCTCATCGGGGTCGTAAAACTCCAGCTGGCCGACGAAGCCGAAGCGGTCGCGCATCGGCCCGGTCAGCAGCCCGGCCCTCGTCGTGGCGCCGACCAGGGTGAACGGTTCGACATCCAGCGGGATCGCCGTCGCGCCCGGCCCCTTGCCGACCACGACGTCGACCCGGAAGTCCTCCATGGCGCTGTAGAGCAGCTCCTCCGCCGGCCGCGCCATGCGGTGAATCTCGTCGATGAACAGGACGTCGCCCCGGGTCAGGCTGGTCAGCACGGCGGCGAGATCGCCCGCCCGCTCGATTGCCGGCCCGCTGGTCAGGCGCAGTCCGGAGCCCAGCTCCGCAGCGACGATCATGGCAAGGGTGGTCTTCCCGAGGCCCGGCGAGCCGGACAGCAGGATGTGGTCCGGCGGGCTGCCCCGCCGCAGCGCGCTCTGCAACAGCAGGTCCAGCTGTTCCCTGACCCGGTGCTGGCCCACGAACTCGCCCAGGCACCCGGGACGGACGCTGGCCTCGGCATCCCGCTCGTCCTGGGTCGCGTGGGCGGAGACCAGCGGCTCGCTCATCGGGCCCGCCCGAGCAGCGCGATGGCCCGCCGCAGCAGCACGGGCACCGGCGGAGCCGGTTGCCCGTCCAGTTGCTCGGCCACATCGGTCACGGCGGTGTCGGCCTGGGCCGCGGTCCAGCCCAGCCCGACCAGGGCCTGGCGCACCTGCTCGGACCAGCTGGCGACGCCGGACGCCGAAACGCCGCCCTGCGCTCCGGCCGGCCCGACGCGATCACGCAGTTCGAGCACGAGCCGCTCGGCGCCCTTCTTGCCGATGCCGGGGACCCTGGTCAGGGTCGCGATGTCGGCGGAGGCGATCGCCCGGCGAACGGCTTCGGGCTGGTGCACCGCCAGGACCGCCTGGGCCAGCCGCGGCCCGACCCCGCTGGCGGTCTGGAGCAACTCGAACAGGGCCCGCGCCGCGTCCTCGGCGAAGCCGTAGAGGGTCAGCGAGTCCTCCCGGACCACCAGGCTGGTCGCCAGCCTGGCCTGAGCGCCGACGCTCAGCGTCGCCAGGGTCGCCGGGGTGCAGGTCACCGCGAGTCCGACGCCCCCGACCTCGATGACGGCCCGGTCGCCCGCCACCTCCGCGACGGTCCCCCGCACGCTCGCGATCATCGGGTACTCTCCGTCCTCCGGAGCGGGGCCGCCGGGCTCCGGCCCCGCCGGGCCGAGCGTTGCACGGCGGCGGCGGCCGCCTCAAGCCGGCTGCTGGTGCTCCCCCGCCAGATATGGCAGATCGCCAGGGCGAGGGCGTCGGCGGCGTCCGCCGGACGCGGCGGTGCCCCCAGTCGCAGCAGCCGGGTCACCATGATGGTCATCTGGGCCTTGTCGGCCTTGCCCGAGCCGGTCACCGCCGCCTTGACCTCGCTGGGGGTGTACATCCGTACGGGAAGGCCGGCACGGGCCGCGGCAAGCACGGCGACGGCCCCGGCCTGGGCCGTGCCCATGACCGTGCGGACGTTGTGCTGGCTGAACACCCGCTCGACGGCGACCGCGTCCGGCTGATACTCAGCGATCACCGCCGCCAGCTCGCGGTCGAGGGTCAGCAGCCGATCGGCCAGGTCGGCCTCCGGATCGCTGCGAATGACGCCGTGGTGCACGAGCGTGCAGGGACGCCCGGGGACACCGACCACGGTGCCAATGCCGCAGCGGGTCAGCCCAGGATCCACGCCGAGCACCCGCACGTCCCCACCCCCGAACTCACCGTACATGTGTTCGACACCCTACCTGGACGGTGGGACCGGATCGTCCCGACACGCGAGCCACGGCTCGCCCGGTCACCTCGCCCGCGCACCGTCCAGCACGGCGTTGACCAGACGCTCGGCCACGCCGTCCCGGTCCAGCCGGGGATTGGCCCGGAACAGCTTCTGCAACACCATCGGCGCGGTCAACATCGCCACCGTGATCTCGATGTCAAGGTCGGCCCGCAGCTCACCCCGCTCCATCCCTCGGCGCAGCACGTCCCGCATGACGTCCCGGCTGGGTTCGATGGCGGTCTGGTACAGCTGGTACAGGTCCTCGTTGCGCCGCAGGTCTGGCAGCAGCGCCGCCATGACGGCATACCCGGGGCCACGCGAGCACATCCCGATGTTCGGCAGCAGTTCCAGCAGGTCCTCCCGCGCCGAACGCCCGCGGGGCCGGGTGGGGATCGGTTTGAGGGATCGGGCCGCGGCGGCGACCAGGTCGTCCTTGCCCGCCCAGCGGCGGTAGATCGTCGCCTTGCCGACCCCGGCCCGGGCCGCCACCGCCTCCACCGACAGCGCGGCGAGCGGGGTGCCTTCCAGCAGCAGATCGATCACCGCGTTGAGGATCGCGATGCCGGCCCGCTCGGACCTGGGCCGGCCAGGCGAACGCTTCTCCTGGTCGGCCGGTGCTCGCATGGTTGCCATTGTCACCGGTCAGCCAACGTCGGCCAACCGCCGCGC
>JABDRL010000115.1 GCA_013041765.1 Dactylosporangium sp. | reverse complement strand
GCCCGGTGCCCGACGACCTGATGACTGCGGTCGTGGCGATGCTCGCGGATTGGGCGCGCGGGGCCGACCGGTGGGCGGCGCGGCCGGCCGCCGTGCTGGCGATCGGGTCACGGCGGCGGCCCCTTCTGGTCGCGGACCTCGCCGGGCGCATCGCGACCGTTGGTCGCCTGCCGCTGCTCGGCGTCCTGCCGCCGTCTCCGCAGACGGCCCTGCGGACCCCGGCCGGGCGGGCCAACAGCGCCCAGCGGGTGCACGCACTCCACGAAGCCTTCGCCGTTCCGCTGCCGGTCGCGGCTCGGCTCGCCGATCTGGCTGGCCCGGTCCTGCTGGTCGACGACGCCGTCGATTCCGGGTGGACGATGGCGGTGGTGAGCCGGCTGCTGCGGCAATGCGGCGCGCCGGCCGTCCTGCCCGTGGCCCTCGCGTCGGCGTAGGCGGAACCGCTCTATGGGCATGGAAGCGGCAGGCCAACCATGCTGTACGACCTGACGGCTCGGTCGTTGAGTTCGCCCCGCCAGAGCAGGTGGAGCCGGCCATCGAGCGGCTCCTTGAGGAACATGAGCAGGCCGACGAAATCCATCCGATCGTTCGGGCAGCCTGGTTCCACCATCAGTTTGTGGCAATCCATCCATTTGCCGATGGCAGCGGCAGGGTCGCTCGGGTCCTGACACTGCTGGTGCTGCTGCGCCACCACTATGCGCCGCTGGTCGTTGCCCGCCATCACCGAGCGGAGTACATCGCGGCGCTCGATGCGGCCACCGGCGGTGATCTGCGGCCACTGGTCCGACTGTTCGCGCGGCTGGAGGGCGTCGCACTGCGGTCGGAACTCATCCGGCCGATGGCGGAGGCTCCAGGACCCACCAGCGCCGTGGACGTCGCCCGGGCGTACACCAGCCGGTTGCTCGAACTGCGCGAAAGCTCCGATAAGGACAGGCAGCTGCGGGTTTCGGCGGTCGCCACCGCGATCCATGAACTCCTGGAAGGGCATCTGCTCGGTCTCCAGCATGATCTTGAGGAAACCTTCCGAACCGTCGACCCGCAGGCCAGCGCCAGCGTGGTCCAGTCCTGCCCGGGAGGGGAGCGTGCCCACTGGTGGAGAGCGCAGCTTGTCGCCACGGCGAATGCCGTGGACTTCTTCACCAACCTCGGCGAGGGGAGCTGGTGGACCAGGCTCAAACTCACGGTATTCGGTCAGCACCTGCGGTACATCGTCGCCGTGCAGCGCGTGGGGCGGGGCGAGACCGGGGTCCTCGCCGTCACGTCGTTCGCCGACTCGCGATCGGGCGATCTGGACGCCCGCCCGGTTCCGCTCCTGAACCCGACAGCCGATGACGCGGTCACGCTCGTCTACAGCGACATCGTGGATGCTCGCTGGCCGGAGGTCGTCGATCTCGTCGATCGCACGCTGATGGCCGCGGTGGCCGGTTTCGCCCATCAACTGGAGTGATGGTCGCTTCGGGCCGGTCGGCCCGGTGGAGCGGCGCCGGCGGGTGATACCCCCGGTGGGATCGCCGGCAGCCGTTCCGGTTCAATGTGCCGATGGCAGTACGGCTTGATGTTGACACGGTGCGTGGGATTGTCGATCCGCCGGTTTTTCGGGGCGCTGAGGAGCTCCTGGGCTCCGGAATGGTCGGCGAGATCAGTACGGTCGGTGGCGGGTGTGCCGCGGTCGTGCTGGACGGCGGGGAGCGGCGGTCCGCGTGGGTCGGGGTGACCGATGGCACGCTGGCCACGGAGTGCGACTGCGAGCCGGAGGACGCCGAGGAGTTGTGCGTGCATGTGGTCGCGGTGGCGCTCAGCGCGATCCAGGCCGATTTCGCCTGGTCCTCTGCCGCGACCTCCCCCAAGGCCGCCGTGGTCGATTCGCGGGTGCGCCGCCTGGCGGAGATAGCCGCTGAGTTGCCCCTGCGCCGGCTGGCGATGCTGGTCGCCGAGCATGCCGTCGGCGACCGCCGGCTGGAGGCGAAGCTGCTGACGCACACCGGGCGCATCGACCAGCCCACCGCGGTCGGGGCCACATCCTGCTGTGATGCCCCGGAGAAGCCCGAGTCGTTGCTGGGTCGCGAGCCCGCTTAGCCGCTGTGCCGATTGGCGCCGGCCCGGATGTTCTGCGTTTTCGCTGGGCGATGTCCGGTGCACGGTGCTCGGCGTCGCCCGGTTCGACATGAGCGCGGATGTACTGTTCGCCAACGCCCCGGCGGCTGAGTTGCCGGCGGCGCTGGCGCGGCACCATCTGCGGGCCGAACCGATCGTGTTCGAGGTCCACCCGCTTCTGGTCGAGACTGGTACGCACCGCGTTCTCGTCGATCCGGGCGGGACCGATGATCCGGCCAGCCTGCGCCAGGTTCTGCGTGCGGCCGGGATCGATCCGGCGAGTATCGACACGGTCGTCCTGACCCACGGACACGCCGATCACTACATCGGATGTGTCGGCGCTGGCGGCGGGCCGGCGTTCCCCGACGCGCGCCACGTCATGCGGCGGGTCGAATGGGACCACTGGCTGGCGGCGGACAACCCCGAGCCGCACCATGCGGAGAACTTCCTGCGCCTGCTGCTGCCGTTGCGCGAGTGCTTCACGCTGCTGGACGGCGAAAGCGAGATCGTGCCGGGGATCGAGGTTATCCCTACCCCCGGACACTCCCCGGGGCACCTGGCCGTGAAGATCGGTGGATCCGCGATCCACGTTGGCGATGTCCTGCCCAGCGTCGTCTACGTCGAGCATCCGGACTGGTACGCGCGGTTCGATGTGTGGCCGGATCAGGTGGTTGACACCAGGCGGAAGCTGCTGCGCCAGATCGCCGAGTCGAACCTCATGGTATTCACGCACCATTTCGAGGCTACCGGCGCGGGCCGGGTCGTTGCCTCCGCCGACGGCGGGTGGCGATGGGTGCCGGCCTGAGCGCGTCAGCCGCGCCGGCTGGCCTTGGGACGTGGCGCGGTGCGGGTTTCGACCAGACGCCGGGCGACGGCGACCGGGTCGGCACCCGCCGCAGCCCGTTGCCTGGCCTGGGACTTCCGGGCGGCGGAGTGCTCCATGCCGGGACGCTGGTCCGCGGGGCGCCGCGTCTCGGCAAGCGCGACCGTTTCGCCCTGCTCCGTCGGCACCGGGAAGTAGCCGGCCTCCCGCAGGGCCGCGAGGGTCTGCCCCGCCGGCAGGGCACTGGCGAGCACGGTCGGGGCCAGCCGCCGGGGCTGGAGGGCCGAAAGTCTCCGGTGCGCCGCGACCTCGGCAAGCAACGCTGGCTGGTCGCAGACGACGCAGCACACCTGCGGTATTCACGCCGATGCTCCGTCTCGCCGGGTTGGTTGGGGTTCGTCCCGCGAGCCTAGGAGGCGCACCGGACACGGTGGTTCTGACCAGAGTCCCCGTTCGGGCGCCGCCGGTTTGCCGGGCTCGTCGGTCGATGTTGGTTCTCTTCGATTTTTTCGGAGGATTCTGAAGGTGATCATTCGATTACCCGATACCCTCAAGAAACCTTGAGCCGCGGGATGTGTGGCCTCGTGTCCTCCCGTCTCGCTGGAGTTGCTCAGCCTGGTGCAACCAGTCACGGGAGGTGAAACCGTGATAGACAGCCCGGTGGACAACACGACGCAGCGAGCGGCGGGCAGCGCGGTGGTCGTGGGCCGCGCTGGTCTCCAGACACTCGTTGATGTGCTGGCCACCCGTGGGTATACCGTGCTCGGGCCGACTGTGCGCGACGGCGCGATTATCCATTCTAAGATCACCAGCCTCGACGACCTGCCCCAGGGGTGGGGCGATACGCAGGAAGCGGGCCGCTACCGGCTCCGCCGGCGGGGCGACGACGCGCTGTTCGGCTTCGCCTCCGGCGCGCAATCGGCCAAGCCGACGCTCTATCCGACGTCGGTGATGCTCGGGCGCCGATCCCGCAACGGTAATGGCGCGCCCACCAGCGTGGGCACCCCGCCAGCCGACGCCGGCGAGTCGGGCGACGGCGCGTCAGCCGGGCCCTATGCGCTGCTCGGCGTGCGCTCCTGCGATCTGCACGCGATCGGCATCCACGACTGGGTGCTCGGCGGCAGACCCGACGCCGGCCCCGATCCCGACTACGAGCGACGCCGACGAGACCTCTTTCTCGTCGCCGTGACCTGCGGCGACCCCAGCGGCACCTGCTTCTGCGCGTCGATGGGCACCGGGCCCCGCCCCGACCGGGGCTACGATCTCGCCCTGACCGAACTCCTCGACGACCAGACCCACCAGTTTCTGCTGGAACCCGGCAGCCCGCTGGGGGCCAACGTGCTCGCACAGCTGCCCGGCCGGCCGGCCGAGGACGCGGACCTCGCGGCCGCCCACCAGGTCGCCCAGTCCGCCGCGGGGCGCATGGGGCGGACGCTGGACACCGACGGCCTGCGGGAAATCCTGTACTCGGCGGTCAACAGCCTGGTCTGGGAGGACATCGCCGCCCGCTGCCTGGCCTGCGAGAACTGCACGATGGTGTGTCCCACCTGCTTCTGCACCTCGATTGACGACACGACCGATCTCACCGGTACGACCACGGAGCGCCGTCGCGTCTGGGACTCCTGCTTCTCCTCGGCCTTCTCCGGGGTGCACGGCCGGAGCATCCGGACCACCGTCGCGTCCCGGTACCGGCAGTGGATGACGCACAAGCTGGCCTCCTGGATCGACCAGTTCGGGACATCCGGATGCGTGGGCTGCGGGCGCTGTATCACCTGGTGCCCCGCCTCGATCGATCTCACGGCCGAGGCCGCGAACCTGCGGGCCGAGCGCAACGGCGCCAACGGTGCCCAGGCATCTCGAGCGCTGCGGAGGACCACATGACGAGGACCGACCTTGAATACAGCCCCGCCGCGGCAGGAGACGAGGCGATGCTGCCCAGCCCGTACCGGATAACCCAGCGCCGCGAGGACACCGCCGACACGGTCACCCTCGCCATGGAACCGCTCAGCGGCGAACAGCCGTCCTTCGTTGCTGGATCGTTCATGATGGTCGAGGCCTTCGGGGTCGGCGAGGTGCCGATCTCGATCAGCGGGGATCCCACCAGACCCGGTCCGCTGGAGCACACCATCCGCGACGTCGGCGCCGTCACCCACGCACTCGTCGACAGCGAGCCCGGCACCGTGCTGGGCGTGCGCGGTCCGTACGGCAACGGCTGGAACGTCGCCGACGGCGTCGGTGGGGACCTGGTCGTCGTGGCCGGGGGCATCGGGCTCGCTCCGCTGCGGCCGGCCCTGCTGGAGGCGTTTTCCCGGAGGGGCGACTTCGACCGGGTGGTGCTGCTCTACGGAGCCCGTCGCTCCGAGGACGTGCTCTACGCCGACCAGCTGGTCGCCTGGCGCGAGCGGTTCGACATCGACGTGCAGATCACAGTGGACTACCGGACCCCCGACTGGGACGGCCGCGTCGGCCTGGTCACCGGACTCGTGCCGCGCGCGGGGTTCGACCCCAACCGCACGCTCGCCCTCGTCTGTGGACCCGAGGTGATGATGCGGCTGGTCGCGACGTCCCTGATCGACCGGGGCGTGCCGGCATCCCGGGTCCGGCTGTCGATGGAACGCAACATGCACTGCGGTGTCGGGCTGTGCGGCCACTGCCAGCTGCGTGAGCTGTTCCTGTGCGTTGACGGCCCGGTGCTCTCCTACGACCGACTTGACCCGCTGATGACCGTGCCGGAGCTGTGAGATGACCGAGACCACGGCACTTCCCTCGTTCGCCGTCTGGAAGTTCGCCTCCTGCGACGGCTGCCAACTCACCCTGCTCAACTGCGAGGACGAGTTGCTCGCCCTCGCCGGGAAGATTCATATCGCCTACTTCCCCGAGGCGACCCGGGCCGTGGCCGAGGGCCCGTACGACGTGTCGCTGGTCGAGGGGTCCGTGACCACCCCGGAGGATGCCGAGCGTATTCAGCGGGTGCGGGCGGTCTCCCGGCGCCTGGTGACCATTGGGGCCTGTGCCACCAGCGGTGGCATCCAGGCCCTGCGCAACTTCGCCGCCGTCGAGGAGTTCCGGTCGCTGGTCTATGCGAACCCGACCTACGTCGCGACACTGGAACGCTCGACGCCGATCTCGGCCCACGTCACCGTCGACTTCGAGCTGCGCGGTTGCCCGATCGACGCCGGTCAGCTTGTCGAAGTGATTGCCGCCTACCTGCACGGACGCCGTCCACGCGTGCCCTCCTACAGCGTGTGTGTGGAGTGCAAGCGTCGCGGAACGGTATGTGTGGACGTCGCCCACGGCATCCCCTGTCTCGGCCCGGTCACCCAGGCGGGATGCGGTGCCATCTGCCCGGCCCACGCCCGGGGCTGCTACGGCTGCTTCGGGCCGCAGGATTCGACGAACACCGGCTCGCTGGCGCACCGCCTCCGCCTGCTGGGCATGAGCGAGCAGGACATGGTGCGGGTCTTCCGGACCTACAACGCCGCTGCGGAACCCTTCCGCAGGGAGAGCACCCGGCTTGAGGAGGTGTCCACCCCATGACCAAGCGGTTCACCGGCGGCAGCCATCTGCTGGAGGTTGACACCCTCGCCCGCGTCGAGGGCGAGGGCGCCATGCGGGTGGTGATCCTCGATGGCCAGGTGACCCTGGTCGAGCTGCGGATCTTCGAGCCACCGAGGTTCTTCGAGGCGTTCCTGCGCGGCCGGGCCTGGACAGAACCGCCGGACATCACCGCGAGGATCTGCGGGATCTGCCCGGTGGCCTACCAGATGAGTTCGTGTGTGGCCATCGAGGACGCCTGCGGGGTCACGGTCCCCGACGAGATCCGGCAGATCCGGCGCCTGCTCTACTGTGGAGAGATCATCGAGAGTCATGCCCTGCACATCTATCTCCTGCACGCACCGGACTTCCTTGGCTATGCGGGCGGCATCGAGATGGCCGCCGACCACAAGCCGGTCGTCCAGCGTGGGCTGCGCCTGAAGCAGACGGGCAACGCGCTGATGACCCTGGTCGGCGGGCGTGCGGTGCACCCGGTGAACGTGCGGCTGGGCGGCTTCTACCGGTTGCCGACGCGCGCCCAGCTGGCGGCCATGCGGCCGGCCCTGGTGCGGGGTCGGGACGACGCGCTGGCAACCGTCGAACTCGTCGCGGGGTTCGATTTTCCCGAGATGGAGCAGTCGTACGAGTACCTCGCGCTCCGGGGAACCGACGGCTACCCGCTCGAATCGGGATCGAAGGTCGCCACCAGCGGGTCGACCTTTCCCGTCGCCGAGTTCGGGGAGCACATCACCGAGGAACACGTCGCACGCTCCAACGCTCTGCACGGCCGGATGGAGGGCGACCAGCCCTACGTCGTCGGTCCGCTGGCCCGCTACACCCTCTGCTCGGACCAGCTGTCGCCGCTGGCCCAGGAGGCCGCGCGGGCTGCGGGGCTCGGCTCGGAGTGCCGCAATCCGTTCCGGTCGATCATCGTGCGGGCCGTTGAGCTGGTCTATGCGTTCGACGAGGCCCTGCGCATCATCGACACCTGGGAGGGGGCATCCGCGCCAGCCGTGGACGTTCCCGCGCGGGCCGGCGAGGGCCACGGCGTGACGGAGGCCCCGCGGGGCCTGCTCTACCACCGCTACCGGATCGATGCCGACGGCGCGATCCTCGACGCCTGCATCGTGCCGCCGACGGCGCAGAACCAGGCGAGTATCGAAGCCGATCTGCGCGCCTTCGTGCAGTCCCGGCTGGACCTGCCCCGGGAAGAACTCACCCGCCAGTGCGAGCAGGCGATTCGCAACTATGACCCGTGTATCTCCTGCGCGACGCATTTCCTCGACCTGTACGTGGACGGGACCTGACCGATGACCGGCCAGCGAACGACGGGCCTGCTCGTGGGCCTGGGCAACCGGGATCGCGGAGACGACGCCGTCGGGCCGATGGTCGCCGTGCTGGTCGCCGAGCGGCTGAACGCCCTGCGGGACTCGGCCCAGCGGGATGGCGGGGACGTTCCGCTGGTCCGGGTCGTCGAGCAGGAGGACCCCGCCGCGTTGCTGGACCTGTGGGCCGAGGTCGACCTTGCGGTCGTCGTCGATGCCGTTCGCGCCGGTCGGGCCCCGGGACACATCCTGGTCCTGCGGACCGGGGCGGCGGCCGACCCGCTGCCGGCAGAGCCGTGGGCGGCCGCGGGCCGTCAGGGGACCCATGCCCTCGGGCTGGCCTGCGCGGTGGAACTGTCCCGGGCGCTCGGACGGCTGCCCCCGCAGCTGGCGATCGTCGGCGTGGAGGCCGAGGGCTTCGCCCTCGGGGCGGAGCTGTCGCCGCCGGTGGCCCGGGCCGTCCCGGCCGCGGCCGGCACGGCCTGGGCGCTGCTGACGGAATCCGGCGACCACCCGGCCCCGAGCTGTCCTGCCCTCTGACAACCCCGCTGGTCAGCGCTATCGTGTCCGGCATGGCTGAGCTATCCGGGACGTGGCGGCCGGCGGGAACCGCGGTGCCGCTGGCGGAGTGCGCGGTGTTGCTCGGACCCGCCGACGACGTCGCGGTCGCGACCAGGGACCTGCCGGCCGGCCTGAGCATCGGCACGGACGCTGGCGAGATCGTGCTCCCCGGAGGGGTGCCGCGCGGCCACAAGGTCGCTCTCCGCCCCGTGCCGGCCGGGTCGGCGGTGCTCAAGTACGGCCAGTCGATCGGTCTGGCCACGATGGACATCGCCGCCGGTGACCAGGTGCACGGGCACAACCTCGCCATGGCCGGTGCCGGCAGACCAGCCGAGTTCGGAGCCCCTCGACGGTCGCGGCCGGAGCCGCCCGGGTCGCCCGGGCCGGTCCGGACGTTTCCGGGGTACCGTCGCGCCGATGGCCGGGTCGGCACGCGCAACTGCATCGGCGTACTGGCCTCGGTGAACTGCTCGGCGTCGACGGCGAGGCTCATCGCCGACCAGTTCCGGGTGGACGCGCTCCGGGCCTTTCCGAACGTTGACGGCGTCGTCCCGCTGACCCACACCGGCGGCTGCGGGCTGGTCTCGGGCAGCGTCGGTGCCCAGACCCTGCTGCGGACCCTGCGGGGGTACGCGCGGCACCCCAACCTCGGCGGGCTGCTCGTGGTGGGGCTCGGATGCGAGATGCTGCCCGTGCAGTCGGTGCTCGAAGACCTGGACCTGCCGGCGGACACCCTGGTGGAGGTGCTGACAATCCAGCACACCGGAGGGGTGCGGGCCAGCGTGCGGGCCGGAGCCGAGCGGGTCCGTCGGATGCTGCCAGAGCTGGAGGCCCGCCGGCGCCAGCCGGTCCCGGTCGCGGACCTGGTGCTCGGTCTGAACTGCGGTGGGTCGGACGGATACTCCGGGATCACGGCAAACCCGGCCCTGGGGATCGCCTCGGACCTGCTGGTCGAGGCCGGAGGCACCTCGATCCTGGGCGAGACGCCCGAAGTGTTCGGTGCGGAACACCTGCTGACCCGCCGGGCCGTGGACGCGACGGTGGGCCGGCGGCTGCTGGACCGACTCGACTGGTGGCGGGAGTACGCGCTGGCTGGCGGCGGCAGCCTGGACAACAACCCCTCACCCGGCAACAAGGCCGGCGGACTGACCACCATCCTGGAGAAGTCGCTCGGCGCGGTGGCCAAGGCCGGTCGGGCGGATCTGACCGCGGTGTACGAGTACGCCGAGCCGGTGACCGAGCGGGGCCTGGTGTTCATGGATACTCCCGGCTACGACCCGGTCTCGGTGACGGGGATCGTGGCCGGTGGGGCGACGGTCGTCTGCTTCACGACCGGGCGGGGATCGGTGCTGGGATGCCGGCCGACCCCGTGCCTGAAGCTGGCGACCAGCACCGAGCTGTACCACCGCATGTCGGAGGATCTGGACCTGAACTGCGGAGGCATCGTCGATGGGACCGCCAGCCTCGCCCAGACCGGCAGGGAGATCTTCGAGCGGATCATTGCGGTCGCCTCCGGGGAGCGCACCGTGAGCGAGGACCTGGACCTCGGCCAGGATGAGTTCGTGCCCTGGCCGATCGGCACGGTCACCTGAGCTACCTGTTCGTGCTCGCATGGGCGCTGTTCGAGCACCGGGGCTACTGGCGGGTGTGGGCCAAGATGGTCGTGGGCCTGCGGGTGCTGGCCCTGGTCACCCCGAGCGCCTCGTTCCGGGCCGGGGCGCGTCGCAGGGTGGGACCCAAGCCGTTTCGGGCGCTGTTCACCGCGGTCGCCGGCCCGGTGGGACGGCCCGCGACGCCGGGAGCGTTCTGGCACGGGCTGCGGAGCGTGGCGATCGACGCGACCTGCCTGCACGTGGCCAACAGCTGGCAGGTGCTGGGCCGCTACGCCAGGCGCACCGGACAGAGGATCGTCTTCGGCTACCCGCTGCTGCGGTTGACCGTGCTGGTCGAGTGTGGCACGAGGGCCATCATCGGTGTGGTGTTCGGTCCGGAGGCCGACGGGGAGACCACCCACGCCCGCCGGCTCCTCGACGCGATCAGCAGGGGAACGCTCGTGTACGGCAAGCTCAAGGTCCGCATCCTCGGGGCATAGGTCACCATGACCCGGGTCGACGGCACCACCAGCCGTACAATCATGGATGCAGGATCGCCGGCCCGGGGCGATCGCATCGCGGTCTACACCAGTCGGCTTCCGTGGCCATGATCCCACGGCTGGTGTAGACCAACGCCACTGAGTCGACGCTGCCCGTACCCCCGGGAAGATCCCCTCGGCGACCCCTCGGTCGGATGCGGGCCTGGTACACCACCAGCGCCCACATCTCCCGCTCGAGGGCGTCGGGGTGCTACGAGCGCAGCAACGGCCCGTCGAGCATCGTGTCCTTGACCGATATGTACACCGTTTCGTGTTCGATCGTGCCCATAATCGAAGTAGACGCCTGATCGTGGCTGGCAGACCTGGCAGACCTGGCAGACCGGCTGCGTTCCCGTCCCGCGGAAGTGGAGGGTCGTGGCATCGATGGCCAGAGGCCGCTGACCGCTTCGAACAGTGCCCTCAGGGGCGTCGTCTGGCCCTGGTCGGGGCGGAAGCGGGGTTCAACGCCCACAGTCCAAAGTTAACGGTGTTGTTGTTGATGTACCGCACCTGGGGCGACACCGATGCCCCACCTACCGATGGGTAAGGGAGAGACACCTGAGATTTCTCCTGGCACCGGATTCCTTCAAGGAATGTATGAGTGCCCGGCGCGCCGCCGACGCGATGGCGGCCGGGGTCCTGGCCGCGCTCCCGGACGCGGTCTGTGACCGGGCACCGATGTCCGACGGTGGTGAGGGGCTGGTCGACGCCATGCTGGTGGCACTGGCGGCGCGCGGGGTCACCGCAACGGTGACCGGGCCCCTGGGCCAGCCGGTGGACGCCAGCTACGGCTACCTCGACCGCGACCGCCTGGCGATCATCGAGGTCGCCGCAGCCGCCGGGCTCGGGCTGCTGCCGCCGATCCGGCGGGACGCGCGGCTGGCCACGACCCGCGGCGTCGGGGAGCTGATCGGGCATGCGCTGGACCTCGGCGCCGAGCGGATCGTCGTCGGTCTCGGGGGCACCGCGACCAACGACGCGGGGGCCGGCATGCTCCAGGCCCTGGGGGCGCGGCTGACCGACGTCGCCGGGCGGGACCTGCCACCCGGCGGGGCAGAGCTGGCCCGGCTGCGCGCGATCGACCTCTCCGGCCTGGACCCTCGGCTGGGCTCCGTCCGGTTCGAGTTGGCCAGCGACGTCACCAACGTCCTGCTGGGAGAGCACGGCGCCAGCCGGGTGTTCGGACCGCAGAAGGGTGCTTCCGCCGCCGAGGTCGCGGAGCTGGATTCGGCCCTGGCGACCTTCGCGGCCGTGGCCCGTCGGCTGCTGGGCCGGCCGATCGAGGACCTTCCGGGGGCCGGCGCTGCCGGCGGCCTTGGCAGTGCGTTTCTCGGGTTCCTCGGGGCCGGGTTCGACCGGGGCGTCGAGGTGGTCGGCCGGGCCATCCGCCTGGAGGAGCGCATCGCGTCGGCCGATGTCGTGCTGACCGGGGAGGGCAGCATCGATGCCCAGACCTTGCTGGGAAAGGTGCCCCTCGGGGTTGCGACTCTGGCCGCGCGGCACAACGTTCCAGTGATCGGATTCGGCGGTCGGATCGGCGGCGGGGCGGGAAAGCTGCTGGATCGGGGGTTTCTGGCGCTGGTGCCCAGCACTCCCCGGGCCGTGGACCCGCCAACGGCCCTGCGAGAAGGGCCCAGAAACCTGGAACGGGCGGTTGCGGAGATCTGCGGCGGTCTGCGGCGCGGCCGGCGCGGTCGGGACGGACGCTGCGCAATCTCGGTCAAGTGGGAACCGGCCCGGCCTGGCTAGGCTTCCCACGGACACCGAACCGGGGCACAGCGTATCTGGAGGAACACGATGGAACCGGCGACCGCGATACACCTGACGCCGATCGGGCACGTCACCCGCGAGAGCGGGATCGAACTGCGTCTCGACGAGCCGTACCGGGCCGGGCTGTCCGGTCTCGGGGATTTCGGCCACGTCGTGGTCGTCTGGTGGGCCGGCCGCTACGACGTGCCGGAGGCCCGCCAGGTGCTGACGGTGCCACTGCCCTACGCCGACAACCGGGAGGTCGGGGTGTTCGCCTGCCGCGCGCCGGTGCGCCCGAACCTCGTCATGACGACGGTGTGCGCCATCGAGCGGGTCGACCAGACCCGCGGGGTCGTGGAGGTCGGTGACATCGACGCGTTCGACGGTACGCCGCTGCTCGACCTCAAGCCCTACCACGGCGTGACGGACCGGGTGCGGCGGCTCCGGGTGCCGGAGTACGTCGCCGACTGGGCCGAGTGGCTGCCGGAGAGCGGCACCGCGCTGATGCCGGGTGAGGCGTAGCGGGCCATGGCGTCTGTTGTGGAGCCTCGCATCGAGCACCACCCCTGCCGGGCACTCGCCGGGATCGGCTTCTTCGGGGACCCGTTCCGCACCGGCGCCGGCTGGACCGAGGAGAACGAGATCGGGCGGCTGTGGCACCGGCTGCTCGGCTACCTGGGCCTCCCCGAGTGCCCGTACGCCCATCCTGCGGTGTTCTACGAGGTGCACGTTCGGAACCAGGTCACGCCGGTGACGGGGGAGTACGAGGTCTTCATCGGATTCGAGCCGCCGCCGGCCGCTCCGGTGCCCGTCGAGTTGTGCCTCAAGCACCTGCCGGAGGCGGACTACGCCGTGTTCTCCGTGCGTGGCGACCAGGTCCAGGGCGACGAGTGCATCGTCGACGGGTGGCTGGCCTCGGCCGGGTACGAGGTGACGACGTCCTTCGGGATTCAGCGGTACGACCACCGGTTCCTCGGCCTGGACCGGCTGGACGAGTCCGAACTGGACCTCATGGTTCCCCTGCGGCCCCGCGAATCCCGATGAGCGGGCCCGATGCCGTTCTCCGGGCGATCGTGTTCACAGAGGACCACCTGCGGCTGCCGGTCACGGTGGCCGCGATGGCGGAGGCGGCATCGTACTCGCTGTACCACTTCTGCCGGGTGTTCGGCAGGTACACCCGGCACACCCCGTACGACTACCTGATGCGTCGGCGGATGACGGCGGCGGCGCACGACGTGGTCACCACGGACCGCAAGATTGTCGATGTCGCGATGGAGTTCCAGTTCGAGACCCACGAGGGTTTCACCCGGGCGTTCCACCGCCTGTTCGCGGTGTCGCCCACCGATGCCCGGCGGCGGGGCGGGGTCTGCGCCACCCGGCGGCTGCCGCGACTGACCGGAGAGCATCTGGCATGCCTGCAACGGCAGGGTGGTCTGCCCGCCGAACTCGTGCGGCTGCCGCCGGAACCGGTCCCGGCCGGGGGCGGGACGGTCCGCCCGCCGGACGGCGATCTTGCGCTGGAGGGGGACTATGCCCGATTCACCCTGGTCGGGGACGAGGGGGAACTGGGGCTGGTCCTCGACTGGATCCTGCACACCTGGCTGTTCCAGACCGGCCATGAGCTGCGCCTACCGGACGTCGTCGTGCGCCGGGGGGCGCCGTCGCGGGTGTTCCTGCCGATCACGGGCGTCACAGCAGGTCGAGGAGGTCCATCAGCTGGGCGACAACCACCTCGGCAGGAGCGCCCTCGACCCCGATGACCCGCATGCCGGCCCGACGGCCCGCCTCGATGCCCACCGCCGCGTCCTCGACGACGACGCACCCGGAAGCCGGCACGCCAAGGATGCGCGCGGCCAGCAGATATCCCTCGGGATCCGGCTTGGCGGTGGTGACGTCGTCGGTGGTGATCAGGAGCTTCGTGCTGATGCCGGCCGCATCCAGCCGGGCCTCCGCCAGTCGCCGATCGCCGCTGGTCACCACGGCCCAGGGCAGCCCCATCCGGTCGAGCTCGGCGATCAGATCGAGGGCGCCGGGACGGGCGGTGACGTCGGCGGTGTCGTCGTACTCCAGCGCCAGGTGCGCCGTGCCGATCGCGGCCACGGCGGTCTCGGCCAGCCGCGGGGCGACCAGCCGAATGGTGGACGTGGCCGGGCGCCCGGCGTGAATCCGCAGCACCTCGTCGAGGTCGAGCCGGTGGGTGGCACAGATCCTGGTCCAGCACCGGGTGATGGCGGCCGCGGAATCCACGAGTGTTCCGTCGAGGTCGAAGAGCACGGCCGTGCTGGGCTCGGGTCGGTGCATGTGCTGCTCCTTGTCGGGGGTGCCGGTCACTGCGCCGTCCGGCACGGTTTGGTCAGGAAGGCCGAGGGGAGGACCGAAGCCCGGACGCGGTCCAACTCTTCCAGGATCGGCACGAGGCGGTCGGACGTCGGGTCGGTGAGGCTTTCCAGATACTCCAGCACCGCGGTGGAGAACGCCTCCGAGATGGCAGAGGGCATGAAGTTGGACGCGTCGAGACACCGGTCTCCCGCCGTGGCGAGCCGGTCGGCGAGCTGCCGGGCGATGCCGTCGTCCCCGTAGGCCTTCTGCCGGTCAATGTCGGTTCGGGGGGAGAAGAACGTCCGCCCGGCCTGCTGGATCCAGGCCTCCTGTCCCTGCCTGGATGCCAGGTACCGCAGCAGCCGCCGGGCCTCGGGCTTGGTGCTGAACAGCCCCGCCGCGTCCACGGACACCTCCACCCCCGGCACGTCGACGGACCCATCGTCCCCCGCTCCGGGGGTGTCGGGGAAGGCGGGGAACGGGAAGAACGTCAGGGCCTCGGTCGTGGCTTCCTCGGCATAGACGGCCGGAACGAACGATCCCTGATGGTGCAGCGCGCACC
>JABDRL010000099.1 GCA_013041765.1 Dactylosporangium sp. | reverse complement strand
GGGGTCGCCGCAGCGCTCGCGCTGGCCCGGTCCGCCGTCGTGCGCCGCCCGTTGGCGGCGGCGCGGGCCAGCGCGCCCCACCCGTCGGCGGGGCGGTAGCCATGGCTGGTGGGCTACTGGTCGCGGGCACGACCTCCGACGCCGGCAAGAGCGTGGTCGCCGCGGGCATCTGCCGGTGGCTGCACCGGCAGGGCGTGAAGGTGGCGCCGTTCAAAGCCCAGAACATGTCCAACAACTCCGTCGTCGTCCTGGACCCGGACGGCAGCGGCGGTGAGATCGGGCGGGCGCAGGCATTGCAGGCCGCCGCCTGCGGCCTGACCCCGAGCGTGCGGTTCAACCCGGTGCTGCTCAAACCCGGGTCTGACCGCAGCAGCCAGGTCGTGCTGCTGGGAACCCCGATCGGGTCGGTCAGCGCGGCCACCTACGAGCAGGTGCGTGCCAGGACGAGGGAGGCAGCGCTGGCGGCTTTCGCCGAGTTGCGGGGCGAGTACGACGTCGTTGTGTGCGAGGGGGCCGGCAGTCCCGCTGAGATCAATCTCCGGGCCGGCGACTTCGTCAACATGGGTCTTGCCAGGGCCTTCGACCTTCCGACGGTCATCGTCGGGGACATCGACCGAGGCGGCGTTCTTGCCGCGTTCTACGGCACCCTGGCGATGCTCGACCGGCAGGACCAGGCACTGGTGACAGGGTTCATCGTCAACAAGTTCCGGGGAGACCCGAGCCTGCTGGCTCCCGGCCTGGAAACCCTGGCCCGGCGGACCGGGCGACCGACCTACGGGGTGCTGCCGTGGCAACCCGACCTGTGGCTTGATGCTGAGGATTCGCTGGCCTACGGATCGCTGCTCGGCCGACCGCGTCCGCCGCTCGGCCGTGCATGGCTACGGGTCGCGGTGGTCCGGCTGCCGCGACTGTCCAACGCGACCGATGCCGAGGCGCTTGCCGCAGAGCCAGGCGTGCTGGTGCGCCTGACGACGGACCCGGGAGACCTGGTTGATGTTGACCTGGTCATTCTGCCCGGAAGCAAGTCGACAGTTGACGACCTTGACTGGCTGCGCCGGACCGGCCTCGCGCGGGCGGTGGTCGCCCACGCGGCGGCGGGCCGTCCGCTACTGGGCATCTGCGGTGGATTTCAGATGCTCGCCGAGCACATCCACGATCACGTTGAGAGCCGGCGGGGGAGCGTCGACGGTCTGGGGGTGCTGCCGATCGAGGTCACCTTCACCCGGCAGAAGACGCTCGCCAGACCATCCGGCATGGCCTTCGGGGCGCCTGTCGCGGGATACGAGATTCACCATGGCCAGGTCAGCGGCGCCCCATCGTCTTTGGAACCGTTGATCTGGCGCTCTGACGGGTGCGGCGAAGGCGTCGTGCGGGACAACGTCGCCGGCACGCACTGGCACGGGGCCTTCGAGTCCGACGACTTCCGCAGGGCGTTCCTGGCCGAAACCGCGCGGCGGGCCGGGCGCCGGGGGTTCGTCGTCGCGCCGGATACCAACTACGCCGCGCTGCGCGAACGCACCATCGACCTTCTCGGGGACATTGTCGAAGCGCATCTCGACACCCAGACGCTACTGCGCCTGGTCGACCAGGGCGCATCACCGGACCTGCCGATCGTCGCGTCCAGTCTGGTGGCGTCCTCCGAGACGCCGCCGTTCCCGGCCTCGCCATGAACGCCAGGGCGGCATCATGAAGACCACCACCCCGATCAGACGGTTCTCCGATCTCGCCAGCGCGGTGGCTGCGGCACCCGCGAGGCTCGGGGATGTTCGCCTGATCGCTGTCGACGGGCGGGCCGGATCTGGCAAGACCACCTTCGCCGGAAGGCTGGCCGCGGCCATGCGGGCCAGTGCCTTGTCGGTTGCTGAGATTCACACCGATGATCTGCTCTCCGGGTGGGGCGACATCCTGTCCTTCGCGCCTCGGCTGCTGGAACAGGTGCTTGCCCCGCTCCTGGCCGGGCAACCAGCGGCCTACTACCGCTATGACTGGCTTGCCGAGCGGTTCCAGCAGACCCCGGTCGTCGTCGGAGTGCCGGATGTCCTGATCGTCGAGGGCACCGCCAGCGCGAACGCGGAGGTGCGATCCAGCGCGACCCTGGTTGTCCGGGTGACGGCCCCACGTGACCTGCGACTGGCCCGAGGCATGATTCGTGACGGTGAGGCCCTGCTACCGCAGTGGCGGCGCTGGATGGCCGACGAGGACGACCACTTCACCCGGCGGGCAGCGGACCAGGCCGACCATGCCGATGTGGTCGTGAACGGCGCGCCGGCTATCGTCCACGACCCGAACCGGGAGTACGTTGTGGCTGATCCATGCGCCGTGGGGGTGGAGCTGTGACCGAGGATGAACTGCGGGCTGCCGTGATCCGGGAGATGCCGGGGGTGCGAGCCGATCTGGAGCGCCTGGTCCGGGTGCCGAGCGTCTCGTTCGCGGGGTTCGACCATGCTGATGTTGAGCGCTCTGCGGACATGGTCGCGGAACTGCTCCGCGGCGCGGGCCTGTCCGAGACGCGCGTCGTGCGTGCGGGCGGCCAGCCTGCGGTGTTCGGCTATCGGCCCGCTCCGCCGGGGGCGCCAACGGTGATGTTGTACGCCCACCACGATGTACAGCCCGCTGGCGAGCGAGCCGGCTGGGGCACCGAGCCCTTCGAGCCGACCGAGCGGGATGGTCGCCTGTTCGGGCGGGGCTGCGCCGATGACAAGGCTGGCGTCCTCACCCACATCGCGGCACTCCGAGCCTGGGGGGACGCGCTGCCGGTCGGCGTCGTGGTGTTCGTCGAGGGCGAGGAGGAGATCGGCTCCGGATCGTTGGAACGACTGCTCCGCCAGCACTGCCGGACGCTGCCCATCGACGCCATCGTGCTGGCCGACTCGGGCAACTGGGACGTGGGCCATCCGGCCCTGACCACGGGCCTGCGGGGGATAGTCAACGCGTTTGTCGAGGTCCGTACGCTCGATCACGCCGTGCACAGCGGGTTCTTCGGCGGGCCGGTTCCCGACGCCCTCACGGTGCTGTGTCGCCTGCTCACGACGCTTCATGACAGCACGGGCACGGTCGCCGTCGATGGTCTGGTCTCGACTCCGGCGACACCGCTGGATTATGCGGTCGACCGCCTGCGGGCGGAAGCGGGATTGCTGGACGGCGTCGAGCTGATCGGGACTGGGCGCACCGTGGAACGCCTGTGGACCAGACCCGCTATCGCCGTGGTCGGCATCGACGCGCCCGGCGCGGCCGGAGCCCCCAATGCCCTGGTGCCTTCGGCGCGAGCCAAGATCAATCTACGTATCGCGCCGGGTGACAACGCGCGCCAGGCGTTTCAGGCCCTCAACGACCACCTGATGCGGCATGTGCCGTGGGGCGCCCACCTCACGGTGACACTGGAACAGGCCGGGGAAGCGTGCTCCATCACGGCGTCCGGACCGATCTTCGAAGCGGCTCGGGCGGCCATGACCTCGGCCTGGGACGGAACCGCCCCGGTCGACATCGGTATCGGCGGCGCCATTCCGTTCATCGCGACCGTTGCGGAGCTGTTTCCCAGCGCGGCCATTCTGGTGACTGGAGTGGAAGATCCCGACTCCCGGGCACACGCCCCGAATGAGAGCCTGCACCTTGCCGAGTTCGAACGCGGGTGCCTGGCGGAGACGCTGCTGCTGGCGAATCTGGCATCCCTACCTGCGTGACCGCCGGGGCACATAGGAATTCGACTGGGGCTGACGGCGGCTGCGTCGGGCGGCCTCGTCCCATCCCGGATAGCCGGCCGACGGCTCAGCCTCCGAACGCCAGTCTCCGCGTCGTCGGTCGCCGGGCCAGTCGTCGTCTGGTGTGTGGTCGGCTCGTCGGCGGCTGCCTCGGGGGTGGTCGTCTCGGAGTCGGCTGTCGGCCGGGTAGCGGCTTCCTCGGCTGCTGTGTCGCCGATCGGTGGGCCGCTGGTTCTGCCGGCCCGAAACCGGTGGGTGTCGTTGCCGGCGGCGCTTGCGGCGCTGGGCCTCCGTGACTGCCGCCACTGAGACGACCATGATTGCCAGCAGCAGGATCGCGACGCCGATGGCCAGGGCCGCTGGCGTTCCGAGCGACGCGGGAAAGCCCGCTTCGTCACGGTCGGTGTCCGCCGCGGCCTGCTGCTCGTTGGCGGCCGCCGCCGAGGCCTCGATCTCACCGGGCTTCACCAGTTGACCGACGGCCGAGGTGTTCGCCACGCCGAACCCCCAGTCGAGCAGGTCAATGCCCTGCTGCCAGGCCCGCTGCGGCGTAGCCTCGGCATTCAGGATGGTGACGACCAGCCGGCGACCGTTGCGTTCGGCGGCCCCAACGTAGCTGTGGCGTGCGGCCTTGGTGAAACCGGTCTTGCCGCCCAGGGCACCCTCGTACCGGTAGATCAGCTTGTTCTCGTTCTGGATCTGGAATCCGCCGTAGTTGGGAGGCTGCGGGGGGATCTGGGCGTTCCGGGTAAGCGCGTACCGGCGGAAGGCTTCGAGGTCCAGGCACGCCTTCGCGATCAGGGCCAGGTCGTACGGCGTGGTGAACTGACCGGGAGCATCTAGACCGCTGGGAGTGACCGCATTGGTGTCCTTCGCTCCCAGATGGTGAGCAAAGTCGTTCAAGGCCTGCATGGCGCCCGCGACCCCGGCATCCCCGCCCCCGGCCCGGGCGAGGACGTTGGCCGCGTCGTTGCCGGAGACCAGCAGCAGCCCCAGCCAGAGCGTCTCAATGGTGTACGTACCACCCGTGACCAGACCAACGGCCGAGCTACCACGCTCGATCGCCAGATCGTTCTTCGTGACCTGGATGGCCTGCTTGGGATCGAGCTTGTCCATCAAGGCCGCGGCGAGCAGCAGTTTCTGCACACTCGCCGGGGCATGCTGTTCATGCGGTCCGCAGGCGCCCAGGACGGCTCCGGTGTCCAGGTCCGCGACGAGCCATCCCCGGGCCGCGACGCTGCTCGGCAGCGGCGGGGCGTCCCCCGGCACGGTCAGCCCCCCGGTCGCCAGGCCGTCGCCGCCGATCACCGCGCGGTTTGGATCTCGCGATGCCGGCGGCGGCAATGTGGAGTCCGGAGTTTTGACGGCGAGCGCCTGCGGAGTCATCGGGCACGGACTATCAGCGGGGCTGCTGCTCTGCGGGGCCGGTGTCTGGGCGATCGGAACGAGTCCAACGATCGCGGAACAGGATGCAGCCACGAGCCAGTGCGGATTCATTGGTCGGCAGCGTATCTGTTTCGGCTGGGCGCTGGGGCGGATCCGCCTACTTCAAGTGGATCAATCCCAGTGGAATGGGAAGGTTGAAACCTATTTCAGCAAGATGTCGGGAACGGTGCTTCGGTGCATTGCCTGGCTACCTGATCCGCACGGTATGCCCTACCCTGCGGAGCGTTGTGTGGACGGGCACGGCTGGTACCGGAGCCGGAACCGCATCCGATCATGGTTCCGGCTGACGGGATCTCATCGCGCCGATGCGGGTGTTCTGTAGCGACCTGCCCGCGCACCTTGCGCGGCGGCGGTGGCTGCTGCGACGGCGGCGGTGGTGGCTGTGCCAGCGGTGCCTGGCTTGTGGGCGATTGCCGATGAGCGGCTACCGTGTGCGCCGCACGCGGATTCTCGCCCGGTATCGCTGGTGGACGCCTTGTCTGGTCCAGCCGGATACGCGGGTGATTGGAATTCCGCGGAATGGTCTGCTCGTAGCTCATGCGGTGGGTTCAGCGGAGTCGTTTTCCGGCCCGACCTGAGTTTGCCTGCTGAGTGGTCCGTGCGTTCCAACCTTGCCGGGGGTGCCGCCTGGGGTCTGCGGGGTTGCCGGCGGTGGGACCGGGTTGGCGACGCCCCGCAGCGCGATCTCGCAGGACCGCCGCAGCTCCGCCAGAACCCGGCTCGGGCCGTGGCCCCGCTTGATGCTGGCGATGATCCCCTGCATTATCGCCCCGGTATAGGCGCCGACGATGGCGGCTGCGGCGATCTCGTCCAGCTCGTCCGGGTAGGCCTGATAGAGCGCCGACGCCAGCCGTTCCTCGGTGTCGAAGATCCAGTGGGCCGCGCGGGCCTGGACGGCGGGCGTCGTGAACACGAGTTGCATGCGCATCTGGCCGGTCGGCGAAAGAAAGCCGACCTCGAGGTCTTGCACTTCCTCGAAGCTGGACACCACCCGGACGAGCAACTCGCTGATGCCCTCGCCCGCCCCGCGGCTGGCCAGCACGTCGAGGACCCGCTCCAGCCGGGCGATGGAGTCGGTGAAGAGTACGTCCTCCTTGCACTCGAAGTAGCTGAAGAACGTGCGCGGGGCGACTCCGGCGGCCTCGGTGATGTCGGCGATGGTCGTCCCGTCGTAGCCGCGTTCGGCGAACAGCCGGGTGGCGGCGTCGATCAGGGCCCGCCGGGTGCGTTGCTTCTTGCGTTCGCGATGTCCCGGCGGCTTCGGACATGCCGGCTGCGTGGGCTGTCCCGGCCGTTGTGGCACACCACCGGAGTCGAGCATGGAGAGTACTTTACTGCATCGGCTGTAAAGTAGCAGTCATTGCAATTTTGCAGTGACTGCTGTTTCCTTGATGGGTGGAGCACACCCTGTACCGACTCGGCCGGGCCTCGGCCCGCCACCCGTGGCGCACCATCGGTGGCTGGCTGCTCGCGGCGGTCGCCCTGATCGTCCTTGGCCAGGCGACCAGCGGCACCTTCGGCAACGACTTCCGGTTCCCCGGATCCGAGGCCCAGCAGACCTCGGACCTGGTACGGGCACACTTCCCGGCCTACGGGGCCGCCGAAGCGGAGATCGTGTTCGCCGCGGAGGACGGCGATGTCGCCGATCGGCGGACCGCGATCGACGCGACGCTGGCGGCCATCAGCGACCAGCCGGGGGTCACCGCGGTCGGTGAACTCACCACCAGCCCGGACAACCGGGTGTCTAGCAGCACCATCCGGTACGCCGGCCAGGTCGGCGACCTCGGCAAGGAGCCCTACCGGCGCCTGGAAGCCGCCGCGGACACCGCTCGGTCAGCCGGTCTCCAGGTGGAGTTCCGGGGCCTGGTCATCGACGCGGCGACCGAACCCACGACCGGCGTCGCCGAACTGGTCGGGCTCGGGGCCGCCCTGGTCGTGCTGTTGATCGCCTTCGGGTCGGTGGTGGCGGCGGGACTGCCGATCGCCATCGCCATCGTCGGGCTGATCGTGGGTACCGCCCTGGTGCTCCTGACCGGATCAGTCGTCGACATCCCGACGAGCGCGCCCATCATCGCGGTCATGCTGGGCATGGGGGCCGGCATCGACTATGCCCTGTTCGTGGTCACCCGGTTCCGCCGGGCACTGGCCGCGCCGGCCGGTGCCAGCGGGCCGGAACGGGTGGCCCGGGCCGCCGGCACGGCGACCGCAACGGCCGGCCACGCGGTGCTGTTCGCCGGCGGGATGACGTCCTGGTGGCCGAGCGGGATTTCCAGTTCCGGATGATGCCCAGGAGAACGACTATGCGGCAAGCCTCCGGCGCGCGACTGCGGAGGTTCAATACTTCACCGGGAGCCGGCGGGATTTCTGGAGCGAATCAGGGGGCACATGCTCCGTGCCGGAGTATTGTTTGACGAACTCGCTCATGCAAGTATGTATGCCGGCCTTTCGATTGTGGAGATTCTCCCTTCCATCAAATACGAGAGTGTCGATTCGAGCAACGTTGGCATAGGCGTTGACGAGCGTCGCGCTGCGGGGCGGCCCATCGGCCGCGATGGTGATCCGTCGACATCCGAGATCAGTAACCCGCAACAGCCGCTGAGGTAGACCGGGGCGGGCTGCCCCGGGAGCTTGGCCTGCCGGCCAAGGCGCCCGACCATTCATCTGCTGACCAGCGGATCTGGGTGTCCGGTGGGGCGGGTGACGACCCCTGGCCGGCCGTCCCGGCGGGGCTGGCGACGGGCATCGCGCCGCCGCACCCCCGGGCTCCGGGCGCCGTCCGCCGCCGGGGGCGCCAGCCGCGCGGTCGAAGCGTGCGTGCTGTGCCCGCCGCCGGGGCAGCGGCGGTTGGAGTGGGGGGCTAGTCTTCTCCCCGTCTGCTGTGACCGTATCTCCGTTTTGGGTAGGGTGATATGTCCGATGCAAGAATCATTGCATAACTAGCCGATCGGCCTATGTCTTTCGCCGTGAGTTTGTCGCGATGGTCGTTTCGCTCGGGTAATCTTGCGTCCTATTCTTTGGCTGTGATTTGCGGAATGTTCGGTTCCGGTGAAGTGCGAATACCAATTGATTTGATGGATCTCCCGCTTTAGTAAATGCTGCTATGGCCCAGTCACGGGCCGGCGACGGTGGCGACGAAGCCCGCCGGCCCCGGAAGGAGTTGCAGGTGTGTCGTCGCCTGATGGCGAGCTACGTGCTACTGCTGGCCATGGTCCTGATCGCGCTGGAGGTTCCGTTCGGCGTCACCCTGGCCAGCCGGGAGACGCAGCGCGTCCTCGCCGACCGGCTGGAGGACGCCATCCGGTTCGCCAGCCTCGCCGAACCGGTGCTGAGAACGGGCGACACGGCAGACCTGGGCTTTGAACTCGAACGATACGGCGAGCTGTACGGGATCGAGGTGGCACTCGTCGATTCGGACGGGCGGATCGTGTTGACCGCCCTGGGGTGGATCGACCTGGACAACAGCCAGGTGCTGCGGCAGTCTCGCAGGGCACTCGCGGGGCGGCAGGCCGATGAGAGCGGAACGGTCTGGCCGTGGCGGTCGACGCCGATCGTGGTCGCGGTGCCGGTCGGCAGCGGCGGGGAGTACTACGGTGCGATCATCGTCGTCTCGGCCGTGGACGACACCGCGGCGACCATCACCCTGGCCTGGAGCATCCTGGCCGCGGGGGGGCTGCTCGTGCTGGCGATCGGACTCGCGGCGGCCTGGCACTTCGCGCGGTGGACCCTGCGCCCCGTCGCGGAACTCGACGCGGCCGTTCACCACATCGGCGCCGGCAACTACTCCGTCCGGGTCTCGGACCATCTCGGCCCCCCGGAGCTGCGACGCCTGGCACACGCCTTCAACTCCATGACCGTCATTGTCGCCGACCTCCTGGAACGCCAGCGAGCCTTCGTCTCCCACGCCAGCCACCAGCTCCGCAACCCGCTGACCGCCCTGCGGTTGCACGTCGAGGAACTGGGCTACGACCTGAGCACCCCCGAGGCACGGGACGGGCACCGGCTGGCGCTGGAGGAGAGCGAGCGGATGGGGCAGGTGCTGGACAGCCTGCTGTCGCTGGCCAAGGCGGACAGCGGTCGCGGGATCCTGGAGAAGGTCGACGTCGGGGAACGCTGCCAGCGGCGGGTCGAGGCCTGGCATCCGCTGGCCCAGCGGCGGCAGGTCTGGGTGCGTTACGTTGCTCCGGATCAGCCGTGCCGGGCGAATGTGGTGTCCACGGCACTGGATCAGGCGCTGGACGCTCTGATCGACAACGCGGTCAAGTTCGGTGGTGACGGGTGCGAGGTCGTGGTCCGGGTGGAAACCGCCGACGGCGGACCGGGCGGGTGGGGAACCGAGATCCATGTGACCGACACCGGGCCCGGGATGACGGCGGAGCAGCGCGGACATGCCACGGAACGGTTCTGGCGAGGACCGGGTTCGACCGCCGTGGAGGGCAGCGGTCTGGGGCTGGCCATTGTCGTCGTGCTGGTCGAGGCGTCGGAAGGCTGCTGTGAATTGCTCCCGGCCGTTCCGCATGGGCTGGATGTGCGGATCTGGTTGCCGACGGTGGAGCCGATCCGGTGGCCTCAGGCCTTGACCGAGCGGTAGTACTGGGCCGCACCGGGATGCAGGGACAGCGGCGGGGTGCTGATGGCGCTTCGACGGTCGAGGCTCGCCCCGGCGGGATGGGCCTCTGCCAGGTGTTCCCTGCCGGCGAACAGCACCCGGGTGAGCGCGTGCGCCGTCGGGCGGGGCATGGCGGTGGCGACGACGAGGTAGTTCGGGATGCCGATCCCGAGGGCCGGGGACATGCCGTAGGCCGAGATCGGGATGACCCGTTCCAGGTAGTGATCGCCGAAGGCCTGCCGCATGGTCATGGCGTACGCCTGGAGATCGATCAGCTTGAGCGGCAGGGTCTCCCTGAGCTGGGCGATGGCGGCGACGGGCAACCCTCCGGAAAAGAAGAAGGCATCGATCCGGCGTTCGAGCAGCGCCGTCGTCGAGGCGTTCAGCCCCAGCCGCCGCACGCGGACGTCGGCCATGGGCGCGGGGCCGGACGAGTCCTGTCCGGCGATGGACAGGAGACGTCCGGCCGTGACCTCGGTCCCCGAGCCCGCCTCGCCGATCGAGACCTTTCGCCCGCGCAGATCGGCGACCGACCAGATCGGATCATCCGCCCGGACCACCAGATGGAGGCAGTCGTCGTAGAGGCGGGCCAGCGCGGCGATCGAACCGGGGCTGGCGGAGCTGACGATGTCGGCCTGGGCGAAGCCGATGTGGGCCGTTCCCCGTTCCAGCAGGGCGATGTTCTCTCCGGACGCGGCGGTGATCATCACGGTCGGCCGGGTGCGGGGCAGCGCCTCGCGGATCAGCGCGCCGTACGCCGTCCCGTAGCGGTGGTAGACCGCGGTCGGGCTGCCGGTCGCGATTTCGATCGGGCCGCTGATCTGTTTCTCGGCGTTCCGGCAGGCCGCGGCCGTCGCCGCGAGCAGCGCGGTGGTCAGGGCCGTGCGGCGCCCTACGCGGAAGGAGCCCATGCGGTGACAGTACCGGTTCGGGCCCGCGCACTACCACGCGAAGCGTTCGGCGTGAATGCGGCTCGGGGGGACACCGACCGTGATCGCGGCCGTTCTGACGGCCTCGGCCCAGCTGTCCGGTCCGCAGATGTAGAGGTCGTGATCCCTCAGATCGGGGACGAGTTCCTGGATCGCCGCGACGTCGTCGCGGCGGGGCTCGCCGCTGGGCAGCCACGAGTGATCGCCCGCTCGGGGGCCGGGGACATATATCACCCGGATCCCACGATCGCTGGCCAGTTCCCGGAGCTCGTCGCGGAACACGATGTCCGCGTCCGAGCGGATCCGGTACACCAGGGTGGCCTGGCCGGCGGCGTAGGGCAGTTCCTCCAGCAGCGACCGCAGCGGGGTGATGCCGACGCCACACCCGAACATGGTCACCCGACCTCCGCCGTAGGCCTCGCCCGTCAGCCGCCCGAAGGGGCCCTCGATGAGTGCCCTGGTGCCCGGCCGGAGGCTGGCGACCCGCGCGCTACCGGCACCGAGGTCCTTGACGGTGATGCGCAGCCGGTCTCCACGGGGCGCCGCCGACAGCGAGTACGGGTGTGCCCTGCTCCAGCCCGGGCCGTCCAGGAAGCGCCAGAGGAAGAACTGGCCGGCGCGGACGGGCAGCCGGTCCAGCCGGTGGCCGCGCAGGTGGACCGAGACGACGCCGGGGGCCTCGCCGACCACCTCGGCGACCTCCAGCCGGTGGTAGGCGCTGCGGGCCAGGGGCACGCCGATGCGGAACACGATGATCGATGCGGCGGCGGCGAGGTACAGCGTCCACCAGTAGGCCGTCGCCACGCCGGACGTGGTGAGGTCGGTGCCGATCCACAGCTGATGGGGGATGGCCAGTCCGATACCGAGGTAGGCGTACAGATGCAGCAGGTGCCACGACTCGTAGCGCAGCCTGCGGCGGGCCGCACGGATCGAGGTGACCGCCACCAGCACCAGCAGCAGCATCGACGCGAAGGCCAGGAGGATGCCGGGAGCGTCGACGAGCAGGCTCCACAACTCGTTGCCGAACCGGGAGACGCTGCCCGCGTAGCCAAGCGTCACCAGCAGGACATGCGCGAGCATGAGATTCACCGAGATGAATCCAGCGATGCGATGCCACCGGGCCAGCCGGTCCCGGCCGAAGCCGCGCTCGACCCAGGGCAGCCGGGCCATGAGGAGCACCTGGATCAGGAGAAGATCCGCTGAGAGCAGCCCGGTCAGGCGACCGAGCGAGCTGGCGCCGCCGCTCGGGCCAGCAAGATCCTGAATACCGCGGTTGGACGTCCACAGTGCGGTGACGGCGAGCACGCTGAGGACGGCGACCGCGCCGACGGCGTCGGTGGTGACGGCTCTGCTCCTGGCCACGGTGCTCCTTCTGGCGGGCGACCCCGGCCGGTGCCGGGTGGCGCGCCCGCGCCCAAGGTTGGGGTGCGACCTTGAGGGTAACCATGGCGTTGGCTGTGCGTGTCCGATGAACCCGGCGGACCGGCGTCCCTGCCGGGTCAGCGGTCCTCGACGAGGCTGCGACGCAGCTGCCGGAGGCTCCTGGCCAGCAGCCGGGACACGTGCATCTGCGAGATGCCCAGCTGGGCGGCGATCTGGGACTGGGACAGGTCACCGGAGAATCGCAGTTCGATGATTTTTCGTTCCCTGGCCGGCAGCCGGGCGACGGCTGGGCCGATCGATTCGCGCAGCTCAATGACGTCATAGCCGGGTTCGACCTCGCCGAGACGATCGACGAGTTCGAACTCATGATCCCGGGCGGTGAGGGCGTGCAGGGAGGCCGGCCGGTAGCCGTTCGCCGCGACCATGGCCTCGATCACCTGGTCCTCGCCGACCTGGAGGTGGCCGGCGACATCGGCGACCGTCGGCGAGCGGCCGAGCCGCTGGGTCAGCTCGTCGCGGGTCCTGCTGATCCGCAAGCGCAGTTCCTGCTGCTTGCGGGGGACCTGCACGGCCCAGCAACGGTCGCGGAAGTGGCGCTTGAGTTCCCCGGAGATGGTGGGCGTCGCGTACGCGTGGAAGCCGCCGGAGTAGGAGGGATCGTAGCCGTCGACGGCTTTGAGGAGCCCGATGGCGGCGACCTGGCTGAGGTCCGCGAGGGACTCGCCCAGGCCGAAGAACCGGCGAGCCAGTTGCTGGGCGTAGGGCAGGTAGAGCCGGACGACGTGCTCCCGCAGGGCCCGACGTCTCGGGTCGTCATAGCGCAGGCGGGTCATGCGGTGCAGCAGCTCGGTGACCTCGTCGTCCGTGCGGGAGCGTCCGATGAGGTTCTGCGCCGGCCGCTGGTTGCCCGGACGTGCCGGTGGGGCAACGGCCGTCCGGCGAGTGCTGCCGCGCTGGCGGCTCGCATAGGAATACTCCATCGCGGACCTCCCCATGAGCCGAGGTAGTGCGGCCTGATCGTCGATCCCGGGAGCCAGAGACGCACCCATGGCGACCAATGGGTAATGGGGGGACTGCGGTCAGGAACCGCAACGGTATCATCGACCACAGGACATGTAACTGAATGCGGCCAGATTATCTCACTGTGTGGGTAGCTGGGTAAGGCATACCTTCCAACGGTCGGGCGAAATGTCGGTAAGGTGCGATAGCTGTCACCAATCGAAGCGGCCGGGATAGGTCACTCGGGCCAACGTGTTCTGCCCCTTGGTGTTGGGGTGGAAGAAATCCTCGACGTTCAGCATGTCCAGGGCAAAGGCCGTGCGGTGGGCCGCTCCGCCGTCATCGCGGCACTGTGCCCGGTGGGTCGCACAGGCCGCGACCAGCTGGGCGTTGTACGCGGCGATGCGGTCGCGGAACGCCGCGCGCCGGGCGGTGTCCGCGGGGGCCGTGGAGGTCGGGTTGGCCAGCAGCGCCGGGCAGACGCCGAACGACCACACCTTGACCGCCAGGCGATTCGTATGTCCGATTTCCCAGAGCCGGTACACGTTCGGGATGCTGATGACGAGCACCCGGGCATCGGGGAGATCCCTGGCGAGGACGTCGAGCGCCCGGTCCAGTCGCTGGCGGAAGGCCGCAACGCTGGTCATCGCGGCGATGTCGCCGTGGCAGGCATCGTTGGCCCCGATGAGGATGGTGACGTAGTCCACCTTCGCCCGCCCGGCCGAGGCGGCCTGGCCCGCGAGGGCGTCGACGGTCGCCTTGCCACTGGCGAAGTTGTGGGCATGCTCGCGCATCGCGGGATTGGCGCTGACGATCCGCTTGTAGTGGCTGTTGATCCGGGTGCCGTTGCCCGTGGCCCAGGAATTGCGCGGGCAGGCCGCCGGAGCCAGACAGGCGCCGAACGCCAGGGTGATGGAATCCCCCAGCGCGGCCATGGACGAGGGGTAACCGCTGGCGGCGGGGGCCGGTGCCGCCGCGGTGCCGGACGGTGCTCCGGCGGGATCGGGCGGCTTGCAGCCCACCCCGATCAGTGCGATCCCGACCAGGACGGTGGAGAGCCAGCGTCGTTTCATCTCAACCTCGCGGTGCCGCAGGGTGACGATGTCACAACGCTAGTCGATGGTGGGAAGCCCGTCAGAGCGGAAGCACCGGGCGTCCTCGGTGATGACGGCGGCCTCGTGGTCCGGCAGCCCCGCCAGCCAGGTCAGCGCCGGCATACCCATGGCGGCGCCGGCGGTGGCGTACGCGTCGGCCAGCCCGAGATCCGCCCCGACGACCGTGACCGACTGGAGTTCCATCGACGGCCGCCCCTCGTGGGGGTTGACCACCCGGCAGCCCCGCTCGTAGATCCCGGAGGTGGCAACGGCGATATCGGTACCGGAGACGATCCAGGAGGGCCCGACCCCCTGCTGCGGATGCCGAATGCCCACCCGCCATGGCTGGCCGGGGACGGGACGCCCGCGCATCCGTACGTCGCTGCCGGCGTTGATGCAGTGGTTGGCGCAACCGGCCGCCAGGAGGCGGTCGGAGGCGACCTGGACGGCCCAGCCCTTGACGAACCCCGAGGGGTCCAGCGCTCCGGTCGCGTAGGCATCGAAGTACCCATCGGTCATGGCCCAGAGTTGCGCGCACCGGTCGATGACGGCGCGCACCTCGGACGAGCACTCGGCAAGGCACATCTCGTCCCGGCGCAGCCGGCTGACCTCGCTGCCGGGCTGGTACGGGCTGAAACGCTGCTCCACCAGCCGGAGCCAGGAGAACGCCTCATCCGCGAGCTGGATCAGGGACTCGTGGTCGAAGTCGTCGGCGAGGTGGAGGCTGACGGAGGTGCCCATGAGGCGCACGATCTCGCGCAGCCCGGTCTGGGGCTCGGCGGTGCTTCTCCGGGTGGACGAGGTTCGTGAGCGGGGGCCGGTGTTGATCCGGCGCGTGGGCCGTCCGGGTGATCGCGTTGACGGTCGCGCTCTGCGCATTGGAGCCTCCTGCCGCAGGAGTGGCTGGACTGTCCGGCTCAGCGTGGACCCGGTTCTGTTGGCTGTTGCTGTTCGACGGCTGTGCTGTGGTGATGTCGGTGATTTTTACTCCGGAAACGGTGGTTAAACCCGGACCTGGCCATTCTTTGTCGGAACGACCAACAGGGTTCGCGGTCCGGCGGACGGGCCGGACCCACCGGCCAGTGGCCTGATGGCCGTACGGCCTACGGGACGACAACCTCTGGTCCTCTCCTGTGTCCTACCCGGCGGACGGTGATGCCCAACCGGTCTTGGCGAGAGTTTTACGAACTTTTGTGGACTGCTGCCCTTCAGCTGCCGGAAAACCACAGGGGACCTTGCCTTGTGTTGTTGGTATGGTACCCACGGTGACATGCCGATGGTGATGCCGGCATCCCCGCCATCTGAGAAGCCTGGCGCCTCTGCCCGATGACGAGCGGGAAAGGGCTTTCGGCGAGTCGACTGGCACGCAACGTTCAGCCCTCTGGCCAAAGACGCCCGGCAGCGGCCTCGGGGGCGGGGCTTCGGCCGGCCGCGACTGGCTGGCACCGGCGCCCTAGTCGACGACGATCACCTCGGTGCCGGGCACGATTTCCGACAGCAGGCGTCGCTGGGCGGCCTGCGGCAGGCGGACACAGCCGTTGGAGACGCTCTTGCCCAGGACGCTGTCGGTGTACCAGGAGTGGATGCCGATGTGGGCGCCGCGCAGGCTGGCCGGCACCGCGTTGATGTTGTCGGGTATGGCCCCGAGCGCCAGCACGTCGATGCCCGCGTAGACCTTGCCCGGCAATGCCGAACGGCCAAGCACGAAGGTACGACCGAGCGGGGTGGGCGTCGCCGGCTCGCCGAGTGTGGCCAGCCAGGTTTGCTGGAGCGCTCCGTCGCGGTACCACGACAGCTGGTGCGTTGATCTTTGGACGAGGAGATGGTCGTGCAGGGCAACGGCGGACCACCCTTCTGGGGGAAGCCAGGCGATCGTGCGGTTGGCCGAGGGGAGGATGACCGCGATCCAGCCGGCGCGGCGTTCGACGATCGGCATGGTCAGCGGGACCCCGCTGATCGTCGGGGTGAGATAGGCGCGCGGTGTTCCGCCCGGCGCGTCATACGCGGCGATCTGCTCGACGGGGTGCGCGCCCGCGGTCAGGGGCGCGGTGGACAGCGGCGCCGGATCCGCAGGGAAGCCCGCTGGGGCCGGGCTGTAGTCGATCACCTCGAGCCCGGCGGGAGGCGAGGCCGGCGGGCCGAAGCTCTCCACCGGAGCGGGGCTCGGCGGGGCCGAAGCCGTGACCGACGGCTGGGCGCGGACCACGAACGTGGCGTGCGGGGGTGCCGGGCGGGTCGCCAGCACGGCCACGGCCGCCACACCGAGGCAGCAGACCAGCCCCAGGGCCACCCAGCGGGGGCGCAACCGGGACAGAATCCTGGCGAGGGGGAGGGGAATCATCGCAAGTACGGTAACCCTCCCCGCGCTCTCCGCCCAACTTCCGGGCGGTTCCGGCACCGGCACCGCTACTCGCCGTAGCCGTGGTTCCCGCGAGGCCCGCCGGGGAACATCGACCGGCGCGCTCGGCGGGTCGCCGGGGCGGTGCTGGCTGCTCAGCGTGGCGTTTGGAGTGCGGATTAGACGGTATGTCGCTGGCTGCCTTGTCTGGGGTGTGTGGCGATTGAGCGAACGAATGTTTCAGCGATGTTTATTGAATGAAATGGATTCATGAAACTACCCTCCCCACTATTTATGTCCGTATTCCACGGTGGCGTCCGGTCGTGGCGAATTGCCATCGACAAGGCGTGCAGAGTGGAGGGCGTCTCCGCCCTCCACTCTACTTCGCGCTCTCGCGCGGGAGCCTCAGCATCGGGTACCGCGTCCTGACCGCTCACCTCCTTTCGGGGTCGGCGGCGGCTGGTAGTACCTGATCGTCGACAGCCGGGCGCCGGCGTGGCAGGTGCTACCAAGAGACCGCGTAACTCGAAAAGCGATAGCAGAATGAATCGATGTGTCTCTACGGCGCAAGGGCTTGTTGTGGGAGCGTTCCCATGCCATGATGCTCGCCACCTCGTATACGGGAGCCAAACCAGCAAACGCGGTGCCAGGACAGGGTTTCTCCCTTGTCGCTCTTTCTCCGGGCGGCAATGGAAGAACTGAAAGTTTCGTCCTTGTTCAGCGCCCGAGCCGGACCTCGGGCGGATCCCGCTAGGAGATCCATCAGTGAATATCACCAGAGCCATCCGCGGTCGCAGACGCCGCGTCGTGGCCGGGCTCGGGGCAACGGCTGTGGTCGCCGCCAGCCTCGTGGCCGTGGCCGCGAGCCCCGCGTCGGCGGCAGCAGGCTGTCAGGTCGCGTACACGACGAACGACTGGCCCGGTGGCTTTACGGCCAACGTCGCGATTACCAACCTGGGCGACCCGTTGAGCAGCTGGGACCTGGAGTTCGACTTCCCGGACTCCAGCCAGCAGATCACGCAGGCCTGGAGCAGCACGTATACGCAGTCCGGCCAGCACGTCACGCTGTCCAACATGGCGTGGAACGGCAGTCTCGGCACGAACGCCTCGGTCAATCCGGGCTTCAACGGCTCGTGGTCGAGCAGCAACCCGGCGCCGACCAGCTTCACGCTCAACGGCGTGGCCTGCACGGGCCAGACGACCGGCGACAACACCGCCCCGACCGTCAGCATCACCAGCCCGGCGGCCAACGCCACCTTCACCGCCCCCGCGACGATTCCCATCATGGCGTCGGCCAGTGACCCGGATGCCGGGGACTCGATCACCAAGGTCGAGTTCTACCGGGACGGGATCCTGGCGGGCACCTCCACCACCGCCCCGTACAGCTACACGCTGACCGCCGTTCCCGTCGGCGACTACAGCCTCGTCGCCAAGGCGTACGACTCCGCGGGTGCCGTCGGCACGTCCGCGGCGGTGCCGGTGTCGGTACTGGTCACCACCGACCCGCACGTGGTCACCTCGGCGGCCAGTGTCACGGTTCCCGAGGGCGGGACGGCGACGTTCGCCATCGCCCTGTCCAGCGCGCCGACCGCGTCCACGACCGTCACGGTCGCCCGGACCGCGGGCGACTCGGACATCACCGTCTCCGCTGGTTCCTCGCGGACCTTCACCACCAGCAACTGGAGCACCGCGCAGACGGTGACCCTGGCCGCGGCCGAGGACGAGGACACCACCAGCGACTCCGCCACGATCACCGCGACCACCGCCGGCTACGAGCTGGCGACGATCAATGCGATCGAAAGTGACAACGATGCCGCCGGAGGCACCTACGTCCAGGAGTTCACCGAGCTGTACAACAAGATCCATGACCCGGCGAACGGGTACTTCAGCCCGGAGGGCGTCCCGTATCACTCGATCGAGACGCTGATGGTCGAGGCCCCGGACCATGGTCACGAGACCACGTCCGAGGCGTTCAGCTACTACCTGTGGCTGGAGGCCAACCACGGCCGGATCACTGAGGACTGGGCGCCGTTCAACGCCGCCTGGGACGTCATGGAGACATACGTCATCCCCAATGGCACGGACTACCCGCAGAACAGCGGCTACGACCCGAGCTCGCCGGCCACCTACGCCCCTGAATTCGACCAGCCGTCCAGCTACCCGACGCCGATGGACTCGTCCGTCACGCCGGGCTCCGACCCGCTGTACAACGAACTCAGCTCCACCTACGGCACCAACGACATCTACGGCATGCACTGGCTGCTGGACGTCGACAACGTCTACGGTTACGGCAAGTGCGGCGACGGCACCACCACGCCCGCCTACATCAACACCTATCAGCGGGGCCCGCAGGAGTCGGTCTGGGAGACCGTCGCGCACCCGTCGTGCGAGACGTTCGACTACGGCAGCGAGAACGGGTACCTGCCGATCTTTATCCAGGACGAGCAGTACGCCCAGCAGTGGCGGTTCACCAACGCTCCCGACGCCGACGCCCGCGCCGTCCAGGTCGCCTACTGGGCCCTGACCTGGGCCACGGAGCAGGGCAAGGCGAGCGAGGTGGCGGCAACCATCGACAAGGCCGCCAAGATGGGTGACTACCTGCGCTACGCGATGTACGACAAGTACTTCAAGCAGCCGGGATGCACCTCACCGGACTGCGCGGCCGGCACCGGCAAGGACGCCTCGGCCTACCTGCTGTCCTGGTACTACGCCTGGGGCGGCGCGCTCGACGGATCCTGGAGCTGGCGGATCGGCTCCAGCCACAACCACGGTGGATACCAGAACCCGTTCGCGGCCTGGGCCCTGTCCACCGTCAGCGAGCTGACCCCGCAGTCGCCGACGGCGCAGGCCGACTGGGCGACCAGCCTCGACCGCCAGGTCGATTTCATGACCTGGTTGCAGTCGTCGGAGGGGGCCATCGCCGGTGGCGCGACCAACAGCTGGGAAGGCGCCTACGGCGCCCCACCAGCTGGCACGCCGACCTTCTACGGCATGGCCTACGACGAGAAGCCCGTGTACCACGACCCGCCGTCCAACCAGTGGTTCGGCTTCCAGGCATGGGGCGTCGAGCGGCTGGCGGAGTACTACTACGCCACCGGTGACGCCCGGGCCGAGGCCATCCTCGACAAGTGGGTGTCCTGGGCACTGGAGAACACCACGGTCGGCAGCGGCGGCGACTTCCAGATCCCGTCGACGCTGAGCTGGACCGGCCAGCCCGGCGGCGACTGGGCCGACGGCACCACCTCGGTGGACAACTCCGGGCTGCACGTCAGCGTGGTGGACCACACCACCGACATCGGCGTTGCCGGTTCCTATGCCCACCTGCTGACCTACTACGGCGTCAAGGCCAACAACACCGAGGCCCTGACGGCGGCCAAGGGCCTGCTCGACGGCATCCTGGCGCACAAGGACACCCAGGGTGTCTCCGTCGAGGAGACCCGGGAAGACTACGACCGGTTCGACGACATCTGGTCCAGCGGTGACGAGCAGGGCCTCTACATCCCGTCGGGCTTCAGCGGCACGATGCCGAACGGTGACGAGATCGCCGCCGGCAAGTCCTTCCTGGACATCCGTTCCTTCTACCAGGACGACCCGGACTGGTCCAAGGTCCAGGCGTACCTGGACGGCGGAGCGGCGCCGACCTTCAACTACCACCGGTTCTGGGCACAGACGGACGTGGCGGTCGCGCTGGCCGACTACGGCATGCTGGTGGGCTCCTGATGACACCCCGTCCGTGAGGTCTGATCCTCGCGAATGACGGTCTGCGGTAGGACCGCTCCGGCGGTCCTACCGCAGACCACCAATCCGCCGGTCGGCGGATGACCAATAGCGGCCTGAAATACTCGCCGCGATGTGGGCATCCGTCGATCGGTTTCGCTTCTGGAGGGATTTCTGAAAGCCGGTAACTCTGAGTCTCACAAGGGGGAACGCACACGTTATTGGGGGAGCGTTCTTCCGCTGTCAAGGGGCGGTACGAGATGGTGAAAGTTCCAGGCGGATCACCACCCTGCGTCCACCTTCTTGCCCAGGTCACAAGCTGGGGCGCGAGGGCGGGGACGCTCCGTGACGCTGGCGTGAAACTTTCGTCACTTCTTGTTTACGGCCGTCCATCGGTGTCATGATGACGCTCAATTTCGCGTAACAGAGCAAGGCAATATCACCCCTGTCACCGAAACCGGCTTCGTTGGATCGGTGGCATTGCCGCCTACCGCCATTGGTGGCAGCTCGACCCGATACGTCGGAAACAGAGCTTCTGCTTCCGACAGTTACACGTCGCGAGGAGTATCCCTCATGAGATTCAACCTTCTCCCTGGGGCCAAGAGCACCCGACTACGTCGCGGCCTGGTTGTCGGCGCGGCGCTCGCGCTCACCTCTGGGACCGTCGTCGCCGTGGCCAACCAGGCCATGGCCGCCAGTGGCTGTCAGGTCACGTACACGACGAACGACTGGCCCGGTGGCTTCACGGCCAACGTCGCGATTACCAACCTGGGCGACTCGTTGAGCAGCTGGAGCCTGGAGTTCGACTTCCCGAACTCCAGCCAGCAGATCACGCAGGCCTGGAACAGCACGTATACGCAGTCCGGCCAGCACGTCACGCTGTCCAACACCGCGTGGAACGGCAGCCTCGGCACCAACGCCACCACCACCCCGGGCTTCAACGGCTCGTGGTCGGGCAGCAACCCGGCGCCGACCAGCTTCACGCTCAACGGCGTGGCCTGCACCGGATCGACGACCGACCCGACCAGTGACCCGACCACGGACCCGACCACGGATCCGACCGGCGACCCGAACGTCGACCACGTCGACAACCCGTATGCCTCGGGCCAGGGCTACATCAACCCGGAGTGGAAGGCCAAGGCCGAGGCCGAGTCCGGCGGTAGCCGGGTCTCCGACAACCCGACCGCCGTCTGGATCGACCGGATCGCCGCCATCGAGGGCACCGACGACAGCAGCTCGAACGGTTCGATGGGCGTTCGGGACCACCTGGACGAGGCCGTGTCGCAGGGCGCCGCCTACATCCAGTTCGTGATCTACGACCTGCCCGGTCGGGACTGCGCGGCCCTGGCCTCCAACGGTGAACTCGGACCCGAGGAAATCGGTCGCTACCAGACCGAGTACATCGACCCGATCGCCGCCATCATGGCCGACTCGGCATACGCCGACCTGCAGATCATCAACATCATCGAGATCGACTCGCTGCCCAACCTGATCACCAACACCGGTGACCGCGAGACCGCGACCGACGCGTGCGACGTCATGCTGGCCAACGGCAACTACGTCGCGGGTGTGCAGTACGCGCTGAACAAGCTGCACGCGATCGGCAACGTCTACAACTACGTCGATGCCGCCCACCACGGCTGGATCGGCTGGGAAGACAACTTCAGCGCCGCGGCAGAGCTGTTCGCCTCCACGGTGCAGGGCACCACGGCCGGCTTCGCCAGCGTCGACGGCTTCATCACCAACACCGCCAACTACTCGGCGCTGAGCGAGCCGTACATCACGGTCAACGCCGAAACCAAGCTCAGCAGCTGGATCGACTGGAACCTGTACAACGACGAGTCGACGTTCGCCACGGCGTTCCGCTCGGAGCTGGTCTCGCTCGGATTCGACTCCGGCCTGGGCATGCTGATCGACACCTCCCGCAACGGTTGGGGCGGCTCTGACCGGCCGACCGGGGCCAGCTCGGCCAGCGATGTGGACACCATGGTCAACGAGTCGCGGATCGACCGCCGGATCCACAAGGGCAACTGGTGCAACCAGTCCGGTGCGGGTCTGGGCGAGCGGCCCACGGCCAGCCCGGCCAGTGGCATCGACGCCTACGTCTGGGTCAAGCCTCCGGGCGAGTCCGACGGCTCCAGCGAGCTCATCCCCAACGACGAGGGCAAGGGCTTCGACGAAATGTGCGACCCGGCCTACGAGGGCAACCCCCGCAACCAGGACAACCTGAGTGGCGCGCTGCCGAACGCCCCGATCTCCGGCGCCTGGTTCTCCGCGCAGTTCCAGGAGCTCATGGCCAACGCCTACCCGGCGCTGTAGGGATCGGTCCATCACCTTGAGGTAAGGCTCTGACACGCGAAGACCGCCCTGCGGGGTCTGGGTCGACCGGCACCGGTCGGCTCCAGGCCCCGCAGGTCGTAGTATGGCCGCATGACCGGTGTATGCGTGTTGACTCCCATCGCCGGGGTCCTCTGCGCCGTTCCCATGACCGGCCTGCACGTCCGGCGGGTTTTCGACGAGTGGTGTCGCGGAATCTGACATCCGTGCCCCTCGTCCCGATGACCCTGACTGGAGTGAAATCATGACCATCTATCCGCATGCGCTTGCCCTCATCGGCCGGACCCCCATGGTCGAGCTGTCCCGGTTCGGGGCGGACCTTCCGGTCCGCCTCGTTGCCAAGACCGAGGCCACCAACCCCGGCGGGAGCATCAAGGACCGCATCGCGCTGGCCATCCTGGAAACCGCGGAAGAGCGCGGTGAGCTGCGGCCCGGCAACCACATCGTCGAGGCGACGAGCGGCAACACCGGCATCGGCCTGGCGCTCGTCGCGGCGGTCAAGGGCTACGAACTCACGCTGACCATGCCGGAGAGCATGAGTACCGAGCGTCGGGCGCTGCTGGCGGCCTACGGGGCGCACCTCGTGCTCACCCCGGCCGCCGAAGGCATGGCCGGGGCCGTCGCCAAGGCCGAGGAACTGGCCAAGACCAAGGGCTGGATGCTGGCCCGGCAGTTCGAGAACCCGGCCAATCCCGAGATCCACCGCCGCACGACGGCCGAGGAGATCTGGGCCGACACCGCCGGTCAGGTCGATGTTCTGGTCGCCGGCGTGGGTACCGGGGGCACGATCACCGGCGTCGGGCAGGCGCTCAAGGAGAGGAAACCCTCCGTTCACGTGGTCGCGGTGGAACCGGCGGAGTCGCCCGTGCTGTCGGGCGGGGTCAAGGGGCCGCACGGGATCCAGGGCATCGGTGCGGGCTTCGTGCCGGACGTGCTGGACACCGGCGTGTACGACGAGGTGTTCCAGGTGGACGTCACCGCCGCCCGGGCGACGGCTGGGCGCCTTGCCCGGTCGGAGGGCCTGCTGGCCGGCGTCTCCAGCGGCGCGGCCCTCGCGGCGGCGGTCTCGGTCGCCGGCCGGCCGGAACACCGCAATGCATTGGTCGTTGTCATCCTGCCGGATACCGGCGAGCGATACCTCAGCACGCCGCTTTTCACCGATCTGGCCGCCGGCTGACCGCAACTGTCGCAAAGTCGACTGACGATTGGCGCCTTTGTGGGGGAACAGTTTTGCAAACCGATATACCCTCACTCGGGCGCTGATCGCATCATATGTGATGACTGCAATTGTTTAATTGCTACCCTGTGTTGTTGTGGGGCAACAATTTGCAGTATTAGGGTTCGCCTAATGCAATGCTATCGTTGCTGAGTGTTCTCCAATTGGGTCGATGATCGGCCTCGAAATCATGTCCGATCATCCTAACTGGGGCTGGTTGCCGTTTCGTGCCACATATGAACCCGGTGGTAGCCCAGAATTCCTTTCAAGGCCGTTGCCGCCGCGGGATGCGATCGGGGGAAGATTTCGCTGGTGGCTGCCGTGGAGGGCGGCGGGGAGGGCATTCCGGTGAGGATCGACAGCTTGATGGCTCGGGCGGTCAACGTTCCGCGGACGCGGTTCGCGCAGGCTCGTACGCGCCGCTTCATTCGTCGAATAGAAGTGGAGTACACCAAGGCCCTTGCGGGGGAAACGGCGGTCGGGGCCGCCCGCACGCCACATCTTGCGGTACTGGACCGTTGCAGGGAGTTACTGCTCCTGGAGCCGGTCCACAGCGGCCTTGAGGCCGCGAAGACCACCCCCCGGGACCGAGACCCCGCCACGGGGCTGTTCGCCCGCCAGCGGTTCACCGACGCCGTCGACAGGGCCCAGCGGTTCGGGGCCGGAGCTGTCCTCATCGTGCGGGTCGAGCCGGCGGACCGCCCGCCGGCGGCATCGGGGCAGTCGCTGGGAACCGCGCTGGTGCGACTGGCGGCGAAGATCTTCGAGGATCTGCGCCGGCCTGACGACCGGCTCGGCCGCGTGGGCCCGAGTGAAATCGCGGTGCTGCTGCCCGACACCTCCCTGGACCACGCCGGCCGGATGACGGAAACGCTGGTCCGGTCGATTCGCGCGGCGACCGTTCCCGGCGTCGACGGGCCGGAGCGGCTGACCGCGTGGGCCGGTCTCGTCCGGTACTCCCACGACGCCCAGGCCAGCAGCCACGAGTTGCTCATCGACGCGGAGGGCGCCTGGCACCGGGCCCGCGAAATCGACACCCCGGCGGTCTGGCTGGCCCACCCGATCAGGGCCTCCGACCGGGTCAACCTGTGCCGCGACCGGATCGCGACCGCGCTTCGGACCGATCACTTCACGCTGTTCGCTCAGCCGATCCGCGAGCTGGCCAGCGGCACGGTGACCCGCTACGAACTGCTCCTGCGGGTCAAGGACGACATGTACGGCCCGCTGTCGCCCGTGGCGATCCTGGACGCGGCCGAGCGGCTCGACTCGGTGTTCGACATCGACCTGTGGGTCCTCGAACGGGCCGTCGAAATGATCACGAGCGGTCCCGAGGATCTCCATTTTCAGGTCAACCTCTCCGGACGCTCGCTCGGCGACGCCAGGCTGGCCGAGGCCGTCGACGAGCTGTTCCGGCGGCACCCGTTCGCCCCGGGACGGCTGACGTTCGAGCTCACCGAGACCGCGGTCGTCGGCAACGTCACGGAGGCGCTGCGATTCGCCAACCGGGTCAGGGAGATCGGGTGCCAGCTGGCGCTGGATGATTTCGGATCGGGGTACGGGTCCTTCAGGTACCTCAAGATGTTTCCCGTAGATCTTGTGAAGATCGATGGCGAGTTCATCGAGAACCTGGTCACCAGCCCCGAGGACCAGGTGATGGTCCGCGCGATTGTGCTGGTCTGCCGGGCGTACGGGATCACCGCTGTGGCCGAGTGGGTGCAGGACGAGCCCACCGTTGCCATGCTGCGCGAGCTGGGGGTCGAGTTCGCCCAGGGCTACCTCATCGGAGAACCGGAGCCGATCGACGACGGCTGGTGGGCCTCCCGTGCCCGCAGCGGCTGATCCGGCGATGGACCATGGCCCCGGGCGGCGGCCCGGCCGCGGCGACGCGTTCGACGTGGTGATCGTCGGAGCGGGGCTCAGCGGGCTGAGCCTGGCCGGGCACCTGACGGCCGGCCGACGGCGGGACCTGACCGTACTGCTGATCGACCACGACCGGGACGAGGCCCCCGCGGGGTGGGCGTACTGGCAACGCGGCCCGGGACCGCTCGACGAGGCCGTCTGCCGCGCCTACCCCAGGGTCCTCGTGCACGCCACCGGCAGGGGGCTGGTCGTGCCGCTCGGCGGCTACACCTACCGGGCGGTGCGACGGGCGGACCTGCGACGGGTCGTCGCCGGGAGACTGGCGGGGCGCCCGGCCTCCGGCCTGTGCCGGGGGCACGTCAGCGAGATCCGCGAGGAGGGCGACGCCGCGACGGTGGTCGTCGACGGGGTCGGCATCGGCGCCCGGTGGGTGTTCGACAGCAGACCCGGGCCGACCGGTGGCCGACCACCGGAGGCGTTCCTGGCCTTTCGCGGCTGGCGGGTTCGCTGCGCGCGGCCGGTGTTCGACCCGGACCTGCCGACGCTGATGGACTTCCGGACGTCCCAGGCCGGCGGCGTCCGGTTCGGCTACGTCCTGCCGCAGACGCCCCACCTTGCCCTGATCGAGATGACGGCGTTCGCCTGGCCGGGCGAACGCCGGGGACCGGAACCGCCGCCCGATCCGGCGCTGCACGCCTACCTGACCGAGGTGCTGAACGTCGGCGGGTACGAGATCCGGCGCACCGAGACCGGAACCCTCGGCCTTCGGCTCTCGGCCGGCGGACCCATGGCGGGCGCCGGCCGCATCGTGCCCATCGGCGCCCGGGCCGGGCTGGTCAAGGCCAGCACTGGTTATGCATACGGTCGGATCCAGCGCGACAGTGCCCGGATCGCGCACTCGCTCGCCACCAGCGGACACCCGTGGCCGCGGCCAGCGTCCCGCCGCCGGCACCGGCTGGGCGACGCGCTGCTGCTCGACGCGCTGCACGCCGACGGCGCCGCGATGGAACGCGTCTTCGCCAGGCTGTTCGCGGGCAACCCCGCCGAACGGGTGCTGGCCTTCCTGGATGAGGACACGAGGCTGTTCGATGAACTCCGCCTGATCGCGACCCTGCCGCCGGCCCCGTTCCTCCGCGCGATCGTCAGGCGGTCGCGGTCGCGGCTTGCCGGCTGACCGCGGCCTTGACGTACTCCAGCAGCGTGATGAGCACGTTCTTGCTGGACTCGCGCCGGCTGGGATCGCAGTGGGCCACAGGTACCTGCGGATCGACGCGCAGCGCCCGCCGGATGGCCGCGAGCTGCTCGTCCCTGCCGCCCGACAGATCGTTGACGGCGACGACATACGGGGTGCCACGGCTGTTGAAGTAGTCGATGGCGGGGAGGCACTCGTCGAGGCGCTGGGGATCGGCGAGCACGACGGCACCGAGCGCGCCAACGGTCAGCTCGTCGCGCAGGCACCAACGCCGGTTCTGCTCGGGGGTGTCGAACAGATACAGAATGAGGGCCTCATCAATGGTGATGCGACCGAAATCCAGATCGGTGGCCGCGGCGACCATCGTGTCAACGCCTCCGTGCCCGCCGCAGCTCGGCTCGGGGTCCTCCACAGTGCCTTCGACCCGTAACGGTGCGATCTCGCTGATCGCACTGACGAGCGCGGTCTTTCCGACACGCGTGCCCCCGGCGACGAGGATCTTCACTGCGGTCGGCACAGCCTGCATCTCGTTGAACCGTTCATAGTCTCTGTCGCCCATGGGGGCCCTTCCGGAGTGCATGTGCAGGAGGTGATGCTATCTGGTCGGCTCAAGAGCCTGCCGTCCGGCTACGGGGGGTGAGCCCCGCGACGGTACCTGACCGCCGCCGCGGTTCCGACACATTGCGAATCATAGGTCGATATCGTAAAAACAGCTAGGATCGATGGTCATGTGGTGTGGCGGGCCGCCTCGATAGTCAGCTGATATCGAACCCCTCCGAGTCCGTCCCGTCAACGTCCCACCCTATGGCCAGCAAAGAGGCAAATGCTCGCAGCTCAGCGACGTTGAGGACGTTGCGGGGTCAGCTGACGAGGTCCGTGCACTGATCAGCAACCGTTTGGCCGATGCGGAGGCGGGCCAATGTTGGCATTGAAGTGTTACCGATAACGGATAGTGACTGCCGGCCGGCGGTCTGGTGTTCTGGTCGCGGGAATGCGCACCCGCGCCGCGCATGACACGAGGCGCTGGCGGAAGGGGATGCCTTCCGCCAGCGCCTGATCCTTGCTGAAATCTTCCGCGGGTACGGGCCCATGCTCGCGGAAGAACGGACTACTCGAACTCGACGAGCAACTGTCCGGTCTTGACCGCATCGCCGACCTTGGCATTGACGCTGCCGATCTTGGCGTTGAGCGGCGCGGTGATGTTGGTTTCCATCTTCATCGCCTCAAGGACGAGCAGGACGTCACCGACCTGCATCGCCTGCCCGGACTCTGCGACCACGCGGACCACCGTGCCGTTGACCGGGCTGCGACACACCTTGGACTCGTCAGCGACCGGACCGCTGGTCGAGGCCGGAGCCGGTGGGGTCGGCAGGGCCGCGGCCGCCGGCATGGTGACATGGGTCTGCGGGCCGACGATCGGGAACACCCGCTCCGGCTCCGAGGCCTCGACCTCGACCTCGTAGGTCTTGCCGTCGACCGTGATGTTGAGTTTCACGATGGTGCTCCTGACCGGGACTGCACTGCGAACGCGTGCGAGGCGTGGATTCCGACGCGGCCCTGCTGGGCCCACGTCGCCGAGCTGACAAGCCGGATCTGGCGAATCCTCGGCTTCTTGCCGAGGAACGCGGCGATCGCCGCGCTGATCACCACAAGGAGATCCTCGTCCAGCGGCTCCGCCGGGGCCGGCGTGGCGCCCTCGGCCAGGGCCTGGCCATTGGCTTGGGACTGCCCCATCCTGGCTTCAAGATCCGCCACCCGATCGTTGAGCGCGGCGAGCTGCTCCTGGAGTGCCTGGAGCGTCGGGGCAGGGGCGGGGCTGCCCGTTACGACCTTGGTCTTCATCGCATGCCTTTCGCTCACAGCGGGATCAGCCCGTGCTTCTTCTGCGGCCGCAGCTCCCGCTTGGCGTTGAGGTACTCCAGCGCCTGGGCGAGACGGCGACGCGTCTGCGCCGGGTCGATGATGTCGTCAACCAGCCGGCGTCCGGCGGCGACGTACGGGGAGGAGAAGGTCGACCGGTACTCGTCGATCAGCTCGGCGCGCCGTGTGGTCGGGTCCTCGGCCTCCTTGACCTCCTTGCGGAACACGACCTCCACCGCGCCCTCCGCCCCCATGACCGCGATCTCCGCCGTCGGCCAGGCGAAGACCCGGTCGGCCCCCAGGTCCTTGGAGGACATGGCGATGTAGGCGCCGCCGTAGGCCTTGCGCAGGATGACGGTGACCTTCGGAACGGTCGCCGCGGAGTACGCGAACAGCATCTTCGCCCCGTGCCGGATGATTCCGCCGTACTCCTGGTCGACACCGGGCAGGAATCCGGGGGTGTCGACGAACGTCACGATGGGGATGTTGAACGCGTTGCAGAACCGGATGAAGCTCGCGGCCTTGTCGCTGGAATTGATGTCGAGCACCCCGGACATGCTCTGGGGCTGGCTGGCGACGATCCCGACGGACCGGCCGAGGATCCGCGCGAACCCGACCACCACGCTGGTCGCGTAGCCGGCCTGGACCTCCAGGAAGTCCCCACCGTCGACGGTGTTCATGATGACGTCCCGGACGTCGTAACCCCGCTTGCCGTCGACCGGAACGATCTCGGCAAGGCGCGGGTTGGGCTCGACATCCCCGTCGGTCGGGAAGACCGGCGGGTCGGACATGTTGTTCGGCGGCAGGAAGCTCAGCAGCCGCCGGCACAGGTCGAGGGCGTGCTGGTCGTTCTCGGCGACGAAGTGCACCACCCCGGAGTGCACCATGTGGGCGTCCGCGCCCCCGAGCGCGTCCGCGCTGATCTGCTCGCCGGTCACCTGCTTGATGACCTGCGGGCCCGTGATGAACATCTGGGCGGCGCGGGTCTGGATGATGAAGTCGGTCAGGGCCGGCGAGTACGCGGCCCCTCCAGCGCAGGGACCACAGATGACCGAGATCTGGGGTACGACGCCGGAGAGCATCGTATTGGTGTAGAAGATCTCGCCGTACCCGGAGAGCGCGTCGATGCCCTCCTGGACCCGGGCGCCACCGGAGTCGTTGATGAAGACGAACGGCGAGCCGGTCTTCAGGGACTGCCGCATCGACTCGGCGACCTTGCGGCAGTGGACCTCGCCGGCCGTGCCGCCCATGACCGTGAAGTCCTGGCTGGCCACGTGCACCAGCCGGCCGTCGACCGTTGCGGCGCCGGTGACGACGCCGTCGGCCGGAACCTCCCGGCCGGCCATGCCGAAGTGCTCGGCGCGGTGCTGGGAGAACAGGCCGAATTCCTCGAAGCTGGAGGGATCGGCCAGTACGTCGAGCCGCTCCCGTGCGGTCAGCTTGCCCTGATCGTGCTGCTTGGCCACCCGGGCCGGGCCACCGCCGGCCGCCAACCGTTCGCGGTTGTCCCGCAGGTCGGTAACCAGCCCTTCCATCGCCTGGGGTTTGGTCGCAGGCATCACCATTGCTCTTCTCACCTTCAGGCTGGCGTAACAGTGACCTTATGGGTCTTTTCACCGATTGCGATGTCGTAGACGACGGGGGAGGACACTGGCTGCTTGCCGGTGCCGTTGCTGGCGGCGGACGCCGAGCCGGTTGTCGCGACCGGACTGGCGCCGACGTTCTTCGGCCCCTCGGCGCGGGTGCCGAAGAAGCCCGGGGCGACCTGCGGGAACATGGCGTAGGTCAGCACGTCCTCGTCGGTGCCGTTGCAGCCGTCCAGGGCGATCGCCTGGGAACGAAGATTGTCCCACTCCGAGGTCAGGGTGTCCGCGGGGCGGCAGGTGATCGGCTCCTTCTTGGCGTGCTCGATGGCCCGGGCGATGACATTCGGGTCCCGCTCGCCGAGCGTTGCGCCGTAGTACCCGAGCATGAGGTCGGCGAACTCGCCGGTCATGACCTTGTACTTGCCCATCAGCACGTTGAAGACGGCCTGGGTACCGACGATCTGGCTGGAGGGGGTGACCAGGGGCGGGTAGCCGGCGTCCTGGCGGACCCTCGGCACCTCGGCGTACACCTCCCGGAGGCGGTCACCGGCGTCCTGCTGACGCAACTGGCTCTCCATGTTGGAAATCATGCCGCCGGGGATCTGGCTGTCGAAGATCTCGGTCTCGACGCCGACGATGTTGCTCTCGAACGCCGCGTACTTGGGGCGCACCGTCGCGAAGTGATCTTTGATCCGCAGCAGCCGGTCCTTGTCCAGGCGCGTCTTGTACCCGGTGCCCTCCAACATCTCGACCAGAGACTCGGTCGGGTTGTGGCCGGGGCCAAGGCTCAGCGAGCTGATCGACGTGTCGACGACGTCGGCCCCCGCCTCGATCGCCTTCATCAGGCTGACCAGCGTGACCCCGGTGGTGGAGTGGACGTGCACGTGCACCCGGGTGTCGGCGCCGCAGCGTTCCTTGATGCCCTTGACGATGTCGTAGGCCGGCTGGGGCTTGAGCAGGGCCGCCATGTCCTTGATGCAGATGGATTCCGCGCCCATCTCGCACAGCTGCTCCGCCATGTCGACGAAGTCGGCGACGGAGTGCAGCGGCGAGACGGTGTAGCAGATCGTGCCCTGGGCGTGCTTGCCCGTGCGCCGGACCGCTTCCATCGCACGCTTGATGTTGCGCACGTCGTTGAGGGCATCGAAGACGCGGAACACGTCCATGCCGTTTTCCGCTGACTTCTCCACGAAGCGGTCGACGACCGCGTCCTCGTAGTGCCGGTACCCCAGCAGGTTCTGCCCGCGCAGCAGCATCTGGAGCCGCGAGTTCGGCATCAGCCGCCGGAACTCCCGGAGCCGCTCCCACGGGTCCTCGTTGAGGAACCGGATGCATGAGTCGTAGGTCGCGCCGCCCCAGCATTCGACGCTCCAGTAGCCGGCAGCGTCGATGTCTTCGCAGATCGGGACCATGTCTTCCAGCGCCATTCGCGTGGCGAGTAGGCTCTGATGCCCGTCACGCAGCACCAGTTCCGTCACGTCGACCGTGCGTCCCATTGTGTCGCCTTCCCCTGCCACCGGTGAGGTGTGTGTTCCCCCGCGGCCGGGCCAGCCGGCGCGGGATCGGTTGTCCCCGCGGTACTTGCGGTCATTCGTCCGGCACTGTCCCGCTTTCTGGCACAGGCCCAATGCTCCTGGTCCCGCACTGGCGACGCGGCAGGAGAATGGGTGTGGCCAGGGTGCGCGGGAGTAGCACCACGTCTGGCACAGTACCGTCGCAGACCGCCGGACATGCTGTCGGGCCGTGGCGTCATCCGGCCGCGGCGATGGCCGCGCCGATGATTCCAGCGTTATTCTGGAGGGAGGCGGTAACCACCGGAGTCCTGACATCGATGAGATGTAGGTATTTGTCCCTTTTCTTGCTGACTCCGCCGCCGATGACAATGAGGTCGGGCTGGATCAGCCGCTCCACGTGACGCAGGTACTCCTCCAGCCGCAGCGCCCACTGCGACCAGTCCAGTTCCTTGGTTTCCCGGATCCGGTCGGACGCCCGTTCCTCGGCATCCTTGCCCCGAATCTCCAGATGGCCCAGCTCGGTGTTTGGCAGCAGCCGACCGTCCAGGAAGACCGCGCTGCCGATGCCCGTACCGAACGTCAGCAGCACCACAACGCCGGATTTGCCCTTGCCGGCACCGAATGTGATTTCCGCGATACCGGCGGCGTCGGCGTCGTTGAGGACCGTCGCGGGGCGGTCGACGGCGGCCGACAGCAGCTTGGCCACCGGCGCCTCCAGCCACGAAATGTCGACGTTGGCGGCGGTTTTCGCCACCCCGCCGACGACCACGCCGGGGAAGGTGACGCCGACCCGGTCGGTCGCTCCGAAGCGCTCGACGACCTGGCGCACGGCCGTCGTGATGTTCGTGACATTCGCGGGGCTGGGGGTCTCCACCCGGTACCGTTCCGCCGAAAGTGTGCCCGTGCTCACATCGACGGGGGCGCCCTTGATGCCGGACCCGCCGATGTCAATGCCAATGATCATTTTTGTCGCTCCGTCGTCTGGGCCGTGCCGGGATCACTACGTTCCATCCGCCGCCGGCGACGGCGGATGATCAGCCTGGCGAGCGGTTCGGCGCCGCGGGCGGTCAACGGCCCGGCGACCGCAAGGGTGAGGACGTAGGCCGCGGCGATCGGACCGAGCTGGGGCTGCACGCCAGCGGTGACCGCGAGACCGGCGATGACGATGTTGAACTCGCCACGCGGGATGAGCGCGGACGCCGCCCGCAGCCTGCCGGTCGTCCCGCTCCCGGCGCGCGCCGCGGCGATCCAGCCCGTGGCGGCCTTGGTCGTGATCCCGGCGACCGCCAGCAGGGCCGCGATGCCGACGACCGGCGGCAGCTCTGCCGGGTCGGTGTGCAGGCCGAAGAAGACGAAGAAGACCGCGGCGAACAGGTCCCGCAGCGGCGCGAGCAGTTCCCGTGCCGCGTGCGCCAGCGGACCCGACAGCGCGATGCCGACCAGGAACGCCCCCACGGCCCCCGAGACCTGCAGCTGCTGGGCGACCCCCGCGACCAGCAGGGTCAGGCCGAGCACCTTGAGCAGCAGCACCTCGTCGCTCGGACTGGCGACCAGCCGCTCGACGATGTGCCCGAACCGCAGCGCGACGAGCAGGATGATGCCGATGGTCGCCGAGGCGATGGCGAGCGTGGCCAGGCCGAGGACGAGGCTGACCCCCGCGAGGAGCGCGGTGAGGATCGGCAGGTAGATCGCCATCGTCAGGTCCTCGAAGACCAGGAGTGAGAGCACACTCGGGGCCTCGCGGTTGCCGAGCCAGCCCAGATCAACCATGACCTTGGCGGTGATCCCGGAAGACGTGACGTAGGTGATGCCGCCGAGGGCCACCGCCGCGGTGGGCCCCCAGCCGAGCAACAACGCGGCCAGAACCCCCGGAGCGGCGTTCAGCCCGAGGTCCAGCAGCCCCGCGAGGGCCGAGGAACGCAACGTCCCCACCAGCTCGCTCGCGGTGTACTCCAGGCCGAGACTCAGCAGCAGCAGGATGACGCCGATCTCGGCCCCGACGGAGATGAACCGCTCGCTCGTGCCCAGAGGCAGGATCCCCCCCGACCCGAAGGCAAGCCCGGCGATCAGGTACAGCGGAATGGGGGAAATCGAGAACCGTACGGAGACCGCAGCCAGCAGGCCCAGCCCGAGAATCACGGCCCCGAGTTCGACGAGCATCAGCGATCCCTCGTGCATCGCGGCTACCCGTCGGAGAGGATCGCGGCGACGGCGCTTGCGCCCTCCTCCGTACCCACCACGACCACCACATCGCCGGGGCGAAACACGAAGTCCGGCCGGGGGCTGACGATGACGTCACGGTTGCGGACGACGGCGACGATCGAGGCACCGGTCCGGCTGCGTGCCCGGGTCTCGGCGAGGCTCCGGCCGGCGTACTGGCAACTGGCTGTGATTGTCACCTGGACACTCATCAGGCCCTCGACCTGGCGGTGCAGCTCGGCCAGCCGCTCGACGATCCGGGCGGTGCCGAGCAGCTCCGCCAGCACGCCGGCCTCGGCCGGGGTCAGCACGATCAGCTCGGCGCTGTCCGGATCGTCCTCGTCGTAGATGACCAGATCCTGCCGGCCGGTGCTGTGCGTGATCACACCGATCTGCCGCTGCCGCTCGGTGGTGAAGACGTGCCGGAGCCCGATGCCGGGCAAGGCCGTGCGCTCGATGTCCACAAGTGGCTCCCTACAGGCAAACCGGTATCGTGGGGCGTCGTTCGACGAACCCTACGTCACGTGCCGATATCAGCCCGCCCGATGGCATTTAGGATCAGATGCTGGATCTGGTCCCGGGCGGCGGCCACGGCCTCGGAGGGGAGAGACCCGCCGAGTACCGGTCCCTGTGCATGATCGCATCCGAACTGGTGCAGCAGCCCGAGGGTGTCGGCCTCGCCGACGTCATCGGCGACGACAGAGAAACCGATGGTGTGCGCCAGCTCGATGGTGTTGAGCACGACGGCCTGCCCGGCGGGGGAGCCCGAGAGGTGCCGCGTCAGGCTGCGATCGAGCTTGACCTCGTCAAACTGGAGCCGCTGGAGCCGGGGCAGGGAATTGGGCATCACGCCGTATCCGTCGATGGTCAGTCGCATGCCCGACCGTCGGAGACTGCCGAAGACCGTGGCGACGAGATCCGGGTTGGCCATGGCGTCGGCCTCGGCGAGGCCGAGCCCGAGCAGCTCCGGCGCCACCTTGGCCCGCTCGATCGCGGCGTGGACCTCGGGAGCGAACAGCGGATCCGCCAGGCACCGGGGAGAGACGCTCACCGTGACCGCGAGGGGACTGCCGCTGCCCTGCCACGTCAGGGCCTGGACAGCCACGGTGTCGAGGATCCTGGCCGTGAGCGGAGTGGTGAGGTTGCTCCTTTCCGCGACCCCGGTCAGCTCCGCGGGCCCGATCCGGCCGTGCGTCGGATGCCGCCACTCCACGATGGCCTCCGCGCTGCTCGTCACCCCGTCGACCAGCCGGGCGATCGGCTGGTAGGCGACCACGAGCTGGCCGTCGGGATCCCCGGCGTGCAGCAGCATCCGCAGATCGTCGGTGAGATCGCTGACCGGCGCCGGGGCGGCGGCCGGTCCGCCGCCGGGGCCCGCGGCGGCCTGCGGGGTGTCGGCGTCGTTCTGCTCGAAGAAGGCGACACCGCCGTCGGCCGAGCGGATGCGGCGCATCGCGGCATGGGCCCGCCGCACCACGTCGTCCGGATCGCTGTCCGGGGGGCCGATGGCGATGCCGATACTGGCCGTCACCGCCGTGATCCCGCTCTGAATGCGAAAATCCCGGCACAGGACGCGCTCGATCCGGCCGGTGACGGCCTGGACGTCCGGGCGGTTGGTCATGTCGCGTAGCAGCACGGCGAAGCCGCTCTCGCCGGACCGGCTGGCCAGGTCCACGTCGCGGATGACCCGGCGCAGGCGCCGGGAGGCCGCGACCATCACCTGGTCGCATCCGTCGTGGCCGTGGATCTGGGTGATGCCGTCGAAACCGTTGAGGTTGATGGACAGCACCGTGACGCCCCGGCCACCGGACTGCTGGGCCTCGGCCAGCGCCGCGTGCAGGTGCTCGGCGAAGGCCGTCTCGTCCGGGAGTTCGGTGAGCGGGTCGGTATGGGGCGGCGGCTCCGGCTCCGCAACGACTGGCGGCGCCGGCTCGCCGCGCGGGCCGGTCAGCGCCGCCATGCCGCCCAGGGCGGCCACCGTCACCCCGATGACCAACGTGACGAGCGTCGCGACCAGTACCGACAACTGGGCGTTGTGCAGGGCGACGGCCTGGTCCTTCGCCGTGTTGGAGGAGGAGAGCAGCACCGCGTCGGCGTCCTGGGCGAGCACCTGGAACGCCGAGGCCGCCGCGGTCTGCTGGGCCACCGAGGCCCCGCCGGACCCCTGGGCCCGCAGGACCAGGTCCACCTGCCGGAGATACTCGGCCTGCTCGTTGGCCAGGCGGCTGGCCTCGACACTGGCCTGCTCGCCGGCGGCGCTCTGGGCATCCCGCAGCGCGCTGGTCGCCGCCGCGGCCGACAGGGTGAAGCGACTCCTCGACTCGGCCGTGGGCTCCAGCTGGTACCGCTGGAATTCGAGATTCTCCTGGGTGATCATCGCGCGGGCCGCGCCGACCAGTGCCGCGTCGCGCAGCGCCTGCCTGATGTCCTGCGCCTCCTGCGTCGCCCGGACGTTCATGGACAGCGGAACCGCGCTGAGGCCCAAGAGGATGACACAGGCGAGCACCCAGAGCCATATTCGTGCCCTTGATCTGCGGTTGGGCGCCACCCTCATCCCCTCCGTCCCGGCTCGTCGGTCACGGCACTTGAACTGCCTATCGGCGGGCGGCCGACCGCCTTGACTCCCTTCCGCCATCTTTGATGGCGAAGCCGGTGCCTTGGCGGGTACGCCGGGTGGCGGACACGCCCCGCGCTACGGTGTCAGCGGTGGGCGCCGGGACCGCTCGTGGCTGCCGGCGGAACGACTGCCTGTGAAGGAGCCTGAGATGGAGTTCATGGATGCGGTGCGGGCGCGGCGCTCGATCCGGCGGTTCGCCCCGAAACCGGTGCCGGAGGACGCCCTGGCGGACATCCTGGAAGCCGGTCGACTCGCTCCGTCCTCCGGAGGCGTCAACAGCGGCTATTTCGGCGTCATCCGGGACGAATCCACCAAGCGTGCCCTGACGGCCCTGGCCGGGGACCAGGAGTGGATCGCGACCGCGCCGGTCATCATCGCGCTGTGCTCCAGGCTGAGCCCGGATGCCGCGACCCGGGCGCCGGACGACCAGTTCACGGCCATCAACACGGCCCGGTTCGGGGCCGAGCTGCTGACCTACCTCAACGCCTACCCGCACCGCACGGCGATGCGGGTGTACGCCGACAACGCGTTCCCGCTGCTGCCCGGGGAGCACCTCGCCCTGGCCGCGGCGAGCCACGGGCTGTCCTCCTGCTGGATCGGGCACCTGGACACCCGCCGGGCCAGCGAACTCCTCGGCCTGCCGGAGGACGTGGTCTGCCTGTACCTGCTGCCGATCGGGTACGCCGACGAGACCCCTGCCGACAGGCGGCTGCGGCCGATCGACGAGTGCGTGTTCCACGACCGCTGGCCGCCGGACACCACCCTCGACGGTGCTCGGGGACCGCGGGCCTAGCGGCGTAGGCTGCCCTGGCGCGACCCGCCCGACACCCGATCGCAGGAAGGCAGCCGTGGGTGAACCATATGTGCACCTGCACGTGCACACCGAGTATTCGATGCTCGACGGCGCCGCTCGGCTGAAGGAGCTGTTTGCCGAGGTCAAGCGGCTGGGGATGCCGGCGGTCGGGATGACCGACCACGGCAACATGCACGGGGCCTACGAGTTCTTCAAGCAGGCGACCAAGGCGGGGATCACCCCGGTCCTGGGCATCGAGGCCTACGTCGCGCCCGAGTCGCGGTTCACCAAGAAACGCATCCGGTGGGGCCGCCCGGACCAGAAGAGCGACGACGTCTCCGGGGGCGGCGGCTACACCCACGCGACCCTCTGGGCGCAGAACAACGAGGGGCTGCACAACCTCTTCCGGCTGACGTCGCGGGCCTCGTTCGAGGGGTACTACATCAAGTGGCCCCGGATGGACGTGGAGCTGATCGCCGAGTACTCCACGGGGGTCATCGCCACGACCGGATGTCCCTCCGGGGAGGTGCAGACCCGGCTGCGGCTGGACCAGTTCGACGCGGCCCTGGCGGCGGCGGCGAAGTACCGGGACATTTTCGGGCCGGAGAACTTCTACCTGGAACTGATGGACCACGGCCTGGAGATGGAACGCCGGGTGCGCGACGGCCTGGTGGAGATCGGCCGGCGGCTCAACCTGGAACCGGTGGTCACCAACGACTCGCACTACACCTACGAGGGCCAGTCCGAGTCGCACGACGTGCTGCTGTGCGTGCAGACCGCCAGCAACGTCAGCGACCCCAACCGGTTCCGGTTCAGCGGATCGGGATACTTCATCAAGTCGGCGGAGCAGACCCGGAGCGCCGACTCCTCGGAGATCTGGCAGCGGGGCTGCTCGAACACGCTGCTGATCGCCGAGCGGGTCGACACCACCGGCATGTTCACCTACCGCAACCTCATGCCGAGGTTCCCGATCCCCGAGGGGCACACCGAGGAGTCGTACTTCCGCCAGCAGGTGTGGGAGGGCATGGCCCGGCGGTTCCCCGGCGGCTTCGACGAGACGCACCGGCGGCAGACCGAGTACGAGATGGACGTCATCCTGCAGATGGGGTTCCCGGCGTACTTCCTGGTGGTGTCCGACTTCATCCTGTGGGCGAAGAACAACGACATCGCGGTGGGACCGGGACGGGGCTCGGCCGCCGGCAGCCTGGTGGCCTACGCCATGGGCATCACCGACCTCGATCCGTTGCCGCACGGACTGATCTTCGAACGGTTCCTGAACCCCGAGCGGGTATCGATGCCGGACATTGACATCGACTTCGACGAGCGTCGGCGCGGGGACGTCATCCGGTATGTCACCCAGCGGTGGGGCGAGGACAAGGTCGCGCAGATCGCGACCTTCGGAACGATCAAGGCGAAGGCCGCGGTCAAGGACTCCTCGCGGGTGCTCGGGTTCCCGTTCGCCATGGGCGACCGGATCACCAAGGCCATGCCGCCGCCGGTCATGGGCAAGGACATCCCGCTGTCGGGGATCTTCGATGCGAACCATCCGCGGTATGCGGAGGCCGCGGAGTTCCGGCAGCTGTACGAGTCGGACGCCGATGTCAAGAAGATCGTGGACACGGCGCAGGGACTGGAAGGGCTGATCCGGCAGACCGGCGTGCACGCCGCTGGCGTGATCATGTCGGCGGAGCCCCTGATGGATCACATTCCGCTGATGCGCCGGGACGCCGACGGGGCGATCATCACGCAGTTCGACTATCCGACCTGCGAGACCCTCGGCCTGCTCAAGATGGACTTCCTGGGCCTCCGGAACCTGACGATCATCGACGACGCCCTGAAGAACGTCGAGGCCAACCACGGGCACAAGGTCGATCTGCTGGCGTTGCCGCTGGACGACCGGGCCGCCTACGAGCTGCTGGGCCGGGGCGACACCCTCGGGGTGTTCCAGCTCGACGGCGGGCCGATGCGCTCGCTACTGCGGATGATGCGTCCGGACAACTTCGAGGACATCTCCGCGGTGCTTGCCCTGTACCGCCCCGGGCCGATGGGGGCCAACTCCCACACCAACTACGCCCTGCGCAAGAACGGCCAGCAGTCGATCACGCCGATCCATCCGGAGCTGGCCGAGGCGTGCGAGGAGATCCTCGGCGATACCTACGGCCTGATCGTCTACCAGGAGCAGGTGCAGCGCCTGGCGCAGAAGCTGGCCGGCTACTCGCTGGGCAAGGCCGACCTGCTGCGCCGGGCGATGGGCAAGAAGAAGAAAGAGGTGCTCGACAAGGAGTTCGTGCCGTTCCGCGACGGGATGCGGGACAACGGCTACTCCGACGAGGCAATCAAGACCTTGTGGGACATCCTGGTCCCGTTCGCCGACTATGCGTTCAACAAGGCGCACACCGCCGGCTACGGCCTGGTGTCCTACTGGACGGCGTACCTCAAGGCCAACTACCCGGCCGAGTACATGGCGGCGCTGCTGACCTCCGTCGGCGACGACAAGGACAAGATGGCCGTCTACCTGGCGGAGTGCCGCCGGATGGGCATCGAGGTGATGCCCCCGGACGTCAACGAGTCCACCGGCCCGTTCACCCCGGTGGGCAAGAACATCCGGTTCGGCCTGGCCGCGGTGCGGAACGTCGGCACCAACGTCGTGGAGGCGATCGTCCGCTCGCGGAAGGCCAAGGGCGCCGCCGCCGACTTCTACGACTTCCTGGCCAAGGTCGAGGCGCTGGCGTGCAACAAGAAGACGATCGAATCGCTGATCAAGGCAGGGGCATTCGACTCGATGGAGCACACCCGCAAGGGGCTGCTGAGCATCCACGCCGACGCCATCGACGCCTACGCCGGAGTGAAGCGCAACGAGGCCGTCGGCCAGTACGACCTGTTCGGATCGATGTTCGACGAGACGGCGGAGCAGGGGGCGTCGGCATCGGTCGCCAGCGTCCCGATCCCGACCACCGAATGGGACAAGCGGGAACTGCTGGCCTTCGAGCGCGAGATGCTGGGTCTGTACGTCTCCGACCACCCGCTGCGCGGCCTGGAACACGTCCTGGCCAAGGCCGCCGATCACAACATCGCCTCCCTGTCGGAGGAGGGGGCGGTGCCCGACGGCACGGTGGTGACCCTGGCGGGCATGCTGGCCGGGGTCCAGCGGCGCATCACCAAGCAGGGCAAGGCCTGGGCGTCGGCCTCCCTGGAGGACCTCGACGGTCACGTGGAGGCCCTCTTCTTCCCCAACACCTACGAGCTGGTGGGGCAGTACATCGCCGAGGACGCGATCGTGGTGGTCAAGGGGCGGGTCGACCGGCGCGACGACACACCCCGGATCATGGCGATGGATCTGTCGGTGCCGGATCTGTCGAATGCCGCGGGAACCCGGCCGGTGGTGATGACCCTGCCGGTCACCCGGTGCACCCCACAGGTCGTCGAGCGGCTGAAGGAGATCGTTCTCCGGCATCCCGGCGATGCCGAGGTCCAGGTGCGACTGACCAACGGGCCGAAGGCCGTGACCTACCGGCTGGGTAACCACCGGGTCGGTCCGAGCCCCGCGCTGATGGCCGACCTCAAGGCGACCCTGGGCGCCGGGGCGATCGTGACCTGACCGGGAGGACCCCCACCATGGACAGCACCGGCTGGGACCAGCGCTATGCGGCAACGCCCGACCTGGTGTGGGCGGCCGAACCCAACCAGTTCGTGGCCGAAATATTCCGGGGCCGCGCTCCGGGGCGGGCTCTTGACCTGGCGGCGGGGGAGGGGCGCAACGCGACCTGGCTGGCCGGCCAGGGCTGGCGGGCGACCGCCGTCGACTTCTCCGCCACTGGCCTCGACAAGGGGCGCCGGCTGGCGCGCGAGCAGGGTGTCTCGGTGCACTGGGTGGTCGCCGACCTGCGGACCTATCGCCCAGAGCCCCAGGGGTTCGACGCGGTGCTGGTGGCGTACCTGCACGTGCCGACCGACGAGCGGGCCGGGATCCTCGCCCGAGCCGCCGGGGCGGTGGCCCCCGGCGGGACGCTGCTGGTCGTCGGCCACGCGCTGGCGAATCTGACAGCTGGCGTCGGCGGCCCGCAGGACCCGGCGGTGCTGTACACCCCGGAGACGATCGCCGGCGAGCTGCCCGGCCTGGTGGTGCGACGCGCGGAGGTGGCGCGGCGTCGGGTCACGGTGGCTGACGGATCCGCCGACGCCCTGGACGTCGTGGTGGTCGCCGTCCGGGGCCGACGGTCATGATCGCGATAACTGGGAAAGAAATACTGCTGACAGCATGAAGTGTTTCCAAGATCTTGGAAATTCCTCCCTCAGCGACCGCGCCGGTCGGGCCCGCCGAGCCCCTTGTCCAGCCCGGCTCGCCGGAGCGCGTCGGCCAGTGCCCCGGTCGGTTCCGGGCGCCCCGGCCGGGGC
>JABDRL010000090.1 GCA_013041765.1 Dactylosporangium sp. | reverse complement strand
GCGGTGATCCGCCGAATGGCCGCCTGGGTGGCGTTGTCCGCCCTGAATCTACGACCGCGACGGACACAGCCGCAGGACGGTGCTGGACGTGAGTAGCCCCAACCGCAGGCCCCCACGCAATGACCTGTTGCGTCAGGCGCGGCTTCGGGTGCCCTCGCCGACCCGGCCAGGTCAGCCGATGTCACCGGAGGAATTGGCCGAGGCGGTCAATACCTGGCTGTACCAGGACACCGGAAAGGTGTTCTGCATGGACGGTGGCCACATCCGGAAGTTCGAGCTGGGCACGCACCGGTGGCCGCGTGCGCACTACCGGCGGGCGTTGCGGGCCGTTCTCGGAGTTTCCAGCGACGTGGCATTGGGTTTCCATACCCGGCGGATGGCGCGGGAGTCCCTGCTTCATACCGGATTGAACGTAACCGACACCGTTCTCGATGAACGTATCCTCGCCGATCTCGCGGCCACGTCAGCGTCAATGGCGCCGTCGTCCGGCCTGTCCGCCGATGCGTCCGCGCGTACGATGACGGAGCAAGCGCTCTCGGCTCAGCCGGTGCGAGCTGCCCGGTTCGACGAGCCGGAGTGCGGCGAGGAGGACTGGGACATGCGACGTCGAGGTCTGATCACCGGAATCGCCGCCCTGGGTGTCCTGGGCTGGGGATCCCCAGCCGGAGCCGAGGCGCTGCGCCATGACATCGCCCAGGCTCTCGCCGATGGCATGCCGGTCACTGATGTGGGCGAGTGGGAACGCATCGCCTGGGAGTACGGCACGGCCTACACCACGACGCCGCCGCGTGAGCTGCTCAGAGACCTGGCCATCGATCTGACGCACGCCAACGACCATCTCGGTCGCGTGGTTCGCGACACCGACCGCGCCACGATGCGGACAGTGATCGCCCTCCTGGGTGCTTTGGTCGCCCAGACGGTCAGCAATCTCGGCGACCCGCGCACCAGCGTCCGGTGGTGGGGTACCGCGATGCGGGCCGCTGACACTTCCGGTGATCCGAACGTACGGGTATGGGTACGGGGCCAGGAGATCATTCACGGGCTCTACGACCGTCGTCCCGGTACGACCCTGCTGGATCTGGCCGACCAGGCCGAGGCGATCAGCGGTCCGCCGGGCATGGGATCCGGTTGGGTGGCGGCCGGGCGTGCCCAGGTCCTTGCCCTGGCCGGACGCGTCCCGGAAGCGATCGCCGCCCTCGATCGGGTTCGCGACGTGTCCGAGCGGCTGCCGGCATCGGTTGCCGAAGGCGATCCGCTGTCGGTATATGCCTGGCCGGAGGTGCGGTTGCGGCACACCGAGAGCTTCGTATGGACGTATACCGACGACGCCGAGCATGCCGCCGCCGCCCAGGAGCGGGCCATCGCGATGCATCCCGACCAGCGCACGCGGGGCTGCGCGCAGGTACGGCTGCATCAGGCCCTGCACCTGGTACGCCAGGGCGACACGGTCGAGGGCGCCCGGCATGCCCGGCGGGTGGTCGCCGGTCTGCCCGTGCCGCAGCGCTCGGAGATGGTTCTGGAGATCGCCCGGCACGTCGTCAACGCCGTTCCGGCGGCCGACCGTGGTCGGCCCGAGGTCGCAGAACTCCGCGATGTCCTGACCCGCCCAGAGGGCTCGGTCTCGACGAGGGCATGATCACATCGCATCTCGCCTGATCGATTCGTTCAGCATCCGCACATCGGCGCGAATTGTGACCCAGTAGGGACGCTGAGCACCGACGGTCTGCGGCACACTGCACGGCATGCCATCGACCGACGGCAACATCGCACCGTCCGGAGTGGTATCCGCGCCCGGCCGTCCGCAGCCGACGGGTACGCCATGAGCCAGCGGCCCGGCGACGACCATGACCGCAGCGGGGACGCCTGGCGGGAGGAAATGCTGCGGTGGCCAACCTCCTGGGCTCCGCAGCCGTACCCCACGCGACGACGATCGGTGGCCTCCACCCTGCGGGCGATCGGTCGTGCCATCCAGTCGCTAATCATGATCGCGCTGATGCTGGTCGGACTGCCCGCCGGGTTGATCATCGGAGTGGGATGGCCACTGCCCACCCGGGAGGAATTCATCCGTTGGCTGGAGCGCCCGCCGGACACGACGCCGCTGAACAGCGACGAAACGTTGTTCCAGTTCTTTGCCTGCCTGATGTGGCTGGTATGGGCCGCCTTCGTCTGGTTCCTGCTCGCGGAGGCCATCCGGGTGATCCTGCGGATCCGTCTCCCCCGCCCCCGGGTACCAGCGCCATTGCGGCGGCCGGTGACCACGCTGGTCAGCGGGCTGATGCTGGCCTCAACGATCGCCCGGACCACCGTGCCGTCCCCCGCACCGGCCGTGGCGAGCGCGGACGTGGGGAAGTCTCAGTCCGCAGAGGAGGAGGAAGCCGAGGCATTGGCCGGGCCGTCCGCCTCGACGCCGGTGTCCTCCGAGGCGTCGCAGGATGTTGCCGAGCCACATGTCGCCGCGCCGCCGATCGTCCCGGTTGGGCAGGTCACGCTCCTGGTCGCGGGCCAGCGGTACGCCCATACCGTCGTCAGGGGCGACACCCTCTCGGAGATCGCCGAGACGTGGTTGGGGGATGCCAACCGGTGGCCGGAGATCTACCACCTCAACCGGGGACGGTCCTGGCCGAGTATTGGCGGCCGGCTCCACGACCCGGATCTCATCTTCCCCGGCTGGACCCTCGAACTGCCCGCCGACGCCGCCCCGCCAGGTGGCCCGGTCCCGCCGGCACCGACCGCGCCAACGCCCGGCTCCCCCGCCCCCACCGCATCCGCCGAACCGGACAGCGCCCCCATCGGCCCTCCCCGCGTCGAGACGTCACCGCCCGCAGTTGCGCCTGCCAAAGCCGGCGAGGTGGCGGCACAGGATCATCAGCCTGGGGTGCGGCTGCCCTCGCAGACATGGGTCAGCCTGGGGCTGGCCACGAGTATCGCGGCCATCGCGGCACTCATCCGACTGCGGCGACGCCAACTCGCGCGCCTGACCTTCCCGATCCCCACCAGCCTCGCCCCGGCGCCCAGCCCGGTTCCGGCCTCGTTGCGGGCGCTCGACGCGGCCGGCAGCCTCGACCTGCTTCTCGACAGCGGCGACGACGCGCCCCTGCCCGGGATCATGCCGCTGGGCCCGCCGGTATCCGCGCCGATCGGCTTCGACACCGACGGGCAGGAGGTCAGCCTGTTCGACCTGCCCGAAGCCGGGATCGGATTGTGCGGCGAGGGCACCGAGGCGGTAGCTCGCGCGATCATCGCGGCGGCCCTGGCGACCGGGATCGTGGAGTACCAGTGCGACCGCCCGATCGTGGTCATCCCAGTGGGGCTGCTGGCTCGGCTGCTGCCCACCGGAGCACCGCTGACCGGTCTGAATCCGGACTACCGCAGCTACGATCCCGAGCGATTGTGCATCGTTGCCGACACCGAGGCGGCGATCGTCGGGCTGGAAGAGGAGATGGTCCGCCGGCGGCGTGAGGTCGACCGGTGCGGCGTCGCCACGCTCGACGACCTGCGTGAGCAGGACATCGGCGAGTACTCGGCACCGCATGTGACCATCGTGGAGGCCGAGCAACGGCACGTGGCGCGTTTGCGTGCCATCACTGCCTGCGGTCGCGGGCTGCATCTGACCACAGTGGTCCTCGGCGACGGCGGTCCCCCACCCACCTACGGGGTCCGACTCGACGGCACCATCACCGCATCACCTCCTGACCCGGATGACCAGTCGCGGACTGCCCTCGCCGGTCGGCTGTCGACCCTCGGCCAGCGGGATCTCGTTGACGTCCTCGGGATGGTCGAGGAAGCCGCACCGCGTCCCGAGCAGGGAACGGACGTCGAACGGGCGCAACACCCGACCGCCGAGACGGCCAAGGACCCGGTCGATGTTCTGCGGGTTCCTGACCCGCCGAACGTCTCTGGTGAGCAGAAACCCGTTCGGTTGGCGGTGCTCGGCCCGGTCACCGTCACCACAGTGGCGTCGGGGCGGCTGACCGCTGGTCTGCGCACTGGGTCGGCCAGTGTCCTGGCCATGCTCGCGGTCCACCCCGAGGGCCGAAGCCTCGATCAGATCGCCATCCCGACGCGGCCGGAGACCGATCGGGACGCGGCCCGCGCGAGCACCCGCACGGACATCAGCGCCGCCCGGACGCTGCTCCGTCAGACCACCGGGCTGGCCAAGGCCAAGTTCATCCTGTTCGACGGCGCGCGCTATCTCCTCGACCGAAACCTCGTCAACGTCGACCTGTGGGACATGCTCGCCGCCATCGACCAAGCCAACCATGCCGCCGACGACACGGCGTGCTTGGCCGCGCTGCGCCGAGCCGCCGACTGCCATGGCGGGTCCTTCGCCGTCACCGTCGGTCGGGTCTGGGTCGCCGAATACGCCACCACGATCCGCAACCAGGTCCTGAGCGTCCACGGGCGTATCGCGGAGTTCCTCGAAGCCGACCATCCAGACCAGGCGATCGCCGTCCTGGAACGGGCCATCGAGCACGACCCGGTCAACGAGGAGCTCTACCAGCGGGTGATGCGCATCCATGGCCGTCTCGGACGGTCCGACGCCGTGCGCCGGACCGTCCGGCTGCTGGGCAACCGCATTGCCGAACTCGGCGAAGCCGAGGTCTCGGAAACCACCGAGCGCCTGGCCCACCGTCTGATCGAGGCGTCAACGAAGCCTCGGCGGCCAGTGCCCATACAGCTCTGCGCTGAGGACGAGGATTTCGGGCTTGCGCCCGGCGACCTGTGACTGCCGAATCACCAACAGCACGATCCGTGACGAGGATGGATACGATCCCGGTGTCTCCTCGACGGGAGTGGACGCGTGGGTGCTCTCGACGATGCCGCCGCGATCGAGGACCTCCGTGCTTACTTGCGGCGATTTGAGCCACTGTGCTCGCGCTGCTGAGCCACCCGGCTCCCGGCGGAGAGCCAGTCGGCTCGTAGGGGGTGAGCCGGGCCGCTCGTGGTGGTGAGCCACCCGGGGTTCGGGGGTGGCTCACCGTGTTCCTCGGGTGGCTAGTCGATGGGTTTGAAGACCCGGCGCAGGGAGTCCTTGCAGGTCAGGGTCATCTT
>JABDRL010000088.1 GCA_013041765.1 Dactylosporangium sp. | reverse complement strand
GGCCAGGGCACGACGGTCGTCTCGCCGGTGGCGATGGCCGGCGCCGCGGCGGCGGTGGCCACGGGCCGGCAGGTGTTTCCACGGCTCATCGTCGATCCGGCGCCGGTGCCCGCCGGGACCCCGGCGGAAGGTCCGGAGCTGCGGGCCGAGGCCGCCGCGGCGCTGCGTTCGATGATGCGTGCGGTGGTCACCGCCGGCACGGCCGAACCGCTGGGGAGGTTCCCCGGCGTGCACGGCAAGACCGGCACCGCCGAGTTCGACAGCGATGACCCCTCGAAGACCCACGCGTGGTTTGTCGGGTACCAGGGGAATATCGCCTTCGCCGTGTTCGTGGAGAACGGCGGCCTCAGCTCAACGACGGCGGTGCCGGTCGCCGCGAGTTTCCTGGAGGAACTCGCGGCTTCCGGCGGCGCACGTTGATCAGGATGCCGCGAGGCCGCCGACGCCCTGCGGGGTGCCCCATCCCGTCGGCCCGTCGTAGCCCACGACGCCGGTGCACAGGTAGTCGTTCCCGCAGGTCACGGCGAACGCCGACGGCACGTTCGTGCCGGTGGTGACATCGCGGAACAGCCCCGCCGCGCGGTTGCGCCACGGTGGCGAGCCGTCATTGACCTTGGAGGCCGTGCCGGTCAGCGCGTAGACCCCGGCGATGATCGGCGCCGCGGCGCTGGTGCCACCGACGATCGTCCAGCCGGACTGGCTGAACGTGTCATAGACGGCGACGCCGGTCGCGGGATCCGCGACGGCCGCGATGTCTCCCACCATCCTCATCGGACAATTCTCGTCGGTCTGCCACTCCGGCTTGGGAATGTAGGCCGAGCACCCCGAGCCGGTGCCGGACCAGACGCTCTCACTCCAGGCGCCGTCCGCCTCCCGGGTCAGCGAGGTGCCACCGACCGCCGTGACATACCGGGAGACGGCGGGGAAGGACACGGAGTACCCCAGATCCCCCGCGCTGACCACGATCGGGTGGCCCGGCTGGTTGTAGTAGTGCTCGTAGTCGACTTCCTCCGCGAACTCGACGCTGGTGCCGTAGCTGTTGGAGACCACGTCGGCGCCCAGGCTCACGGCGGTGGCCACGGCGGTCCCCAGATCTTCGAGGCTGCTGCTGTTGGCCTCGACCAGCAGCAACTGGCACTGGGGGCAGGTGGCGGAGACCATGTCGAGGTCCAGGGAGATCTCCAGGGCCCAGCCGGCGTCCGGCTCGGGCAGCGGGCTGGCCTCGCCGTCCTGGTTGACGATGCGCAGGCACCCGGAAGCCGTGGTGCATTCCGGCAGCCCGTACTGCGCGCGGTAGGCCGCCAGATCGGTCTCGACGTTCGGATTCGAGTACGCGTCGACGACCGCCACCACGTGGCCGGAGCCGCCGGTGGCCGGCAGGTCGTAGGCCGAGCGCAGATCGGCCGCGCCGAATCCGGCGGGCGTGCCGTCGGCCAGCGGCTCGACGCCCGAGACCTGGTACCTCGCGAAGCACGACGCGTGCGGCGGGGCGACGGGCGGGCACGCGTCAACGAACGTCCCGGTCTCGCCGGCCGGAGCAGCGGTTTCCGCGACACCGGTGGCCGTGGCCGGATCGGTCGGGGTGGTCTCCGCCCACGACGTCGTCGTGCGGTAGGCGAACGGAACAACGGCGGTCAGCGCGGCGGCGACGACCACGGGCAGCCAGATGGCGGTGGTTCTGGTACGCATGAAGTTTCCTTTGCGTGCTCAGCGGATCAGCCGGACACCTTGACGGCCCGGATGACGGTCTGCTCGATGGTGTTGCCAGCGGAGTCGCTGGCGTTCGCGCGGAACGACAGGAACTCGGTACCCGCCACCGGAACGACGGTGGCGCTGAAGTGCCCGCCCCCGTCATTGACGACGGCGGTAGTTGTCCAGGTCGTCCCGTCATCACCCGATACGGCGAGGGTCAGCGTTCCCGCCTCGGGCGAGGGGTCGAACGGTTGGTGCATCGCGCTGATCCCGAGATCGATGGGCGAACCGGCGGCGACGGTGTTGGCCAGGTCAACGCCGGCGTCGTAGGCCAGGAACAGCAGCGGCTCGAAGACGCAGTCGCGGGTGTGGTCCGCGCAGACCCGCCCCTCCGGGAGGGTGCCGGTGCGCGGCTGCGAGTGCCACGTCCACACGGTCGACGACCGAGTCGACGTGGTCGTCCAGGACGCGCTCTTGGTCGTCTCCAGTTCCAGCCGCAGGTCCGCCTCGGCGGCCGGCAGAGTAAGCGTGCCGTTCGGAGCCGTCCCCTCCGCGAGCAGGGTGCCGTCGGCGTACAGCCTGGTCGGGCTGGAAACGCTGAGAGTCTCCGTCTCGCTCAGGCCGCCGACGATCCGTCCCGCCGCGGACCACGGCGTGATGTTCAGCCAGAGGTCGTCCCCCTGCCGGCAGGATCCACACGCGGTGGTGCCCGTCGTGGTCATGTCGACCCCCGGGACGAGCGGGGCCGACAACGACTGCTCCCCGCGTTGCTCGCCGGACTGGAACACCGTCCAGGGCCCGAAATCGATGCCGTTGTTCTCCTCGGGATTCCACACGACGGCGCTCGCCCAGCGGGTGTCGGCCAGCGCCGAGACATACTCGGTGCGCCGCAGGGGCGCCGTGGCCGCGCTGGAGAAGCGCATCGGTGCGATCTCCCAGGGCGCGGCCGAAGCCCGGTATGTCCTGATGGTGTGGTCGGCGATGTCGGAGTGGTAGTCGGCGGTCACGGTCGCCAGCGAGCCGGCCTCCACCGAGGTCGGGTGCTCGGCCGGCACGGCCCCCTCCGCGGGGAACAGCAGATCGTAGAGATACGGCTCGGCCTGGTCCGCGGGGGCGTTCATCCGGAAGTAGGTGTACCAGTGGACCGTCCCGAGGGTGACCGGGGACGTCGGGGTGACGTAGAGCGTCGGCCGCCCGCCCAGGGTGATGTAGGAAACGCTGGCAACCAGCCCGTTGGCGCACTCGCGCGCGTAGGTGGCGACGAACTGCTCGAAGTCCGAGGCCCGGGGGGTGGTCGGCAGGGGCACCTCGGCCGTGGCCGTCCTGGCGTCCACCTCAACGGTCGTCCCCGGGGCGGTCACCTCCACCTCGGGGAGAAACAGGAGCGCCTGGGACGCGATGGTCCCGTCCGGGCCGACCGTGGCGACCTCCGCGGCGATCGAGTAGTGCCCGATCGGCACGCTGAACGACACCTGCCCGCTCTCGCCGAACGACTGCATGGCGGCGAACCGCTGCAGGTCGTCGACGTTGTCGACCGCGACGGATCCGGCGGACGCCGACGCCCCGTCCATGTCGAGACCCCGGACGGTCAGGGTCGCCATCGGGTAGGCGGGATCGGCCGAGGGGACCGTTTCGGGTTCACCGGCCCCGGACCGCGACACGTCCAGCTGGGACAGTTCCAGCTGGCGGCCGAGTTCCGGCAGGGCCGAGTCGGGGATGACGAACGTGTGGCCGGCGGCCGAGCGCACGCGCAGCCTGGTCGCCGCCGGGGCGGCGGCTGGGTCGGTCTGGGGATCGATGCTGACCACCGACCGGTCGCCGGTGTCGGCCACGCGCACCCGCTCGCCGGTCGCCAGCGTGACCTCTCGCACGTGCTGGGCCGCATCCGACGGCGGTTCTCCGGCGGTGGCCGGATCCGCTGTCGTCGGAACCGGGGTCGAGGTGGCGGTGGAAGCCTGGGCGACCAGGACCGTTCCGGTGGCCACCGCCAGGGCAAGCACCGCGACGCCAGCACAGGTCACGGCGGTTCGTGCTCTTGGCATGCTATTGCCCTCTCTATCGGCACCTTCGGCGACAGAGAAGCACACCCATCAATATCAGTCTAGATGTGTCGATTACGCCATGTGATCAGACAGTTCCGACAGCCGGCTGGGGAGTCGTGATCGGAGGATCGCTCGTCCGGCGGGCCGCCGGTGTCGCGGCGGTCGCCGACGCCGGGGGGTGCCCGCTGACCAGCAGTGGATGCAATCCGGCCAGCAGCGATTCGGTGAGGGCGCCGGCATGGGCACCGTCAAGATCGTAGTCCGGATCGAAAACGGTCACCTGCATTCCAAGACAGCCCGGCGATGAAACTAGACCGCCAATGAGCAATTCCAGCTCCGGGTAGGCGATGCCGCCCGGATCCGGGGCGTCAACGGCCGGCATCACCGCGGGGTCGAGCACGTCAACGTCGACGTGCAGCCAGTACCCGGAGCAGCCGGCGAGCTGGGCGCGGACCCACTGCACCGACCGACCGGCTCCCTCGGCCCGCAGCTTGGGCACCGGCAGCGCCTGGATCCCGGCCGCTTCCAGATCCATCCGGTAGCCGTCGTGGGTACGGATGCCGATGAGCACCACGTCGGCATCGCGGAAGTAGGGCCGCCGGCCCTCGATCGCGGCCAGATCCGGCTGGCCGCGACCGGTGACGATAGCCAGCCCCTCCCCCGCGGCGGCCCCGACGTACGAGGCGTTGCCCTGATGCCGGAAGTCCGAATGCCCGTCAACGTAGACCAGCCCGATCCGCTCGTCGGATGCCTGCGCTCTCCGCCGCATCGCCAGCCCGGCGCCGATGATGATGGAGCAGTCCCCGCCGAGAACCAGCGGGAACTCCCCCTCGTCGATCGTCTCCTCGATCCGATCGGCCAGGCGCACCGAGTACAGCGAGATCGCCGAGGCCTGGGCGACCCCGTCGCCCGGCCGCCAGTCCCCGGGGTCGTACCTCGGCGGCGTCAGACAACCCGCATCGCGCGCGGACAGCCGCTCGACGAGGCCACGATCGCGAAGCGCCCCCGGCCCCTTGGCGCAGCCGGGCACCGAGGTCGCGGTCGGCGGGCGCAGTCCCAGATTCGATGGAGCGTCGAAGACGGCGATCCGGCGCATACGATCACGAAACCGAACTGGTCACGGCATCAGACTGGTCATGGGCTAGAAC
>JABDRL010000086.1 GCA_013041765.1 Dactylosporangium sp. | reverse complement strand
AGTCCTACCTGATCAAGCTGGACATCCTGAGGTCGCTCTACGACCGGGTACAGGTGTCGGTCATCGACCCCGAAGACGAGTACCCGCGGCTGTGCGACGCCGTCGGCGGCACCGCCCTCCAACTGGGCGCCCCCGGGATCCGGATCAACCCCCTGGACATCCCGCCCGGTGACCACCGCGCCGACGCGCTGACCCGCCGGGCGCTGTTCCTGCACACGCTGATCAGCGTGCTGCTCGGCGACCAGCCACCACCGGCCGAGCGGGCCGCTCTGGACGCCGCGATCCTCGCCACCTACGACCGGGCGGGGATCACCAATGATCCCAGTACCTGGAGTCGACCGGCGCCGCTGCTCCGCGACCTGACCGCCACCCTGCAGGCCGCGGACACCCCTACGGCGACCACCCTGGCCGCCAGGCTGTCGCCGTGGACGGAAGGCTCCTTCAAAGACCTCTTCGACGGGCCCACCACCTACCGGCCACGCGGGCACCTGGTCGTCTGGTCCACCCGGCAACTGCCCGACGAACTCCGCGCCCCCGGCATGCTGCTGGCCTTGGACGCCATCTGGCGCGATGTCGACGTCCCCGCCACCGCCCGCGCCGACGGGGTCGGAGCACGACGCCTCGTCGTGGTCGACGAGGCGTGGACCCTGCTCCGCGACGGCGAAGGAGCCAGGTTCCTGTTCCGGATGGCCAAGGCCGCCCGCAAACGCCGCGCCGGCCTCGCCGTGATCACCCAGGACGCCGCCGACCTGCTCGGCTCCGACCTCGGACAGGCCGTCGTGGCCAACGCCGCGACCCAGATCCTCATGCGCCAAGCCCCGCAGGCCATCGACGCCATCACCGCCACGTTCGGGCTCACCGCTGGAGAAGCGCGGATGCTGCTGGCCGCCGGTCGCGGCGAAGCGCTCCTGCTGGCCGGCGCACACCGGGTCAGCTTCCAAGTCGTGGCATCCGCCCGAGAACACCAGCTTTGCGCTGGTATCGCCGACCTTATTGATGATACCGATGATTGACAGGTATTCGCGATGAATCCTACCCCCGCTGTGCCCCGATCACCGCTGCTCGAACGGGCCGAAGTCCTCCTCGCCTGGGTCACGGCCCGGCCCTGGCTCGCCGCCGTCGCCCTCGGCATGCTTGTCGCGGCGACGGTGCTCCGCGCTGCCGTCCAGCGCTGGCGCCACCACCGGTTCCAACATCACGCCCACCAGATCACCATCACCCCACCGCCGGAAGTCGACCCGGACGGCGTGCACACCTGGTGGGCCAACCTCGGCGAACTGCTGACCCCCCGGCCGCTGCGGCGCCTGATCTTCGGAACCCCACACCTCGGCCTGGAGTACCGATGGTTCGGGCGGCAGCTGACCATCGTGGTCTGGGTGCCCGGCACCGTCCCCGCCGGACCGGTGGCCGCCGCCGCCCGCGCCGCCTGGCCCGGAACATCCTGCGCCATCGCCCGCGCCACCGACCCCATACCTGCCGATACTTTGGCAGAGGGCGGCGCGCTGGCCCCAGCCATGCCCGCCTGGTACCCGCTGAACGCCGACCACGACACCGACCCGCTGCGACCCCTGATCGCCGCCGGCACCGGCCTGCACGGGAGTGAGTACGCCTGCGTGCAGGTCCTTGCCCGGCCCGCCGCACCTCGCCAGGTGGCCCGGCTGCGACGCGGCGCGGCAGCGTTGAAAACCGGACGCCCCGCCAACCCCGGCGTCCTGGACCCGACCTGGCTGCTACGCGGCGTCCTCACCGTAACAACAGACCTGCTGGCAGGCGGCCACGGCACCTCGCAGCAGCGCAGCGCTGGCTACGGTCGCCAACCGATCAGCGACCCCCTCCGGGAACATGACGCCCGCCCCGGCCTGGACAAGAGCCTCGGCCCGCAGTGGCAGGTCGCCCTCCGCTACGCCGCCGCGACCACGACAGCTCGAAACGCCTCCGGCACACCAACGGAGGCGACCATCCGGCGGCTGACCACCCTCGCCGCAGGCCTGGCCGCGGCGTTCGGGGTCTACACCGGCCGCAACCGGCTGCGGCGGCTGCGCTGCCAGCACCCCGTGCCGGTCCTCGCCGCGCGGCCGATGCGTGCCGGGTTTCTGCTGTCGGCCGAGGAGTTGGCCACCATTGCCGCGCTCCCGACGGATGTCGCGGTCGCCGGCCTGGACCGGGCCCGCGCCCGCAGCGTCCCCGCCCCGATCAGCGTGCCCACCGGCGGACGCAGCGTAAAGATCCTCGGCCGCGCCGAAGTCGGCAATCACAGCGTCGGCGTGCACGTGGTCGACGCCCGCCAGCACCTACAGATCATCGGCAGTACCGGCTCCGGGAAATCCACCGAACTGTGCCACCTCGCCCTCGACGACGTCCGCGCCGGCCGCGGCTTGGTCGTCATCGACCCGAAAGGCGACCTCGTCACCGACATCCTCGACCGACTTCCGGCGAGCCTGGCCAACCGGATCGTGCTCATCGACCCCGACCAACCCGACGGCGCCCGCCTGAACCCCCTGGCCGGCTTCGACGACGACCTCATCGTCGACAACGTCGTCTCCATCTTCTCCAGAATCTTCCAACGCCACTGGGGACCCCGCATCGACGACGTCCTACGCGTCGCGTGCCTCACCCTGATGCGCCGCGCCAACGCCACCCTCACCCTCGTGCCACCGCTGCTCAACGACAAGCAGTTCCGCGCCGCGTACACCGTCGGCCTCGACGACCCCGAAGGGCTGCGGGGCTTCTGGGAATGGTACGAATCCACCCCACCGCCGCTGCGGGCCCAGGTCATCGGCCCCGTCCTGGCCCGGCTGCGCTCCTTCCTGCTCCGCGACTTCGTCCGCCGCACCCTGGGCACCCCGAAATCCAGCTTCAACATGGGCAAGGTCCTCGACGGCGGAATCCTCCTCGCCCGACTCCCCAAAGGCCAGATCGGCGAGGAAACCTCCAAGCTCATGGGCTCGTTCGTCCTGGCATCCGTGTGGCAGGCCGCCACCGCCCGGGCGCGCATCCCAGAGGCCCGCCGAAGAGACGCCAGTGTGATCATTGACGAGGCGCACAACTGCTTACTTGCGGCGATTTGAGCCACTGTGCTCGCGCTGCTGAGCCACCCGGCTCCCGGCGGAGAGCCAGTCGGCTCGTAGGAGGTGAGCCGGGCCGCTCGTGGTGGTGAGCCACCCGGGGTTCGGG
>JABDRL010000078.1 GCA_013041765.1 Dactylosporangium sp. | reverse complement strand
GTCGACGGGTCGTCCGTCCGGGACGGACCCGAGGATCGGCGCTCCCGCCCCGGCAGCCACCGCCCCACGACGACGGCACCGATCACGGCGACGGTAGCCGCAGCCAAGGCCACCAGGTGCATCGCGGAGAGGAATGCGTCGTCGGCCGCCCCGGACAGGGCGTCGCCAGCGGGTCCGAGGCGCTCGGCGGCTCCGTAGGCTCCCGCGATGGACTCACTGGCCACGGTCCGCACCGCCGCCGGCAGGTTCGTGATCTCCGGTCCGAGGCGGTCCCGGTACACCGAGGACAGCAGGGATCCCAGCACCGCGACTCCGAGCGCGCCCCCGACCTGCCGGATGGTGTTGTTGATCGCGGAGCCCACGCCGGCCTTCTCCGCCGGCAGGGCCGCCAGTGCGGTCGTGGTGGCCGGGGGCATGACGTTGGCCATGCCGGCGCCCTGCACGAAGAAGATGACCCCGATGGCCCAGATCGGGGTGGTCGCGTCGATGAAGGCCATCCCGATCAGTGCGGTGGCCACCAGCGCCATCCCCGTCGAGCAGACGGTCCGCGCCCCGAACCGACGCACGGCCGCCGCGCTTCTCGGCGCGAACAGCAACTGCGCCCCGGCGAAGGGCAGGAGCATCATGCCGGCGTTCAGCGGCGAGTACCCCCGCACGGTCTGGAGGTAGAACGACACGAAGAACATCGTCCCCATGGCGGCGAAGAAGGCGAGGCCGAGGGCCGAGACGGCGGCGGAGAACGCCGAGTTGGCGAAGAGCCGGACGTCGAGGGCCGGGAAGGTCAGCCGCCGCTCGTAGGCGATGAACAGCGCCAGCACGGCGATCCCGGCCGCCATCGGCGCCAGGGCCTGGGCTCTGAGGAACCCGTGCTCTCCGCCGTCGACGATGCCGTAGACCAGGCTGACGAGTCCGACGACGGACAGCAGGACCCCGACGATGTCGATCCTGCCGGGTCTCGGATCCCGGGATTCCGGGACGACCGCGAGGATCGCGACCATGCCGACGACGACGATGGGGACGTTGATGAGGAAGATCGATCCCCACCAGAAGTGCTCCAGCAGCCAGCCGCCCACGACCGGACCGATCGCGGTCGCCAGGCCGACGGTGCCGGCCCACACGCCGATCGCCCTGGCCCGCTCGCTCGGATCGAAGACGTCCGAGATGATCGACAGGGTGGCCGGCAGGACCCCCGCGCCGCCGATCCCCATGGCGGCTCGGGCCAGGATCAGGTGGCCGGGGGTCTGCGCCCAGGTGGAGGCCAGCGAGGCGAGGCCGAACAGGGTCAGCCCGATGAGCAGGATCCGCCGGCGCCCGGCCCGGTCGGCAAGCACACCCCAGGTGAACAGCAGGCCAGCGAAGGTCAGGGTGTAGGCGTTGATCGCCCATTCCAGCTCGCTCTGGCTGGCCCCCAGCCCGCGGACCGGATCGGCGATGACCCGCAGGGCCACGTTGAGCACGGTGTTGTCGAGAACCACCACCAGCAGGCTGACGACAAGCACACCCAGCACGGCCCAGCGCTGCGGATGCCCTGACGTTGGCGATGTCACGGGGGAACTCCCTTGGTTACGATACAGACCGGGCTCGTATTGCAACCAAGGCTAAACCGCAGAAAACGATACGGAACGGATCCGTATTCAAATGTGGCTGGCCCCACATCCCGAGCCAGCCCCACTGGCCGCCGTCAGCTAGTCGAGGGCGGCCATGACCTCGTCTGGCACGTCAAAATTCGCGTAGACGTTCTGCACGTCATCGCAATCCTCCAGGGCGTCGATGATCTTGAAGATCTTTCGGGCGCCCTCCTCGTCGAGCGGAACGGTGACGCTCGGCACGAACGAGGATTCGGCCGACTCGTAGTCGAGACCGGCCTCCTGCAGGGCGGTACGCACCGCGACGAGATCACCCGGTTCGCTGATGACCTCATAGGCCTCACCGAGATCGTTGACCTCCTCCGCGCCGGCATCGAGCACCGCCAGCAGCACGTCGTCCTCGGACAGCTCCGCCCTGGGCACGATGACCACGCCCTTGCGGGAGAACATGTACGAGACGCTGCCCGCATCGGCCAGCGACCCGCCATTGCGGGTCAGCGCGACCCGGACCTCGGTCGCCGCCCGGTTGCGGTTGTCGGTCAGGCACTCGACCAGGATCGCGACGCCGCCACCGCCGTACCCCTCATACATGATCGTCTGGTACTCGGCCCCACCGGCCTCCTGGCCGGAACCCCGCTTGAGGGCCCGGTCGATGTTGTCGTTGGGAACGGAGTTCTTCTTGGCCTTCTGGATGGCGTCGAACAGGGTCGGATTGCCCGCGGGATCACCGCCACCGGTCCGGGCGGCCACCTCGACGTTCTTGATAAGGCGGGCAAAGAGCTTGCCTCGCTTGGCGTCAATGGCCGCCTTCTTGTGCTTCGTCGTCGCCCACTTCGAGTGGCCGGACATTACCCCTCCGTCGTGTGTCTGCCCATCGCCTTGCGCACCATCTCGACGAAGTACCGGTGGACGCGCTGGTCTCCGGTGAGTTCGGGATGGAAGGCGGTCGCGAGCAGGTGGCCCTGCCGCACCGCGACAATCCTACCGGCGTTGTGATCCACGACCGAACCCGCGACCTCGCCCGCGGCCCGGCGGGCACGTTCCCGCCCGTCGAGGACGCCGAGGACCCGAGCCCCGGCCCCGACCCGCTCGACCCACGGTGCCCGGATGAACACGGCATGGAATTGGCGCCCACCGATGCCGTCCAGGGTGACCGGCGCCTCGAACGACTCGACCTGCCGTCCGAAGGCGTTGCGTCGCACCGTCATGTCGATGCCGCCAAACGCCCGCTGATCCGCGCGACCGTCCAGGATCCGCGCCGCAAGCATGATCATTCCGGCGCAGGACCCGTAGACCGGCAGGCCCCCGGCAATCCGCTTGGCGATCGGGTCGAACACCCCGAATTCGTCCGCGAGCTTGCTGATCGTTGTCGACTCCCCGCCGGGAATGACCATCGCGTCGATCTCGTCGACCTCGGCCGGCCGGCGAACGGACCTGGCCACAGCCCCGCTGGCGGCGATGGCGGCGAGGTGCTCACGCACGTCCCCCTGCAATGCCAGCACCCCGATCACGGGTTCGGGGACGCGTACCACGGCAACTCCCTCACGAACGCCAACGATGACAGCATGCCGATCGAGTCCATGGCCGCCGCTGGCGATCCCGGAGACGCGCTCGGGTGCCGCCGATCACCATCCCCGGTCGGCGAGGCGCTCGCCGGGAGGCAGGTCGCCGACGTTGATCCCGACCATCGCCTCACCCAGGCCACGCGAGACCCTGGCGATCACATCGGGGTCGTCGTAGAAGGTCGTCGCCTTGACGATCGCGGCGGCACGCCTGGCCGGATCCCCCGACTTGAAGATCCCAGAGCCCACGAACACGCCCTCGGCGCCCAGCTGCATCATCATCGCGGCATCCGCGGGCGTCGCCACGCCCCCGGCGGTGAAGAGCACCACCGGAAGCTTGCCCGCCGCCGCGACCTCGTGGACCAGTTCGTACGGCGCACCCAGTTCCTTGGCCGCGGCGTACAACTCGACCGGGTCCAGGGCGGCCAGCCGGCGGACGTCCGCGCTGATCTGGCGCATGTGCCTGGTCGCCTCGACCACGTTGCCCGTGCCGGCCTCGCCCTTCGAGCGGATCATCGCGGCCCCCTCGGCGATCCGCCGCAGCGCCTCGCCGAGGTTGGTGGCCCCGCACACGAACGGCACGGTGAACGCCCACTTGTCGATATGGTGTGCCTCGTCGGCCGGGGTCAGCACCTCGGACTCGTCGACATAGTCCACGCCGATCGCCTGGAGCACCTGGGCCTCGACGAAGTGCCCGATCCTCGCCTTGGCCATCACCGGGATCGACACCGCGTTGATGACACCGTCGATCATGTCCGAATCGCTCATGCGGGCGACACCGCCCTGCACCCGGATGTCCGCCGGGACCCGCTCCAGCGCCATCACCGCGACGGCACCGGCGTCCTCGGCGATCTTCGCCTGCTCGGGGGTGACGACGTCCATGATGACGCCGCCCTTGAGCATCTCCGCCATGCCGCGTTTGACGCGGGCGGTGCCGGTGGCCCCACGCTCGTGGGCGCTGGTGGGCTGGTTGAACGGCTCTGACGAGACAGGCTGATTCGACACGGTCCTACTCGCTCCTCGACTTCTCGACCGGCACGGCGGCTCGGTCCCCGAATGCCATGCTACGCGTGCGGTTCGGCCCGGCTCACCGCTGTTGACAGGGTTGGGTCGTCAATGTCGAAATACATCGGCGCAGGGTGTTTCCTCGCCAGACCGAACACCCGCACGGTAAATCGACGCCGGGCTCTCAGCGCGTCCCGGGCGACATCGGTGTGCACCTGGCGGGCCAGGGCGACCCGGCGGTTGGCCGCGATGACGGTGGCGAACGTCGGGTCGTCCGGCACCACGACCGCACGCAGCTGCCGGGTCAGATCGTTCTCCGCGGCCTCCCGATCGGCCACCGGCACGTCCAGGGCGACGCGGGCCGCATACATCAGGGGCGGCAGCTGGGTCGCCTCTGCCAGGGTCGCCGCGGCGACCGCGCGGCGGACGAGCTTGGCGTCGAGCGTCGCGCTCGCGGCCGAGGCTCTGGCGTGCAGCCGATCCACCCGGCTGGCGCTCCACGTCAGATGCATGCCGAGCAGCACCGCTACCGCCAGGGCAGCCAGGATCCACCACATGTGGCGCATGCTAGCGGCTTCCGTCAGTACCGGGCGGGGCGTCCCGCACCCGCCGGCCCGCATCGAGCCATTCAGCGAGGAACGCCCGGCCCGTCCGTCACCACCGTCCCCGCGGCGACCTCGATGGCCGTCGCATACACCTCCAGCACGCGCTCGGCGACCACCGGCCAGTCGTAGGACGCGACAACCGTCGATGCCCTGGCGGCCAGGGTCCGCCGGCGATCGGGGTCGTCCAGCATCGTCGCGAGGGTCGTGGCCAGGGCGTCCGGGTCCCCGACCGGAAACAGCTCGCCGGCTCTGCCGCCGTCCAGGACCCGGCGAAACGCGTCCAGGTCGCTGGCGACGACCGGGGTCCCGGCCGCCATCGCCTCCGTGAGAATCATGCCGAACGACTCGCCGCCGGTATTCGGGGCGACATAGCAGTCGACGCTGCGCAGCATCCTGGTCTTGTCGGTCTCGGAGACCTTGCCGAGCAGCACCACCCGATCCCGCACCGCGGCCGGCAGGGACGCCACCGCGGCCGCGGGCTCGCCCGGCCCC
>JABDRL010000375.1 GCA_013041765.1 Dactylosporangium sp. | reverse complement strand
ACCGGCGGTACCGCCCGGCGGCCGCCAGGGTCCAGTCGCCGGCCCCGGGCTGGCCACCGGTGCGGCTGAAGAGCCGCACCGAGCCGGCGGCCGCGGTCTCGGGCTGGAGCACGAGTTGCAGCGTCGGCTCGTCGACCGCCTCGTCGACGACCGTCATCCGGGTGAAGCGAACGTCCTCGATGACCACCCGAGGTTCACCGAGGGCCGCTCTCGCCGCGGCCAGCGCCGCCTCCAGCATGAGGCTTGCCGGCAGGACCACGGTTCCGGCCACGCAGTGATCCTGGAGATACGGGAATCCCTCGAGGTCGACCCGGGTCGTCCAGTAGTGGGCGCCCGGCTCGGCCGCGGCCTGCACGAACGTCTCCAGCACCGGGTGACCGGGGTGCGCCGGGCGGCGCCGGCGACCGGGCTCGTCGTCGAACCAGCAGCGCTGCCGCTGCCAGGCGTAGGACGGCAGGCTCACCATGGGTCCGGTGGGACCGTAGATCTTGCGCCAGTCGACGGGGAACCCCGCGCAGTACAGCTGCCCGAGCGAGCCGAGCATCGAGCTCCGGCCCGGCTCGTCCCGGCGCAGCGAGTGCACCACCGCACCGGCCCGCTGCTGGATGTCCATCCGCTCGGAGATCGCGGCGCCCAGCATCGGATGCGGGGAGATCTCGACGAAGGTGTCGCTCCCCGCATCGACCAGGGCGGCAATCGCCTGGTCGAACAGCACCGGCTGGCGCAGGTTCGTGGCCCAGTAGGCCGCGTCGAGTTTCGCACCGTCGATGGTCTCGGCGGTGACCGTCGAGACCATCGGGATCGTCCCGGGGCGCGGTTCGAGGTCGGACAGGGGCTGCCGCAGTTCCTCCAGCAGCGGGTCCATCTGGGGACAGTGCGAGGCGAAGGACACCGACTCCAGCAGCCGGCAGAAGATCCCCTCGTCGTTGAGGACGCCCACCACGCCCGCCAGTGCCGCGGTGTCGCCCGACAGCACCGTGGAGCCGGGGCCGTTGCTCGCCGACACCCAGACCGGCCCGGGTTCCAGCCGGTCGAGGACCTGCCGCGTCTGCTCGCTGGAGAGTCCCACCACCGCCATCCGGCCCCCGCCGACCGCGGAACGGATCACCCGGCCGCGGTGGAAGGCCACCAGCAGGGCCTCTTCCAGGTCGAGCGCGCCGGTCACGCAGGCCGCCGCGACCTCGCCGACGCTGTGGCCGACGACGGCCGCCGGCTCGATGCCCCAGGAACGCCACAGCGCCGCGAGGGCTATCTGCACCGCGCACAGGGCGGGCTGGCCGACCGCCGTGTCCGCCAGGTGGGAAGCGTCCGGATCGGCTGTCAGCTGCTCCAGCAGCGACCAGTCGACGTGGCGCCGCAGCACCGTGTCGGCACGCTCGATCACCTCGCGGAACACCGGCTCGGCGTCCAGCAGCTCGCTGCCGAGCGGCCACCAGCGCGGCCCCTGGCCGGAGAAGACGAAGGTCACCGTGGGGTGCCGCGCGATGCGCCGCCCGCCCGGCGACAGCCCGGGGCTCTCCTGCTCCCGGGCGAACGCGCCGAGGCCCTCGCGCAGCTCGCCGAGGGAACCGCCGACGCAGGCCAGCCGGTGGTCGTGGTGCACCCGGCGGACGGCGGCGGCGCGGCAGAGGCTGGCCGGGGTGAGGTCGCTGTCCGGCCGGGCCAGCCGCGCCTCGTACCGCGCGACGAGGTCCCGCAGGGCCTGGTCGCTGTGCGCCGAGATGGTCAGCACGTGTGCCAGGGCGGCGTCGTCGCCGGGCTCGGCCGGCTGGGGGGCCTCCCGCACCACCAGGTGCGCGTTGGTGCCGCCGAACCCGAACGAGCTGACCCCGGCCAGGGCCGGCTCCGCGCTCTCCGGCCAGGGGCGCAGCGAGTCGGCCACCGCCAGTGCCAGCTCGGGGAACGGGATGTGCGGGTTCGGCCGCTGGTAGTGCAGGCTCGGGGGAATCATCCGGTTCCGCACCATCAACGCGACCTTGATCAGGCCCGCGATCCCGGCGGCCGCTTCCAGGTGGCCGAGGTTCGACTTGACCGACCCGATCTGGCACGGCTCAGAGCGATCTCGACCGGCCCCGACCACCGCCCCCAGTGCCTTGGCCTCGATCGGGTCGCCGAGCAGGGTTCCGGTGCCGTGCGCCTCCACGTACCGCACCAGGTCCGGCGCTATCCCGGCCCTCGTGTAGGCCGCGCGCAGCACGGCCTCCTGGGCGTGCGGGTTGGGGGCCATGAGGCCGTTGGTCCGTCCGTCCTGGTTGACCGCACCGCCGAGGATCGTCGCGTAGATCCTGTCGCCGTCCGAGAGTGCCGCGGCCAGCGGCTTCAGCACGACGATCCCGGCGCCCTCCGCCCGGACGTAGCCGTCGGCCCGCGAGTCGAAGGCCTTGCAGCGCCCGTCTGGCGCCATGGCTCCGGCCTTGCTGAAGTTGATCGACAGTGCCGGGGACAGGATCAGGTTGACCCCGCCGGCGAGGGCTACCGAGCAGTCCCCCTGGGCCAGGCTCTGGCATGCCTGGTACACCGTGACCAGAGACGACGAGCAGGCCGTGTCCACGGCCATGCTGGGTCCGCGCAGGTCGAGCAGATACGACAGCCGGTTGGCCGCGATGCTGAACGCGTTCCCCGTCCCGGTGAACGCGTCGATCCGGGTGAAGTCTTGCAGCTGCAGGTGGGCGTAGTCGCTGGTGGCGATGCCGACGAAGACGCCCGTCGGCGACCCGGCCAGCCGCTCCGCCGCGACGCCGGCGTCCTCCAGCGCCTCCCAGGCGACCTCGGCCAGCAGCCGCTGCTGCGGGTCCATTCGCGCCGCCTCGCGCGGGGAGATGCCGAAGAACGGCGGGTCGAACGCATCGACCGTATCGACGAAGCCGCCCCAGCGGGTGACGGTCTTTCCCGGTACCGCCGGGTCGTCGTCCAGGAAGTCCGCCGCCGTCCACCGGTCGGCCGGCACCTCCGTGACCGCATCGCGGCCCTCGCACAGCAGCTGCCAGAAGCTCTGCGGGTCGTCGGCTCCGCCGGGGAAGCGGCAACCGATCCCGATGATGGCGATCGGCTCCGCGCGGTCGTCCCCCGGCCGTGGCCGGGGTGCCGCGGGGCTCGGGTCCGCGGGCACCTCGCGCGCCGCCGGGGAAGAGCCGAGGAAGGTCGCCAGCGCCTCGATGGTGGGGTACTCCCAGACCAGGGTCGCCGGAAGCTCGCGCCCGAGCCGCCGTTCCAGATCGCCGGCGATGCCGACCATGTCGACGGAGCCGAGCCCGTAGCTGGCCACGGGTTGTCTCAGGTCCAGCGTCCCGGGGCGGACCTTGACCCGCCGGGCCACCTCGTGGCTCAGCCACTGCCGGATCTCCGCGGTCGTTGCCGGCGGGACCGGCCCGGCGGCCGTGCCGGTCGCGGCGGGTGTTCCCGCGTCCGGCGTGCCC